>PIUA01000023.1 GCA_017577405.1 Bacillota bacterium
GTTTCCCGGTGGCCATGGCGGAGGGGTCCCACCTGTTCCCATTCCGAACACAGTCGTTAAGCCCTCCAGCGGCGATGGTACTGCGGGGGCGACCCCGTGGGAGAGTAGCACGCTGCCGGGAAGCCTTTTTCGGGCGGATGACCGCCCGCGACGCGGGGTGGAGCAACGGTAGCTCGTCGGGCTCATAACCCGGAGGTTGCCGGTTCGAATCCGGCCCCCGCAACCAACGAGGCCCTGGAAGGCTGAGCCTTCCAGGGCTTTTCGCGTCGGAGGAGCCGCGATTGCGGCGGCTGGGCCCGGTCCGCTATGATGGCGGAGGACAAGCCTGCATGCAGAGGGGAAAGGCGGGGAGGACGGCATGAGACGACCCGAAGGGGGCTGGCAGGGGAAGCGAGTGGTGCTGGGGGTGACCGGGAGCATCGCCGCCTACAAGGCGGTGGAGCTGGCCCGGCGCTTGACCCAGGAAGGGGCTCAGGTCCAGGTGGTGATGACCCGGGCCGCCACCCGGTTCATCGCCCCCCTCACCTTCCGGGAGCTGACCTACCGGGAGCCGCTGGTGGATCTCTTTGACCCGCCGCCGGGCGAGCTGATGCGGCACGTCCACGTGGCGGAAGAAGCCGACCTCTTGCTCATCGCGCCCGCGACGGCCAACATCCTGGCCAAGATGGCGGCGGGGCTGGCCGATGATCTGCTCACCTGCACCTTCTTGGCCACCCAGGCGCCGGTGGTGGTGGCGCCGGCCATGAACCGGATCATGTACCTCCACCCGGCCACCCAGGAGAACTTGGCCAAACTGGCCCGGTGGGGCGTGGTCGCCGTGGGGCCGGAGTGGGGGCCTTTGGCCACGGGGATTGAGGGGCCGGGCCGCCTGGCCAGCATCGATCAGATCCTGGCCGCCGCGGCCGAGGCGATCGATCGGGGTCAGGGGCTGGTTCAGTGGGCGGAGTCGGCGGACTTGAAGGGCGTGCGGGTGCTGGTCTCCGCCGGGCCGACCCGGGAGGCCATCGATCCCGTCCGCTTCTTGACTAACCGTTCCTCGGGCAAGATGGGCTTTGCCGTCGCCCGGGCGGCCCGGGCCCGGGGCGCGGAGGTCACCCTGGTGACGGGGCCCGTCGCCCTGGCCGATCCACCGGGGGTGCGGGTGATCCGGGTGGAGAGCGCGGCGCAGATGCGGGCCGCGCTCCTGGAGCACTTCCTCCAGTGCGATGTTCTGGTCATGGCGGCGGCGGTGGCCGACTTCCGGCCCCGACAACAGGCGCCCGCCAAGATCAAGAAGGGGGAGCACCAGGAGGGGCTCCGCCTGGAGCTGGAACGGACGGAGGACATCCTCACGGAGCTGGCCGGGCAGCGGGCGCCCCACCAGGTGTTGGTGGGCTTTGCGGCCGAGACCAACGCCGACCTGGCCCAGGCCCGGGCCAAGCGGGCGGCCAAGGGCGTGGACCTCTTGGTGCTCAACGACGTGCTGGAGCCGGGGGCCGGCTTTGAGAGCGAGACCAACCGGGTGACCCTCCTGCACCGCTCGGGCCAGGCGGAGCCTCTGCCTCTGATGTCCAAAGAGGCCGTCGCGCACCAGATCCTCGATCGGGTGGTCCAGCTCCTGGCTACCAGTGGCCCAACCTCTTGAGGCGGCGGTAGATGGCAGCCAGCCCGTCCAGGAGCAGGTGGGGTTCGATCAGGTCCACCTCCTCAAGCTCCGGGCCGATGAGCGGGGCCAAGCCGCCCGTGGCGACCACCCGGGCCTCCTCGCCCAACTCGGCCCGGATCCGGCGGGTGATCTCCTTCACCTGTCCCACGGTGCCGAAGTAGATGCCCGCCTGGATGGCTTCGGTGGTGCTCTGGCCGATGACCCGCTGGGGCCGGCTCCAGCCCACCTTGGGCAGCTGGGCCGTCTCTTCGACGAGCGCGTCCAGGGCGATCTGAGCGCCCGGGAGGATGGCTCCACCCAGGTACTCCCGCTGGCGGGAGACCACGTCGAAGGTGGTCGCGGTGCCGAAGTCCACCACGATGGCCGGCACCCCCACCCGCTCCGCGGCCGCGAAGGCGCTCACCAGTCGGTCGGCGCCCAACTCATAGGGCCGGTGGTACTTGATGGTCAGCCCCAGGTCCAAATCGGGCGTTACGACCCAGACGGGCCGTTCCACGTAGCGCTGCAGCGCCTCCTGCCACAGGTCCAACGCGGGCGGGACCACCGAAGCGACCACCGCCCCCTCCACCCGCTCCCGGGGCAGGCCTTGGTGGGCCAAGAGCTGAACGAGGAGGAGTCCCAGCTCGTCCGCGGTCCGATTCAGGTCGGTGGTGACGCGCCACTGGGCCACCCGCCGATCGCCTTCGTACACGCCGATGGCGACCTTGGTATTCCCCAGATCGATGGTGAGGAGCATGATGCCCACCTCCGGACCGGTGGATTCCGTCTTGGCTCCTCCCTTCCCTCTTTTGGGAGGGGGCCGGCCGGCCTGGGGTGAAGGGAGAGAGGGGAGGTTGGGGATGGACGGCGCATCGGCGCTCTCCGATGAAGAGCTGTTGCTCCAGGTGCAGCGGGGCGACGTCTGGGCCTTGGAACTCCTGGTCCAGCGCTACTGGCGGCGGGTTCGGGGCCTGGCCTTCCGCTTGGTCCAGAACTGGGAGACGGCCGAGGATCTGGCCCAGGAGACCTTTGTCCGCCTCTTGAAGGCGGTGGACCGGTACCGGCACCCCGAGCCCGTCTGGCCTTGGCTGGCCACCATCACCCGGAACCTGTGCCGGGATGCGGGCCGGCGGGCCCGCCGCCAGCACGAGGTCCAGGCCGGTGCGGCGGGGTGGAAGCCGGTTCCCTGGGCGGCCGATCCGGGGGAGCTCGTGGCCGATCGGGCCGAGCGGGATCGGGTGGTGGAGGCCCTCCGGCGGCTCTCCCCCAAGCACCAGCAGGTGCTCACCCTCCGCTTCTATGAACAGCTGAGCCTCCGGGAGATCGCGAGTCGCTGCGGGGTCCCTTTGGGCACGGTCAAGTCCCGTCTCGCCTGGGGCTTGCGGCGGTTGCGGGCCCTCTTGGGCGGCCCGGTGGCCGGAAAGGAAGAGGCCCCCGGTCCCCTTGCCTGACCGGGGGCGAAAAGGTCAGAAGCCCACAACGACCTTCGCGCCGGCTGCAACGGACCCTTACGTCACCGGGCTTCACCAGCGAGCAAAGACCGATGGCTTCAGAGCCCGGTGCAACCTTTGCCCGACCAGATCGGACCCCTAGGGAATCCATACCGATCTTCCGACCGGGATGGATCCCGGTGTCTCCACAACCGCAGTTGAGCAGCCACAGAGCCCGATCCAGTCTTGGCTCGACCTGAGCCGATCCCTCGCCCAGCCCAAAAGCCCTCGTTGACGAACGCTTCAGACCAGACGAGCAACCGACCCAGATCTTCGCTCCGGCTCCACCCGATCCAGCCCTGTGAACCGGGTGAAACCTTTGCTCGACCGTTGCAGACCCGCTTCTCGAGCCTGCAACGATCTTAGCTCGGCCGTTGCAGACCTCTGACGCCTCCTAGTCTGTCCGCCGGCCGGGCCCCTATCCCTCAAGCGGGCTGGGGAATTCTGGGAAAAGGGGTTACCCGAAGCGGCCCGTGAGGTACGCTTCCGTCCGGGGATCCTGGGGCCGCTCGAAGAGGCGGTCGGTCCGATCCAACTCCACCAGGCGGCCGTCGAGGAAGAAGGCGGTCTCGTCGCTGATCCGGCCGGCCTGCTGCAGGTTGTGGGTGACGATGACCACCGTCAGCCGTTCCTTCAGCTGCTGGATGAGGTCCTCGAGCTTGGCGGTGGAGACGGGGTCCAGGGCCGAAGCGGGCTCGTCCATGAGGAGCACATCAGGCTCCACGGCCAGGGCCCGGGCGATGCAGAGGCGTTGCTGCTGGCCGCCGGAGAGCTCGAGCGCCGAGGTGCCCAAGCGGTCTTTCACCTCATCCCACAGCGCGGCCTGGGTGAGGGCCCACTCCACGATCTCCTCCAGACGCCGCCGGTTCCGGATCCCGTACAGCCGCGGCCCGTAGGCCACATTCTCGAAGATGGACCGGGGGAAGGGATTGGGCCGCTGGAAGACCATGCCGACTCGCTGGCGCAAGGCGACCACATCCACGCCCGGCCCGTAAATGTCCACGCCGTCCAGCTCGACCCGGCCGGTCACCCGGCACCCGTCGATCAGCTCGTTCATCCGGTTGAGGCTTCGCAGGAAGGTGGACTTCCCGCAGCCGGACGGCCCGATGAGGGCCAGAACCGAGTTGGCCCGAATGGACAGGCTCACCTCGTGGAGCGCCTGCTTGGCCCCGTAGGAGACCGACAGACCCTCCACCCGGATCTTGGGCGAGGAATGGGCCCCCTGGGGGGCCGTCTGCGCCTCAACCTCCATCCCCACTCCTCCTCACGGGCCGCCTAAAGATCGCGCATACGGTAGCCCACGCCCCGAACCGTTTCGATGTACGTGGGCCTGGACGGGTCAGGCTCCAGCTTCTGGCGGAGACGGACCACGTGCACGTCGACCGTCCGGGTGTCGCCCACGTAATCGTAGCCCCACACCTTTTCCAGCAGGGTCTCCCGGCTCAGGACGACGCCCCGGTTGGCCATGAGCATCCGGAGCAGCTCGAACTCCCGGGGGGCCAGCTGGACCTCCCGGTCGCCGACGGTCACCCGGTGGCGCAAGGGGTCCAGGGTGATCTCGCCCACCCGCAAGATCTGGTTCTCCGCCGGCTCCCGGGGCTCCATCCGCCGGAGGACGGCCTTCACCCGGGCCACCAGCTCCCGGGGGCTGAAGGGCTTGGTCATGTAGTCGTCGGCGCCGATCTCCAACCCCAGAACCTTATCGGCCTCACCGCCCCGGGCGGTGAGCATGATGACGGGGACCTGGCTCTCTTTGCGGAGCTCCCGGAAGACCTCGAAACCGTCCTTTCCTGGCAGCATCAGGTCCAAGATGACCAAGTCCGCCGGGCGGTTGCGAAACTCCCGGAGGGCGACCTCCCCGTCCGCGGCGGTGACCACCTCGAAGCCATCCCGCTCCAGGGCGAAGCGGACCAGCTCCAGGATGGACGGTTCGTCGTCCACGACCAGAATGCGCTCTTTCACGGCATCCACCCCTCTGATGGTACCAGGCCCATGTTACGAAGCCGTTACCTTCTCCGGCGCCGCTCGGAGCCGGACCCGGAAGGTGCTCCCTTCTCCCGGGGCGCTCTCCACCCAGATCCGCCCCCCCTGCCGCTCCACCGCGTGCCGGACGATGGAGAGCCCCAGCCCGGTGCCGCCCATGGCCCGGGAGCGGGCCTTGTCCACCCGGTAGAAGCGCTCAAAGACCCGGTTGAGGGCCCGGCCGGGGATCCCCGGCCCGGTGTCGGCCACCGCCAGCTCCACCCAAGCCCCCTCCCGGTCGCCTGAGATCCAGACCCGCCCGCCCTCGGGGGTGTACTTCACCGCGTTGTCCACCAGGTTGATCAGCACCTGCCGGAGCAGGGACTCATTGCCCATCACCCACAGCGCTGGGGGGCACTGGACGGAGAGATCGATGGACCGGCTTTCGGCCCGCTGCCGGAAGAGCTCGGCGCATTCGGCCGCAAGGAGGCTCAGGTTGACGGGGACCAGCTCCACCTCCAGGTGGGGTGACTCCAGCCGGGAGAGATCCAGGAGGTCGTTGATCAGGCTGACCAGCCGGTCGGTCTCCCGCCGGACGATCTCCAGGAACCGGCGAGCGGTGGCGGGGTCGTCCATGGCGCCGTCCAGGAGGGTTTCGATGAAGCCTTTCAGGGCCGTGAGCGGCGTGCGGAGCTCGTGGGAGACGTTGGCCACGAACTCCGTCCGAACCTGTTCCAGCCGGCGCATCTCCGTCACATCCCGGAGCACCGCCACCGCGCCCGCCAGCTCACCGTCCGCCCGGCGCAAGGGGGCCGAGCGGATCTGGAGCTCCCGCTCCACCGGCCGCATCAGCCGGACGCTCCGGGTCTGGCCTGCCCCCTGGACCGCGGCCGCTTCCAGGGCCTCGGCCAGGCCGTACTCCCGGATGGCCTCGACCAAGGGGCGGCCCAGCACCTCCGAACGGGGCAGATCGAAGAGCCGCTCGGCCGCACTGTTGAAGAGCTGCACCCGCCCCTGCTGGTCCTGGGCGATGACGCCGTCATCCAGGCTCTCCAGAATGGTGTCGAGGAGGGTGGCCCGGGTCTGGGCGGACCCCAGGGCCTCCTGCCAGCGCTGATCGCGCTCGGCCAGGGCCAGGGCGAGCTGGGCCGAAGCCCCTCGTAGCCTCTGGTCCCACAGCCCCGGGCTGGCGCCGGTTTCCCCCACGGGGTCCTGATCCCGCAGGAGCTGCACCAGTCGGTCCACCGCCCGGCGGTGGCGGTGGCGCTCCCAGGCCCAGCCGATGAGACCGCCGGCCGCCGTCGCTCCGGCCCCAACCAGGGCGGCCCCGGGCCCGATCCATCTTTGGAGGGCCCAAAGGCTGGCCAGCACCAAGAGCCCAGCGAGGAGCGCCAAGATGCGGAGACGGGCCGGCGGGCCTACCCCCGGGTAAGATCCAGGAGCCAGAGGGCTCCGCTGTCCATCCATCCGCCCGTCATCCCCTTCTTCTGAAACCAGTCGAGAGCGCCGGCGAAGAGACCTGCCGCCCGATCCAGCTGGCCCAGCTGCTCACAGACGCGGGCCAGCTCCTCCCGGACGGGCCCTAACGGGGCGTCGGCATCGCCTGACCCTTCCAGCAGGTCCAGCGCCTTCTGGAGCTGGGTCTGGGCCTCCTCCAGCCGCCCCTCCCGCCAGAGAAGCCGGGCCAGCTCCCGGTGGACCCAGGGCCGGTCTTGGGGCCCGGCCGCCTGGATGGCGGCCCCCCAGAGGGCTTGGGCAGCGGAGACCTGGCCTTCCAAGGCGGCCAACCACGCCCGGGCCCGCAGGACCGCGGTCTGCAGGCGATGGCCCGGGGGCAGCTCCCGGGCCATTCGGTCGGCCTGCTCCACCGCCCAACGGGCCCCGTCCCCTTGCCCCGCCCGGGCCTTGACCCAGGTCAGATGGAGGTAGCCGTCGATGGTCCGCTCCCGGTCGCCCAGGGCCTGGAAAAAGTAGAGGGAGCGCTCCACCATCACCTGGGCCGCCTCGTGCTCGCCCGTCTGCCCCAAGAGCCGGCCCAAAGTGAGGGCCACCTCGCCGTAACGGGCGAAGTCGGTCAGATCGTCCATGGCCCACAAGGCCTCTTTCAGGTGTTCGATGGCTTCCGCGGGCGCGCCCCGGCGGGCCAAGGCGAGGCCCAACTCGGCCCGGAGGTTGGCCTGGAGCCACTCATCCTCGGGGGAATCTCCCAGGCGATCGAGCCCCCGCTCGAGGAGGCGGATGGCCCGGTCGGTCCTGCCGCGGGTCATCTCATAGCGGGCCCAGTGCAAGAGGAGGCTGGCCTCCTCCCGCTCGTCTCCTGTGGCCCGCCACGCGTCGGCCGCCTGGCGGTACGCGTGGACCACCTGGTCGGGGGGGCCGGTGCTGGCCATCAGCTCCGCCCGCAGGCTCAGGAGCCGGGCCTGGGAGAGGAGGTCCGTCGGTGGGAGCTCCACCAACGCCTGATCCAGCCGTTCCAAGGCCTGGGCGGTGGCTCCGGCCGCGGCCAGGGCCCGGGCCTGACGGAGCGCGGGGAAGGCGGCCAGGGGTGGGGCGGGGGGATCGACCTCCGGTTCATCGAGAAAATAGCTGACGGGACGGTTGAGGCGCTGGGCCAGGAGCTGGAGGGTGCGCAACGAGGGGCGGGCCAGGTCAGCCTCCACCTGGCTGATGAAGCTTTTGGTCATCTCCTCGCCGGCCAACTCGGCCTGGGTCAAACCGAGCCGCTGCCGTTCCCGGCGGATCCGCTCCCCAAGGGTGGGCCGGTCCGACCGCGGCTCCCTCCTCCCCCGACCGGAGCGGGACACTGCCGTCACTCCTCTCGCCCAGGCCCTGCAGGTATGGTCCTCCGACGCTCTCCGGCCTTCTCCGACTCTCTTCGTGCTGGCCCGGGGAGACCCTGCTGGCACATGCTGCCCGGGATGGAGGAAGGCTGCTCCAGGCGCCGAAAGCTTCAATGCATACCCTGGGAGGGGTGGTCATTGGGTGCACCCCAGGCCCCCGAGCGCGACCGGACGCCCTTTCTGGATCGTCTGGTGGCGTACGTGCAAGCGGGCATCGTGCCCTACCACACCCCGGGACACAAGCAGGGCCGCGGGGCTCCCCCGCGCCTGGTGGACGTTCTGGGAACCAAGCCCTTCCTGATCGATCTTGACGGCGATTTGGAGGAGCCGGACCAGGCCCCGGCGGTGGACAGCCTCCGGGAGGCCGAGGCCCTGGCCGCCGCCGCCCATGGGGCGCGCCATGCCCGGTTCTTGGTCAACGGGACCACCGCAGGAATCCATGCCCTCATGCTGGCGGGCACCGGGCCCGGACAGACGGTGGTGCTCCCCCGCAACGTCCACCGGAGCCTGATCGGGGGCCTCATCCTCTCCGGGGCGCGGCCCCGTTTCGTGGCCCCCCAGTTCCTGGCGGAAGCGGGCGTGGCCACGGTTCCCACCCCGGTGGCGGTGGCTGCCGCCCTCAGGGGGGAGCCGCGGCCCAGCGCGCTGTGGCTTACCGCGCCCATCTACTACGGTTGGCTGCCCGATCTGCCCGCCATGGCCCGGGTGGCGGCGGCCCTCGGGGTGCCTCTTTGGGTGGACGAGGCCCATGGAGCCCTTCACGGCTTCCATCCTGACCTGCCGCCGGGCGCCCTGGCCGCTGGGGCGGCCGCGGCCGTCAGGAGTTTTCACAAGGGGGGCGGCTCCCTGGTTCAGTCGTCGCTCCTGCTCCTGGGGGAGGCAGGGCCCGATCCCGACCGGGTGGACGCGGCCCTGGCGGTGCTCCAGTCCACCAGCCCATCGCCTTTGCTTCTGGCCTCTCTGGACGGGGCTCGGGCGTGGCTGGCCGGCGGCGCTTCCGGGGCCCTGGACCGGCTGCTGGCGACGGCCCACCAGGTACGGGAGGCCCTCAACCAGCGGCCCGGCCTCCACTGCTGGGGCCCGGAGGTGGTGGGGCAGGCGGGGATCGCCGCGTGGGATCCCACCCGGATCGTCTTCTCGGTGGCCGGGCTGGGGCTGTCGGGCTTGGAAGCGGCCCGCTGGCTCCGCCGTGCCTGTGGCCTGCAGGTGGAGATGGCCGACCTGACCAACGTGGTGGTGGTCCTCTCGCCCGGGGACGGGCCCTGGTCAGCCCGCCGGCTGCTCGATGGGGTGGACCGTCTGATCCGGGAGGCTCGGCCGCGCCGGCGGCCGGCCCTCCTGGAGCCGCCGCCCCTGCCGCCGGCGCCCCTGACACCCCGGGAAGCCTACTTTGCTCCGGCCCGACGGGTGCCCCTGCGGGAGGCGGTGGGCGAAGCCTCGGCGGAGATGGTGGCACCCTATCCGCCAGGGGTCCCCATCCTGGTCCCGGGGGAGGAAGTGACGGCGGAGACCGTCGAGTACCTGACCCGCCTGCGGCGGGCGGGCGCCCGCCTGCAGGGCGGCAGCGACCCAACGGGCGAGACCTTGCTGGTGGTGGCAGGCTCCCCCGCTTCTTCGCCACCTTGGGCTTCCGGGGAGCTGTAAAGGAGGCTGAGCCATGAGCCGGCGCGAAGTGGTCGACAACCTGACCCAACTCCTGGAGTGCCTCCCGCCCCATATCCGGCGGGCTTTGGAGGCGATGCCCGACCTCCATCGCCTGACAGAGATCGTCCTCGACCTGGGGCGCCAGCCCGAAGCTCGGTTCCCCGACCGGTTCACCTACCTGAGCGACGCCTTCGTCACCCGGGAGGACATCAACTTCGTCGTCCAGCGGGTGGGGGAGTTCGGGGAGGACAACCGGGCGGGCATCGAGCGGACCCTCCACCGCATCTCGGCCATCCGGAACCGGCGGAACGAAATCGTGGGCCTCACCTGCCGCATCGGCCGGGCGGTCTTCGGCACCATCGACATCATCCGGGACGTGGTGGAGACGGGGAAGAGCATCCTCCTCCTGGGCCGGCCGGGGATCGGGAAGACCACCATGCTCCGGGAGATCGCCCGGGTGCTGGCTGACGAGTTCAACAAGCGGGTGGTGGTGGTCGACACCTCCAACGAGATCGCCGGCGATGGCGACATCCCCCACCCGGCCATCGGGCGGGCCCGGCGGATGCAGGTGAGCCGCCCCGATCGCCAGGCCGCGGTGATGATCGAGGCGGTGGAGAACCACATGCCTGAGGTGATCGTCATCGACGAGATCGGCACCGAGGCCGAGGCGATGGCGGCCCGGACCATTGCCGAGCGGGGGGTGCAGCTGATCGGCACCGCCCACGGCAATACCCTGGACAACCTGGTCCTCAACCCCACCCTCTCCGATCTGGTGGGGGGCATCCAGGCTGTCACCCTGGGGGACGAGGAGGCCAAGAAGCGGGGAACCCAGAAGACCGTCCTGGAGCGGAAGGCGCCACCCACCTTCGAGATCGTGGTGGAGATCCAGGAGATGGACCGGCTGGCCATCCACCACTCGGTAGCCACCACCATCGACCTCATGCTGCGGGGCATCCGGCCCCAGCCGGAGATCCGAGAGCGGTCGCCCGACGGTTCGTATCAGGTGGTGCAAGAGCCGGCCACGCCCGACGAGGCCCCGCCCGACGTCCCGGCAGGGGAGGGCGGGCGCGCCCCCCGGGAGCGGGATCGGGTGATCCGCATCTTCCCCTACGCCGTCAGCCGGTCCCGCCTGGAGCGGGCGGTCCGGGAGCACCGGGTGCCTGCCGAGCTGACCCACCGGCTCGAGGAGGCGGACCTGGTCCTTACCCTGAAGGGGCAGTACCGGAAGATGCCCAAGCGGCTCCGCCAGGCGGAGGCCCAGGGCCTGCCGGTCCACACCATCCGGAGCAACACCTTCAGTCAGGTGGAGCAGTTTGTGGGCGCCTTGGAAAGCGGCCAAGTCGACCTCTTCCGGCCGGGCCGGGATCACCGGCGGGAGCCGCCCTCCTTCTGACAGGCGAGCCGGGCTGGCGGGCGGGAAGGGCCGCCCGCGCCTTTCGGGACGGAGTCGGACGACGGGGGCTCGTGGGGGATGGGGTCCATCAGGGTTGGAGGGAGGAGCATGGGCAGGGGGCAGCGGGGGCGGTTTATCACCTTTGAAGGCCCCGATGGGTCGGGCAAGACCACCCAGACCCGGTATTTGGCCCAGGCGTTGCGGCAACGGGGGATCCGGGTGCTGGAGACTTTCGAACCGGGCGACACGCCCTTGGGCCGTTACCTCCGCCAGATCCTCCTGGGGCCCCCGGCCGCCGGCGGGCCCGAGGCGCCTGAGTCTGCCAGTTGGGAGCCCGTCCCCATGGCCGAGATGCTCTTGATGGCCGCCGACCGGGCCCAGCATGTAGAGCAGCGGATCCGGCCCGCCTTGGACGGAGGGATCTGGGTCATCTGCGACCGGTACATCGACTCGAGCCTCGCCTATCAAGGCTACGGGGCAGGGCTGGCCCTCGAACAGGTCCGCCAGGTGAACCTCTGGGCCACGGGGAACCTCTGGCCCGACCTTACCTTCTTCCTCGATCCCGGTCCCGGCGGGCCCCTCACTGGCTGGCCCAGTCCCGATGGGCCCAACCGGCCTGATCGGATCGAAGATCGGGGCCGGGAGCACTGGCTCCGGGTCCGGGAGGCCTACCTGGACCTCTGGCGCCAGTCCCCCGGACGGATCTGCCGGATCGAAACGGCCGGGAAGCCCCCGGAGGCGGTGGCCCAGGAGGTGCTGGCCCACGTGGACCGCTGGGTGGGAAGGGAGGCGGGAGGGTCGTGACCCCAGACGGACCCCTCTTGGACCATCTGGTGGGGCAAGACCGGGCCAGGGGCCGGCTGGTGGAGGCCGTCCGGGAAGGGCGGCTGCACCACGCGTACCTGTTGGTGGGCCCCGAAGGGGTGGGCAAGCGCCTCCTGGCCCGGGGACTCGCCCAGCTCCTCCTCTGCCCCCAGGCCCGGGACGGGCAGGCCTGCGGGCGGTGCCGGAGCTGCCAGCAGGTGGCCCGGACCAGCCACCCCGACCTCCACTGGCTGGAGCCCCAGGTCCGGACGGGGGGCCTGGGCAGCCTGGGGATCGACCAGGTGCGGCGCCTCATCCAGGAGGCGGCCTGGCGGCCTTATGAGGGCGGCTGGAAGGTGCTGGTCATCGCCCAAGCTGATCGCCTCACTCCCGAAGCCCAGAACAGCCTGCTGAAGCTCCTGGAGGAGCCGCCGGGGCAGGCGGTCATCCTGCTGACCAGCCCGCGGCCCGACCAGCTCCTGCCGACGGTCCGCTCCCGCTGCCACACCGTCCCCTTGCGCTCCCTGACCGATGAGGAGGTGCGGGGTGTGCTGGCGGACCAGGGGCTGATTGGGCCAGAGGATGACGAGACCGAGACCGAACTGCTCCTGGTGGCCGTCCAAGGGGCGCCGGGGCGGGCGTGGGCCCTGGACCGGGAACGGCTGAGGGAGCGGCAGGAGGCGGCCCGGGCCTGGGTGGAGGCCCTTCTGGGCGAGCCTGCCTGGCGCCGGCTGGTCCTGGCCGGAGAGCTGGCGGAGCGGGATGATCTGGTGGAGGTTCTGGAGGGAGCGGTCCTCTGGGTCCGGCAGGTGATCCGCACCCGGGTCGGGCGTTCCGCCGGGTCCGCCCCAGCGGGGCAGGCCGCCCACCCGCGGCCTAGCCTGGACGAGCTGATCGAGCTCTGGCGGGAGCTCCGGGAGGCGTACCGGTTGGTCCAGGGACCGGCCCAGCGGCGGCTGGTGCTGGACCGGCTGGCCTGGCGGGGGGCCGGGGGAGGGCCGGGCCGTGGCCACTGAACCGGGGTGCCTTTACGTGGTGGGGACCCCCATCGGCAACCTGGAGGATGTCACCCTGCGGGCCCTCCGGGTGCTGAAAGAGGTGGACCTTATCGCCGCCGAGGACACCCGTGTCACCCGGAAGCTCCTGGCCCACTACGACATCCACACACCCTTGATCAGCCTGCACGAGCACAATGAGCGGGCGAGGAGCGCCGAGCTCATCCAACGGCTGCAGCAGGGGCAGGCCGTCGCCCTGGTGAGCGACGCGGGGATGCCCACCATCTCCGATCCGGGGGGCCGGCTGGTGGCGGAGGCGGTGGCCGCCGGGTGCCCCCTCCAGGTGGTTCCCGGCCCCAGCGCGGTGCTGGCGGCGGTGGCGGTTTCGGGTCTGGAGGTGGAGCGGTTCGCCTTCGAAGGCTTCCTGCCCCGCCAGGGCCAGGCCCGCCAGGCCCGGCTGGAGGAGCTGGCCCGCCTGCCCCACGCCCTGGTGCTCTTCGAGGCCCCAGGGAGGCTGGTACGGACCCTCCAGGAGCTCCGGGACGTTCTCGGGCCCCGGCGGGTGGCCGTGGCCCGGGAGCTGACCAAGCGCTTCGAAGAGGTGATCCGGGGCGACTGGGAGACGGTCCTCGACCACTTCCACCGCCACCCGCCCCGGGGGGAGCTGGTGATCGTGGTGGCGGGCGCCGACCCCCAAGACCGCCGCAGCTGGACGGACCAGGAGGTGGCGGAAGCGCTGGGGCGGCTGATCGCCCAGCAGGTGGACCGCAAGGAGGCCATCCGTGAGGTGGCCCGGCTCTCGGGCCGCCCCCGGCGGGAGGTCTACCAGATCGCCCTCCGACAGCGCAGCCCGTCGGAGGAGGCGGGTTCCTGAGGCCCGTCGGCAGGGCCGTCAGGAGACTTGCTTCATCTCGTCGAGGCAGGCCTGGCAGATGATCTTCTCCTTGTAGGTTCGGACGTTGGTAGCGCTGCCGCAGAAGATGCAGGCGGGCTGGTACTTCTTCAGAATGATCTTTTCCCCGTCCACATAGATCTCCAGAGCGTCCCGCTCCTCAATCTGCAGGGTGCGCCGGAGCTCGATGGGGATGACCACCCGGCCCAGCTCATCGACCCGGCGGACGATGCCCGTCGACTTCACCGTGCCACCCCTCCCTTCTTTCGACAACATTCGACAGGAAGCTACAGGCATTCTAGGCACGCTTCCAGGTTCTGTCAACGAACGGGGCGGAAACGGCGGCCAGGGGCCCGACGCCCCGCCTCGGGGAAGCGGCCGGCGCCCGCTTCTGGGGGCTTCTGCCGGCGTCACGGGCCCAGGAACCGGAGCAGCACGGCCGCCAGGCCCGCGGCCACCAGGGGGCCGGCGGGGATCCCCTCCAGCCAGAGGACGCCCATGACCGAGCCCATCACCATGCCCAGCATGGTCTCGGGCCGGTGCTGGAGGAGGTTCACCCCTTGGGCGGCCAGCCACGCGGAGAGGGCGCCCACCACCACCGCCACCAGTCCCGGCAGGCTGACCATCTGGACCGCCGCCTGGGCGAGCCCCAGGTGGCCCCGGGCGAAGGGGAGGAGGAGGCTGATCAAGAGGAGGAGGATCCCCAGGCTGAGGGTGTACTCCTCCAGGAAGTCCAGCACGCTGGCCGGTCCCAGGGTGGCGAAGATGAGCAGCGCCGCCGCGGCGGTGGCCACCAGATCGTTCCGCCCCAGCAAGCCTGCCGCCACCAGGACCAGGAGTACCAGCTTCCCCTCCACCGGGCGCCCCTCCCGTCGCTTCCAATCTATGTGAGCCCGGCGCCACTCTTGACTGGCCCGGCAGGTCTCGGGTATAGTTAGGGCCGAAACAGGAGCAGGAAAGCGATGATGGGGCGGAGTAGCCTGGGGAACGGCCCGAAGCGAGCCGGGACGGTGGGAGCCGGCGGCGCGGCCCCTGGTGAAGATGGCCCCGGAGCGCCTCCTCGAAGGCGAGTAGGGGAGGCCGGCTGGCGCCCGTTACGCGCCAGGGTGCGATCAGCACCTAGCGAGGCCGTTGCCGCGAGGCAGCGGTGAAGCAGGGTGGTACCGCGGGATTGCCCGCCCCTGGAGGGGCGGCTTTTTTGTTGCCTGAGATCCGTGGAAGGGTGGGATTCCATGGGCGCGTCCCGATACTACGTGACCACGCCGATCTACTACCCCAGTGACCGCCTCCACATCGGCCACGCCTACACGACCACCATCGCCGACAGCCTGGCCCGCTGGCACCGGCTGAAGGGCGATGAGGTCTTCTTCCTCACCGGCTCCGACGAGCACGGCCAGAAGATTGAGCGGCGGGCCAAGGAGGCGGGCACCTCGCCCCAAGCCTATGTCGACGCCATCGTCGCCACCTTCAAGGACCTCTGGAAGCGGCTCCACATCCAGTATGATGACTTTATCCGCACCACCGAGCCGCGGCACGTGCGGGTAGTCCAGGAGATCTTCCAACGGCTGGAGGCCCAGGGGGACATCTACCGTTCCCAGTATGAGGGCTGGTACTGCGTGCCCTGCGAGACCTTCTGGACCGAGAGCCGGCTGGTGGACGGCAACTGCCCCGACTGCGGCCGGCCCGTCGAGTGGGTCCAGGAGGAGAGCTTCTTCTTCCGGTTGTCCAAGTACATGCCCCGGCTCCTCGAGCACATCGAGCGGCATCCGGAGTTCATCCAGCCCGAGAGCCGGCGGAACGAGATGATCCAGTTCATCAAGAGCGGGGTGGAGGACCTCTCCGTCAGCCGGACCACCTTTGAGTGGGGGATCCCGGTTCCGGGCCATCCGGGCCACGTGGTCTACGTCTGGATCGACGCCCTGACCAACTACATCAGCGCGGCCGGGTACCTGGACGATCCCGACCGGTTCCAGCGCCTCTGGCCGGCGGATCTCCACCTGGTGGGGAAGGACATCCTCCGCTTCCACACTGTCATCTGGCCGGCCCTGCTCATGGCCCTGGACCTGCCCCTGCCCCGCCAGGTGGCGGGCCACGGCTGGATCCTGACCGAGACCGGCAAGATGTCCAAGTCCAAGGGGAACGTGACCGATCCCATCGAGCTTATCGAGGAGTTCGGGGCGGACCGGATCCGCTACTTCCTCCTCCGGGAGATCCCCTTCGGCCAGGACGGCTACTTCAGCCGGGAGGCCCTCATCGAGCGGAGCAACGCTGATCTCTCCAACGACTTGGGCAACCTCCTCCACCGCACCCTGAGCATGCTCCACCGCTACCAGGAGGGGGTCATCCGGGAGCCGGGGCCCGAGGAGCCCCTGGACCGGGAGCTGGCGGTGCTGGCGACGGGCGCCTTTGCTGCCATGGACGCCAAGCTCCAGCAGCTGGCCCTCAACGAGGCCTTGGAGGAGCTTTGGAAGGTGATCCGGCGGGGGAACAAGTACCTGGACCAGGCGGAGCCGTGGGCCCTGGCCCGGGATCCGGCCCAGGCCCCGCGGCTGGCCCGGGTGCTCTACACGGTGGCGGAGGCCCTCCGGCTGGTGGCTCTTCTGGTCGCTCCCTTCCTTCCCCAGACGGGCGAGCGGATCTGGCATCAGCTGGGCCTGAGCGGGTCGGTCCATCAGGCCCGCCAAGACCAGCTCCGGTGGGGGCTCCTCCCGGCGGGGACGGTGGTGCAGAAGCCGGAGCCCATCTTCCCCCGGCTGGAGCGGGAGACGGAGGAGGAGCCGGCGCCTGAGCCGGCGGCCGCCCCCGCCCCGAAGGAGGCGCCGAAGGCGGCCCCTGCCTCCGAAGAGGTCCCGGAGATCACCATCGACGAGTTCGCCCGGCTGGATCTGCGCCTGGCCCGGGTGGTGGCGGCGGAGCCCGTCAAGGGAGCGGACCGCCTCCTCAAGCTCCAGCTCGACCTGGGCGCGGAGACCCGGCAGGTGGTGGCGGGCATCGCCCAGAGCTACAAGCCCGAAGAGCTGGTGGGCCGCCAGGTGGTGGTGGTGGCCAACCTGAAGCCGGCCCGGCTCCGGGGCGAGCTCTCCCAGGGCATGATCCTGGCCGCCTCAGGACCCGACGGCCGGTTGGGGTTGGTGACCGTCCAGGAAGAGCTGCCGCCGGGGAGTCGGGTCCGGTGAAGGCTGCGCTCGGGGGCTGGGTCGACATGCACCTCCACCTGACGGATCCCGCCTTCCAAGGGGAGGAGGCGGCGGTCCTGGCCCGGGCTTGGGCTGCTGGGGTTCAGTGGGTGGTCACCAGCGGCACCGATCTGGAGAGCTCCCAGCGGGCCGTGGCGCTGGCCCGGCGTTTTCCCGGCCGGGTCTGGGCGACGGTGGGGTTCCACCCCCACGAGGCAGGCCAGTGGACCGAGGCGAGCGAGGCGGCTCTGGAAGGGCTGGCCGGAGACCCCCACGTGGTAGCCATCGGCGAGATCGGCCTGGACTTCCATTACACCTTCGCTCCCCGGGACGTGCAGGAGGCCGTCTTCCGCCGCCAGCTCCGCCTCGCCCGCCGTCTCAGCCTGCCGGTGGTGATCCACTCCCGGGAGGCAACGGCCGAGACCCTGGCCGTCCTGCGGGAGGAGATGCCGGTGGAAGGGGTGCTCCACTGCTTCACGGGGGACCCGGAGTTGGCGCAGGGAGGCCTGGAGCTGGGCCTCTTCCTCTCGGTGGGCGGGATGCTCACCTTCAAGAAGATGGAGGCCCTGCGGGAGGCGGTGGCCACCCTGCCCCGGGATCGGATCTGCCTGGAGACGGATGCGCCCTACCTCGCGCCCGTCCCCTACCGGGGGAAGCGGAACGAGCCGGCGTGGGTGGTGGAGAGTGGGAAGGCTCTGGCCGACCTGTGGGGTGTGGATCCGGATGAGGCGGCGGCGGTGACCGCGGCCAACGCCCGCCGGCTCTTCCCGCGGGTGGCCGAGTGGGAGAGGAGCAGGGAGGGGACGTAGAGCATGCCAGCGGTGGCCATCGTCGGGGCCCAGTGGGGCGATGAAGGCAAGGGGAAGGTGACCGACTACCTGACGGCCCAGGCCGACGTGGTGGTCCGCTACCAGGGCGGCGCCAACGCCGGCCACACGGTGTGGATCGGCCAGGAGCGGTACGCCCTCCATCTGGTGCCCACGGGCATCCTCCGCCCGGGCTGCCTGGCGGTGATCGGCAACGGCACCGTCATCGATCCAGAGTTGCTGGCGGAGGAGCTGGACGGCCTGGAGGCCCGGGGGGTGGACCTGAGCGGGCTCCGGATCAGCGATCGGGCCCACGTGGTCCTGCCGGTCCACCGTCTCCAGGACCGGCTGGAGGAGGAGGCCCGCCAGCAGCGGATTGGGACGACGGGACGGGGGATCGGCCCGGCCTACGTGGACAAGATCGCCCGGACCGGCCTGCGCATCGCCGACTTGCTGGCCTCCGATCTGGAGGAGCGGCTCCGGGTGCTCCTCAACCGGAAGCGCCAGCAGCTGGAGGGCGCCTACGGGATCCGCCTCGACGACGCGCCGGAGTTGGATGCGCGCGCGGTGGCCGCCCGCCTCACCCGGGCCATCCGACGCCTCAGCCCCGCCGTGACCGATACCTCGGCCATCCTCTTCCAGGCCTCCGCCCAAGGACGGCGGATCCTCCTGGAAGGGGCCCAGGGGAGCCTGCTGGATGTGGATCACGGAACGTACCCCTACGTCACCTCCTCCAGCGCCACAGTGGGGGGCGGCCTGACGGGGTCGGGCCTGGGCCCCCGGGCCATCACCCGGGTGCTGGGGGTGGCCAAGGCGTACACCACCCGGGTGGGGGAGGGGCCCTTCCCCACCGAGCTCCACGGGGAGCAGGGCGACTGGCTCCGGGAGCGGGGGCACGAGTTCGGCACCACCACCGGGCGTCCCCGCCGGTGCGGCTGGCTCGACCTGGTGGCGGTCCGCTACGCGGTCCAGGTGAACGGCCTCACCGACCTGGTCCTCACCAAGCTGGACGCCTTGAGCGGCTTGGAAGAGCTTCAGCTGTGCGTGGGGTACCGCCTGGGCGACCAGGTGCTGGACCGGCCGCCGGCCCGGGCCGATGAGCTGGCCCAGGTGGAGCCCATCTACGAGACCCTGCCCGGGTGGTCGGAGGATCTGTCGGGTTGCCGGTCCTTCGAGGAGCTCCCCGAGGCGGCACAAACGTATGTGCGGCGGATCGAGGCGGTGGCCGGGGCGCCCGTCAGCCTGATCTCCGTGGGCCCGGAGCGGTCCCAAATCTTCCTGCGGGGGACGGCCAATCTCTGGGAGGCGTGAGACCGTGGGGAGACCTGAGACTTGGGGAAGGCCTCCAGGCTTGGCCTAGGCCTCCCCAGCCACGCCCGCCCGGCGCTGGACGAAGAGGTTCCCCTGGGGGTCCACGTGGGCGTAGAAGACGGTGGATGGGTCCTCGATCCCTTGCTCCTGGAGCTTCTCACGGAGCCAGGTGTAGCTGATCTGGTGCTGGCGGAGGGCGTCGTAGTTGATCCGGCCGTTGAGGACCACCGAGACGGGGAGAGCCTCGTACTCCGTGGGAATCTGGAGGTCCTGCGGCGCTACGGCCCGTTTCTGGGAGCGGGGGATGACGCTCAGCTGGCCGTTGTTCTCCAAGACGGCCATCTCCACGTCCCGCACGTCGGGGACGCCGGCCAGGCGGAGCTGGGCCAGGAGGTCGTGGATGTTGTACCGGTGGCGGCGCATCTCCGGCTCCATGAGCTGCCCGTTCCGCACCACCACCGTGGGCTGGCCGCTGATGATCCCCCGGGCCTTGTCGCTTACCAGGCAGAGCCAGGAGCTCAAGACTTGGAGGGCCACCAGAACCCCGATGGCCAACACCCCCGTCCACGAGGGGTGTCCCAGGTTCTGGATGGGGATGGCGGCCAGCTCGGCCAGGAGGATGGCGACGACGAAGTCGAAGGGGTCCAGGGCGCCGATCTCCCGCTTCCCCATCACCCGGACGGAGATGAGGAGCACCACGTAGAAGAGGATCGTTCGCCATACGATGATGCCGACCACGGGGGCCCTCCTCCCCTGCTGGTGCCTCCCCTGCCCTGGCCTAGTCTGCGCCGGAGCCCCCAGGGGATTCGCAGGCGAAGAGAGGCAGGCGGCGAGAGCTTACGGTGCCCATCCTGGACGCCCCGCGCCCGTTACCGGGAGTCCTGGTTGTTGGGCCAGTTGCTTGGCCATGCGGCCTTAAGGCAGGAGTACGCTCGAAGGGACAACTCCAGGGACCACCCGGGCGCTCCCCCGGCGTTCGCATAACGGGCCGCCTCAAAGAGGAGGGTGGCTTCTTCTAGCGGGTGGTAGGTCGTTTGCGCGAGGGCCAGGATCTTCATATGGGCTTCGGCCCGGGGACGCGTCCCCAGAGCGCCTTGCAAGGCCAGCCGACGAGCCTGTTCCACGGTGTCACACGTGCCGACGGCGTCTTGGAGGGCCTCCCGAGCTTGGTCGGGCTGCCCTTGGCAAGCGTGAAGCCGAGCCAGTTCGAGCGCGGCGTACGCAGCTGTCTTCAACTCTGGCACCGACCGGGCCTCCGTGAGGAGAGGAAGGCTTTCCCGGTGATGGCCCATCTCAGCAAGAGCGATGCCCAGGTTGAGGGTCAGGATCGGCCAGCACGTCTGGTGGCCCGCCCGGTGAAGGATGGATCCAGCTTCGCAGAGTACGGCCTTCGCTTCCGCCGGTTTGCCTTCCCCGAGGAGCGCCAGGCTCAACTCGATCAGCGCGTGACCTTCTTCGACCGAATGACCTGCCTCTCCGTACATCTGACGGGCCTGGAGCAGGCACGCTCGGCTCCTGCCATGCAAGCCCAATCGTTGAAAGACCGCTCCCTCGCTACGCCAGAGGTGACCGAGCATGGTGAGGGCTCGGCGGCTCTGCCGCGAACCGAGAAGAACCCTGGCCCGGCGGAAATGGGAGATCGCCCTGACGAATTGGCCTGTCTCCACCAAAGCTTCGCCAGAATGCCAGAGGCTGACAGCCCCTTCATACCAGCGGCGGGCTCTAAGGGCCACACCCGCTGCTCTGCTCAAGTGCAGCGCGGCAGCCGCCGCCCGATCTCGAAGTTTCAAGGACCAGCCATCGAAGGCCAGGCGCAAGGACTCAACCGCTGACCCTGGCCGAGATCGGAGCGTACCTTGCGCGATGCGGACGACGGATTCCGCCAGGTCCCTATGGCCTCTCAAGACGAGAAAGCGGACGAGCTCTATCCACGAGGGTTCTGGTGGATACGCGGTGCAGTACGCTTGGACCAGAACGTCCGGTTGATGAAGGGTTGCGATCAAGTACTTGAGCCCGTCGATGGATAAACGGGAGGCACCCCGCTCAACGGCACTGATGTGGGCGCGGGTCAGGTGCCTACCCGCGACGTCAGCCTGAGTGAGTCCCTGCGCCTGCCGCAGGTGCCTCAGGACCGCTCCAAAGGATTCCATGCCTCTGCCCCCCGATCGTTTTCCCTGACCCATGGATCGGTGAGCAATCGTTGGGACTGAATATTCGTTTGAGACACGACAATTGCGAGGACATGTAGGGCCTGGTACTGAACTTACTGGGCAACCGGACCTCTCCCAGCGAAGGAGGCGGCCACGCGTGGGGACAAGCTTAGTCAGAATTCACAAGATTGCTCCATTTGTCCTGCTGGCTGGGGGCTCGGGCCGCGTGGCGTCAAGGGGAGACGACATGACGCGGTATCTGTCCTGTCACTTTTTCGGCCCCTTGCCCCCATGCCCGCCTGGAGTCGGTGGGGAATGAACCCTCGTTTGCCGTAGGACGGAGGTCTTCAGCTCCCGCGGCCGCTCGGCCGACCCGCCGGGAAGGCGTTTCTGGGCGCTCTTTTGGGTCGTCCGGCCTCGTTTGAGCTCGTTTGAGAATGGACGGCCCCTTCAACACCAAAGACCAACCGGGAGGTGACGCAGGTGAGGCGTCTTCAGCGCCGGCTGACATGGGTCATGGTGGTGGCTCTCCTTGTCGGGGGACTGATCGTGGGTCCCCTTGCCTTGCTGCCCACCCAAGCACAAGGGGTTCCATCCGCTGTCGCGTCCGACGTCTCCTCCGAGGCGGACTGTAAGGTTCGCTGCGGCATCAGAGCCGGCGGGGAATGGTACTGCGAAATCGAGTGCTCGTGGCAGTTCTAGAACCGGCGAGTGTGGTGGCCCGCGATGCGCTTCGGCCCATCGCGGGCCTTTCGCGTCGCCAGGGGGAAAAGGCCAAAGACCACCCTTGCACCCGCACCAAAGGGTACTATAATTATGGAATATCCGTGAAGACATAACACTCGGGATGGTCTGGGGCGAGCGGCGATGGGACTGAGAAGGGATCATCAGGAACCCACCACGGATGCCCGAGTGGCCGGCAACGTCTGGAACACCTGGTGGGGAGCGATCACGTTGGCCTGGCGGCGGGCCAGGTTCTGGTGGTTCGAATCGATGTTGGTCGTCGTAGGCCTCGCGGTGGGGGCCGCCACGCTGGCGGTCTCTATGACGTCCATGATCACGGCTGAGCGGGCTTTGGCCCGCCTCGCACGCCACCCGGATGCTACGGCCGTCACCATCCAGCCGGTCCAAGCCGGCTTTGGACAGCTGCTGGTCCAAGGCGCTCCTCCCGTCTTGCCGCTGGTCCCTTCGGAGCATCGCGAGGCCAAGCTGACGGTCCGGTGGGTCCAGAACATCCGCCTCATGGTGCAGGACCAGGCGTGGGTCCTCCTCGGATCCATGCCGCGGACCTTCGTCAGCACTGCTGCCCTGGGAAGCGAGAGGGCGACGAGCACCTTGGGCACCCGTCTCGCGGTCCTCCCCGTGGGCGGTGATTACTTTGCCGCGTATGGGATCCCGGTGGTGGCGGGACAACCCTTTGGCTGGGAGGCTGTGGCTGAAGGTCAGGGTGTGATCGTCCTGAACGAACGGTTCGCCCGTGTCTTGTCGGGTGACGACGGGTTGGGAGCCCTGGTGGGACAACAGCTCTTCGCCTTTGGACGGCGCTGGACGGTGGTGGGCATCGCGTCGGCCTCGGGAGGAGAGGGTGCGGCTCCGGCCAAGAGCCCATTCGTTCCTGAGGACGTGGGGGGGTGGGTCCCCTGGGGCACGGTCCCCGGGACCGACCTGGAGCAACTTGACGGTGTCCGTCTGGTCCCCCTCCCTGACACGGACCCTTCCTGGCTCCAGCACCGGGTGGAACTTGAGCTGGAACGTTCAGGTGAGGCGAGGGGGCTCTCCGTGGCTGGACCAACGTTCCCCTTGGCCAGGCGGCACGCGGACGTCTTTCCCGCGATGGCTTCCGCTGCTTCGCTGGCTCTGCTCGTGGCGGCTTTGACTGGGCTCAACCTCATCCTCGCCCGCACCTACCGGCGGCGCCGGACGTTTGCCCTGGCTGTGGCGCTGGGTGCATCCCGCACCACGGTCTTCTGGGAGGTTCTGGCCGACACCCTTCTCCTCGGAGGTCTGGCGGGGCTCTTGGGGTGTGCCGGGGCCTTCGTACTCCTTGGTGCCTCGAAGGCCGTGTGGACGCAAGCCGTCCCTCTTCTCGCGGGCGAGGAGGTCCTGGGCGGTGGCCTGGGGACTGTGTTCTGGGCTGTGGGGGCCTCGCTGGGAGCCAGTCTCATCATGGGGATCTTTCCTGCGTACCAAGCGGCGCGGGGCCCATGGGCTGAGGACAGGGTCGGTACGCGTACGGTCTCCGGGTGAAGGCGATTCAGATCCAGAGGGCTGCACCGAAAGGCGGAGAGGCGGATGCCCTTTCACTGGCGCCTGTTGAAGGCGGGCTGGTTCACGACGGTTCTGGTGATCCTTCAAGTGGGAGTCGCGGCTGGCGCGTTGGTGGTGATCCTCACCCATCTGCTTCCGCACGTGACCTGGCCCCGGGGGGCCACGGTGCTGGAGGTCACCTACCAGCGCGTTGAGGAGCGTGCGGGCATGGCCATGCGTCAGGCGGAGCCTGTCTTTCGTCCCGAAGACGCCCTGCTCGTGCGGGGCGAAATTCCGGCCATTACTGAGGCAGCCGCGCTGGTTGTGCAGCCGCTGGTGGCCCTGATGGTCGATGACCGGCCCTATCTCGTTCGTTCGGCCGGCGCGACCGATCCGGGCTACTTCCGCCTGTGGGCGCTGGAGGCTGTGGCCGGGACCCTCTTCGGTGCTGCCGAGATGGCCCAGGGAGCGCCTGTGGCGGTGATCAGCGAGGCTGCGGCCCGTCAGCTCTTTGGCTCTGCCGAAGACGCGCTGGATCGAGAGCTGATGCTCCTTTCCGTTGAGGAGGGCCTCCTTCTCCAGGGACTGCTCGCCGGCTTTCCATCGGGGACCACTCCACCTCCCCGTGCCGTCTTTCGCGTCGTGGGGGTTTACCGGTTCCCGTCCGCCGACCCCGAGACAGTCGATCTCCGGCGACCCGAAATCATCGTTCCTATGGGCTGGTTGACCGCACAGCACGGTAAGCCGGCAGGACCCTTTTCCGATCCCTTCGCCGACGTTCTATACGTCTCAGCGCCAATGGAACAGGAGCTGGCTGTTCAGCAAGCCTTGGAGGTGCTCTTAAGTCCTCTCCTCACTGAGCGGCGCCGCCTGCAGGGCGGCGAAGAGGCGCGAAGCCGTTCGTCGTGGCAACTCGAGGTCGTTCGCGGCGGTCAGGCTCAGCTTCTGAGGGAGCAGCACCGAGCCCGTGCGGCGGTAGTGTCCGGGTTGGTGTTCGCAGCCGTTCTGGCCGCCGGTGTCGCCTTGGTAACTGGAAACTTGGTCCGGATGAGTGGGCGCCGGCGGGCCATCGGCCTGGCTCGGGTCCTCGGCGCCAGTCAACGGCGCATTGTGCAGTCAGCGGTCGTCGAGTCGATGGCGATAGCCCTGGTCGGAGGTATGGTGGGCCTCGCCGCTTCGTGGCCTCTCGAACAGCTGGCCGCTCCCCTCTCGGATTTTGGGGCGGGAGGAACGACGCCGTTCGGGGCACGGCTGGCAGCCTACGGTTTTTGCCTGGTGGTGACGTTGATCGGTGGGCTTCTTGCCGGCTGGTATCCGGCCTGGGAGGTCAGTCGGGGAGGACTCGCCGAGCAGCTGCGGGAGGAGGTGTGAACGATCAAGGCGCGTGGTCGCGAGGGCTCTTCTGGGGGTCCGGTCATGTCCGTTGAGGGGGACGGGCGGACGGGTGAACTCTTGCGCTTGGTGGGCGTGAGCCGGCTCTTTCATGCAGGCTCGCACGTCGTGACGGCCCTGCAGGAGATCCACCTGTCGGTCCGCCAGACGGAGTTCGTGAGCATTATGGGGCCTTCTGGGTCAGGGAAGTCAACCCTGTTGAACATCTTAGGCGGTCTCGATGCTCCCACCAGCGGTAAGTACTGGCTTCAAGGGCGCGAGATCGGCGGGCTGCCCGATCGGGAGCTCGCCCGGGTGCGAAACAGGCATTTTGGGTACGTCTTCCAGAATTACAACCTATTTCCCGAGCTGACCGCCCTGGAAAATGTTGAGGTGCCCATGATCTATGCAGGTGTCGGCCGGCGAGAACGGCGCCGGCGAGCAACGGTGTTGCTGGAGCAGGTTGGTCTTGGGGCGAGGCTGCATCACCGACCGGCGGAGCTGTCTGGTGGTGAGCAACAACGGGTGGCCATTGCCCGCGCGCTCGCGAATGGGCCCACCGTGTTGCTCGCTGACGAGCCTACGGGGAACCTTCCCTCCAACCAAGCTCGTCAGATTATGGAGCTCCTGACACGGCTCAACCGACAGGGGATGACGGTGATCGTCGTCACCCACGATCCCAGCGTCGCGGCGTGCGGCCAACGGCTGATCTCCCTACGGGATGGCCGTATTGTTGCCGATGAGGCGATCACCGGGACGTCTGATGTGGCCGCCAGGGTCGCCCAACTGGAGGGAGTCTCGCTGTGAGACTCCGGAGGTTCACCCGCTGGGGGGTTCTCCCGCTCATCCTCGTCCTGCCCCTGTTCTCAGTTGCTCGCGCCGGTGGGGACGGGACGGGCGGTGATCTGCCCTGGTATGGTCCCGG
This sequence comes from Bacillota bacterium, assembly GCA_017577405.1. Classification (GTDB taxonomy): domain Bacteria; phylum Bacillota; class Limnochordia; order Limnochordales; family Limnochordaceae; genus Limnochorda. The sequence goes on from PIUA01000023.1 coordinate 25,631, forward strand.
TCCCGCCCCCAAGGAACCGCCGAAGACGGCGCTCCTGCTCTATACCGCGACGGAGGTGAAGGTGCAAACGGGGGTCCTCCGGCGCGCTACCTGGGTAACATCCGAGGAAGCGCAGGTTTCATGGATCCTTCCTGGATTTGGCTGGCCACGCCCGGTCTCGGCCTCGGAAGTTTCGCTGGCCGCGGTCGATTTCGGACCGTCGCTCCCCGACACGGTCATCGTTGCGTGGTACACCGCCATGAACCGGAGCGGCTTCCCCCAGGATCCACCGATCTCCCGGTATCAGTGCCGGGTGGCCGCCAACCCACCCGATGGGTGCCAGCTGCGGATGGACCAGGAGCGGAAGCGTGTTCTCCTGACCGTGCCATGGCCGTCCGGGGCGGGGGAGTGGTTGATCACCGTCCGGGGCATCTGGCCGGGCAGGGAACCGAGCCCACAGGAACCGTTCCCTGACGGGGTGCTGCAGCCCGCAGGGGACGCTTTATGGGGTTTTCGCATCCGCACCGGGCAGGCCCCTCCCCCTGACCCTTGACACGAACGGGGGAGCGGGGTCACCTTGCCAAGAAGCCTGGTGGGAGGGTCTCCATGCCGACCTGGGATGAACCGCGCTATGACCGTCCGATCTTTGAACACCCGGCATCCTCAGCGTCTCAGCGACGGCTGCTCAGGCTTGGCCTGCAGGGACGGCTCCTGCTCTTCGCCCTTGGTCTCGTGAGCCTTCTGGGCTGGGGCCTCTACGCCGGCCTTCGCCCCCCGACGGATGAGGTCTTCTTGGATTCGTATCAGGTCGTTGAAGTCGGTCTGCGTACCTTTCGAGTTCTTGTTCCGGCGGAGGGATCCATTGTCCCTACGAGCCTTCACATTGTGCCGGCGATGGTCGAAGCTCGGGTGGCCGAGGTCGCTAGCCGCCCCGGAGACGATGTGGAGGCCGGGGCGGTCCTCCTCCGGCTGGACGCCCCGGGTCTCCGGGAGGAGCTGGCGGAGAAACGGTTCGCTGTCGCTCGACTCCGGGTTGAACTGGCTCTCGTCGACGCCGTCGCGATCCGGGAGCTGACCCAGCTGGAGGCTGACCTCCTCGAACAGGTGGAGGCCAGGGGCCGAGCTGAGGCCGAATTGGACAGGATCAGAGCCCTCTTCCGGGCGGGCGCCGTCTCCCAAGCCCAGCTCGCCGAGCAGGAGGCGCGGGTGGCGGAGCTGCTCCGGCGTCAAGTTCGCCTGGAGGAAGAACTGGCTGCTGCCAGGCACGAAGCCGTGCTCCGCAAGAGGCTGATCGAGACCCAGCTGGAAGCCGCCCTCGATGAGGTGGCTCGGTTGGAAGCGCGGGCCGGCCTGTTGGAGGTGCGGGCCCCCTTTTCAGGGCGAATTCTCCAAGGGGACTGGACGGTAGGTGCTCTCGTCGCTGAAGGAGCCGAGCTGTTCCGGGTGGCTGACCTCTCGAGCCAGGTGGCTCGCCTGGAGATCCCGGCACGGCAGGTCAATCAGGTGAAGCCCGGGCAGGCGGCCACCCTGTACGTGGAAGGGACAGCTTGGCCGGGGAAGGTGCGGTCGGTCGCCCCTCTGGCCCGTCAAACGGACCATGGAACCACGGTGGAAGTCTTGGTGGAGCTGGCGGATCCCGATGTACCGGCGCGGCTCCGACCGTTTGCACCGGTTACCGCTGAGATCGAGGTAGGCCGGCTGGAGGGTCAGCCGTACCTTCCTCGAGGGCCCTTCTACACCTCCGGTGAGGGGAGCTTCGTGTACAAGGTGACTGACGATGGCCGGGCGGTTCGAACGGACGTGAGCTATGGCTTGGTGGACGGTACTGCCTTGCAGATTCTGGCCGGCTTGAAGCCCGGCGACCGGATCATCTACAGCTCCTACGTAGGCTTCCGGGATCGACGGGAGATCCGCCTCGCCCCGGAAGGGATGCGTCAGGTCGAGTTGTAGGCACATCCGCACCTCCCCCGACGGCCTGGTCATGGGGGAACGGAACGAGGCCCCCTGAGACGTCGAACGCTCCCGGCACCAGCGGCGCAGGGACGCGCTCCGCCAGCGGAGGCACGCGGGGACCTGGCGGTTGACAAGGGCGGCATCGAGGCCTATAATCAAGAGTGCTCCTGGGCAGATAGCTCAGCTGGTTAGAGCGCTACGCTCACATCGTAGAGGTCGGGGGTTCGAGTCCCTCTCTGCCCACCAGAAGGCCAAAGCCCTACAACGCCCAGGCGGTGTAGGGCTTTTCTCATGCCACCGGGCGGCGCAGCAGGCCAACGCCGGAAAAGACGGTGCCGGAGCAGCTGCATCGTATATCTCCGCCGATGGACGAAGGAAGGGTGCTTGACAAAGGACAGGCGCGGGCGATCGCCTACGCCGGACTGCACGCCACCAATGCCGCCCGCTTCCCCTTTCCCATCGAGGGCCGCATTCCCAACTTCGTCGGCGCTGAGGCGGCCGCCCGCCGCTTGGGCGAGCTGCCCGAGTACAGGGCCGCCCAGGGGGTCAAGGTCAATCCCGACGCCCCGCAGCTGCCCGTGCGGGCTATGGTGCTGCGGGACGGCAAGACGCTCTACATGCCGTCGCCGCGGCTGCGGGGAGCGTTTCTTCGGATTCGCCCGGACCAGGTGCCGCCGGGGCAGGAGCGGCGCGCCGCGAGCTTGGCTCATGCCGCCGAGTACGGCGAGGTTCTGAGCCTGAAGACCCTGGCGGCCACCATCGCCGGGGCGGCCCATCCGCCCATCGACCTCGTCGTGGTGGGCTCGGTGGCCGTCAGCCGCACGGGCGCCCGGGCGGGGAAGGGCGAAGGGTATGCCGACATGGAGTACGCCATCTTGCGAGAGGTGGGCCTGCCGCCCGTGCCCGTCGCCACCACCGTGCATGCCGCCCAGATCGTACCCGACATCGCGGTGGCTGAGCACGATTTGCCCGTCGACTTCATCATCACCCCAACCGAGACCATCGCGACGGGGACACGGCTGCCCAAGCCCCGGCGGATCGCGTGGGAGCGGTTGGCGCCTGCCACATGGCAGGCCATGCCCCTCCTTCGGGAGCTGCGGGAGCTGGGGTGGGAGGAGCTGTCGACCCGAGACCTCCTCGCGCCCGGCTTGGACGTCCTCTTCGTCGGGATCAACCCGGGTCGCACGAGCGCCGTTTCCGGGCACAACTTTGCCGGTCCCGGTAACCACTTTTGGCGGTTGCTTCACGAGGCGGGTTTGACGCCCCGGCGGTTCGCCCCCCACGAAGAAGACGAGCTTCTGAAACACCGCCTCGGCATCACCAACATCGTCGACCGGGCGTCCCGGGGCGAGCAGGACTTGACCTGGGAGGAGCTGCTGGCGGGCGGCGCGGCGCTGCGGGAGAAGGTGCGGCGCTGGCGGCCTCGGGTCCTGGTGTTGCTGGGGAAGAACGTCTACCGCGCCTACGCGGGTTTGAGCCGGTCGGCGCCGGTGGCGTGGGGTGCGCAGCCCAAGGCTGTCGTGGAAGGGGTCATGGACTTTGTGGCGCCGAACCCTTCGGCTCGGAGTACCGTCCCGTACGCCACCCGCCTGGCGCTCTTCCGCGCCTTGCGCCATCTCTGATGCCTGGCATGAACTTGGGCGCCGCGGCGGGCACGGGGCTTGGAGAAGCCGAGGCGCTCTGGGAGGTCGAGACCATGAAGATCCTCGTCACCGGGGCCACAGGGCAGCTCGGCTCCTTGGTCCTGGAAAATCTGCTCCAGTCGGTACCACCTGAGCACCTGGCCGTCAGCGTCCGGGATCCCCGCAAAGCCGAACCCTTGCGCCGGCGGGGCGTGGACGTCCGCCAGGGTGACTTTGACCGGCCCGAGACCCTCGAAGAGGCCTTTGCCGGCGCGCAGCGGATGCTCTTGATCTCGACGGTGGGCGACGAGGAGACCCGGACTCGCCAGCACCTGGCAGCGGTGGCCGCCGCCCAGAGGGCGGGCGTCCAGTTCATCGCCTACACCAGCCTGGCCAAGGCCGACCAGTCACCGTTGTCCCTGGCCCGAACCCATCGGGCGACGGAAGAGGCCATCCGCCAGTCGGGCATCCCCTACTGCTTCCTGCGGAACAACTGGTACCTGGAGAACGAGCTGGGCACCATGGAGGCCGTCCGGGGTGGTGCGCCCTGGGTGACGGCTGCCGGGTCGGGCCGGGTCGGCTGGGCGCCGCGGCGGGAGTACGCCGAGGCCGCAGCGGCGGTCTTGACGGGTGAGGGTCACGAAAACACCATCTATGAGCTGTCCGGCCAGCCGATCACCTACGATGACCTCGCCGCGGCCGTGGCCCACGTGCTGGACCGGGAGGTGCCCGTCCACCACGTCGATGAGGGCACCTTCGCCCACACCCTGAAAGAGGCGGGGGTCCCCGAGGCCATGATCCCTGCCCTCGTGGAGATCCAGCAAGCCATCCGGCAGGGTGCCCTCGACGTGGAGAGCGACGACTTCCAGAAGCTCCTGGGCCGGCCGCCCACCCCTGTCCCAGAGGCCCTCCGGGCGATGCTCGCCCGGTAGCCTGCGGCGTAAGGAGCTTCGCAAGCCTGCAGCCCCTTCGGAAAACCGCGTCTGAAGGGGCTGCCCTTCGGTCCCGGACGGGGGGCAAAAAGAAACGCCGCCTCAGACGAGGCGGCGACGAGTCTGGCTGGAGCTGGCGGTCGGACTTGAACCGACGACCTGCGCATTACGAGTGCGCCGCTCTACCGGCTGAGCTACGCCAGCGCAGATGAGTTGGAGCGGATGACGGGATTCGAACCCGCGACCCTCGGCTTGGGAAGCCGATGCTCTACCCCTGAGCTACATCCGCTCGCGGCTGGTGCGGCTAGCAGGATTCGAACCTGCGCACCCGGCTCCGGAGGCCGGCGCTCTGTCCCCTGAGCTATAGCCGCATGCTTCATCTGCGTCGCTTATTCTAGCAGACCTACTCCTGCCTTTCAACCCCGTTTCCGCGATCTGGGGTCCCAGCTTTTGACACCTCGGTCCGCCCATCGGTATAATCGCCCCGGTCAGGGCGGGTCAGAAAAGAGGGATGACGTATGGCCGCAACCATTCTGGACGGCAAGGCCCTTGCCCAAGCGCGGCGGGCCCAGATCCAAGAGGAGGTCGCCCGTTTCCGGGCGGAGACCGGCATCCCGCCCGGTCTTGCGGTGGTCCTGGTGGGCGACGACCCCGCCTCCCGCATCTATGTGCGGAACAAGGAGCGGGCGTGCCAGGCGGTGGGCATCGCCTCGGAGCAACACCATCTGCCCAGCTCCACGTCCCAGGCCCAGCTCCTTTCACTGATCGACCGGCTCAACCGGGATCCCCGCATCCACGGCATCCTGGTCCAGCTCCCCCTGCCGCCCCACATCGATGAGCGGGCCGTCATTGAGGCCATCCACCCGGCCAAGGACGTGGACGGCTTCCACCCGGCCAACGTGGCCCGCCTGGTGTTGAATCAGGAAGGCCTGCGCCCCTGCACCCCGGCGGGCATCCTGGCGCTCCTGGACCACGCCGGGGTGCCGCTGGCGGGGACGGAGGCGGTGGTGGTGGGCCGGAGCAACATCGTCGGCAAGCCCCTGGCCATGATGCTCCTCCACCGGGACGCTACCGTTACCCTCTGCCACTCCCGCACCCGGGATCTGGCCGCCGTCTGCCGCCGGGCCGATCTGGTGGTGGCGGCGGTGGGGCGGGCGGAGCTGATCCGGGGTGACTGGATCAAGCCTGGCGCGGCCGTCATCGACGTGGGGATCAACCGGCAACCCGACGGCTCCCTCAAGGGAGACGTGGCCTTCGACGAGGCGGTCCAGGTGGCGGGGGCCATCACGCCGGTCCCCGGAGGGGTGGGGCCCATGACCATCACCATGCTTCTGGAGAACACCCTGCAGGCCGCGCGGCAGCTGGCCGCGGGGCCCTCAGAGGCCACCCGGTAGGACGAGCTCCACCCAGACGGGCAGGTGGTCGGAAGCTTGGGTTGGCGCCACGCCGCCGGCCACCTGCTGCCCGGCCAGTCCGGGGGAGAGCCAGATCTGGTCGATGCGGGCCGCCGGCTCCCACGCGGGATAGGTGGGGGGACCGTCGGCCAGCCCGTCGATCCAGGCCGGTGGGCCGGGGGCCCGCAGGGGCTCCAGCTCCGGCGCCTCGGGGAGGGCGTTGAAGTCGCCCAGGAGGATCCGGTAAGGCCCTCCCAAAGCGGCCCGGGCCTGAATCGCCTCCACCTGCTGGCGGCGCTCCTGCTGGTCGAGACCCAAGTGGACGCCGTACACCGTCCAGACCTGGCCATGGACATTGATGCGGGCCTCAATCATCACCCGCGCCTCGGAGCCCTGCCGGCGGGGCAGGGGGACGGTCTTGGCCTGGAGGATAGGGTACCGGCTCAAAAGCAGGTTGCCGTACTGGCGGGAGGGCCCGGGGAGATCCAAGGCAGGGGCGAAATGGGCGTAGGGCAGGCCCGTCAGCTCCTGGAGGACCGCCGGCTGATCCCGCAAGCCGGAACGGAGCCAGAACCGATCCACCTCGCTCAGGAAGACGATGTCTCCCTGGGCGATCGCCTGGGCCACCCGTTCGAGGGAGACCTGCCCGTCCAGGCCCAGCCCGTGGCGGATGTTGAAGGCCATCACCCGCACGGTGGGGCGGGAGGCGGAGGCGGGCTCCCGGGGCGTGACCGCCGGCGGCTCCTGGGCCTGGGGGGGTTCGGGCTGGGGGAGCGGCTGGGGCTCGAGGGTCTTGGGGACGGCCGGGCCGGCGGCAGGCGGGGTCGGAGCAGGTTCCTCCGGGGCTGGCTCGGCGGGCGCGGGCTGGACGGGAACAGGTGCACCGGGCACCGGCCGGGCGGGGGTCGGTTGGGCAGGAGCCGGCTCGCCGGCGGGCCCAGGGGCGGCCACCGCCGGAGACGCGGGCAGGAGCCCGTGGAGGAGGATCCCGGGGAGGGCCGTGGCGTACAGAAGGGTTCCGGCGAGGAGGATCACGGCCCAGAGCCCACGTTGCACCCCTTGTCCCCCTTTCCCGCCGAGCCGGTGGCAAGGCCCAGTGTTGGCAAGGTTCGGGACCGGTTTCCGGCGCCCCTGGTGGGAACCACTGGCAAGCACCTCCCTCCCCCGGAAGAAAGCGGTACGGGGTGCATAGACTAGGGGACGTGGACGTCCAGTCCTTCCAGTCCGAGAGGGGGGCATCCGAGTGATGCTCCAATGGGTGGCGGCAGCGGTGCTGGTGGTCCTGCTGATCTCCAACGCCTGGCTTCTCAAAGAGTTGGAAGCCCTCAAAGACCAGGTGCGCCGGTACCAGCGGGAGGTCGCCTCGCTGGATGACCGGGTCTGCGAGCTCATGTACGAGGTCGAGGAACGGACCGTCCCAGGGGCCCGGTAGGGGAAGACGGGCCAGACTGGGCGATCTCTGGGCAGAAGGGCCGGCTCCCGGGCAGACTACGCTCCGGAAAGGGGGCGTGCTGCTTGGACCAGAGGGTGCGGCGCCTGGGGATGGTGGCGGCCTTGGTGGGGCTTCTCGTCCTGGGGGCCGTCTATGGGACAAGCCAGTGGAAGGATGAGCCGGGGAGCCCCGGAGCGCCCCTGCCCGGCGGGGTGCCCGTGGGACGCTCCTCCCCCGATGCCCAGGTGGTCGAAGCGATTCGCCGGGTGGGACCCGCGGTGGTCAAAGTGTCGACGGAGCTGGCGGGGCCAGCCGACGAGCTCCTCGCGCCGCCGTTGGGCTTTAAGCTTCAAGGTCAAGGTTCCGGGATCGTCATCGACGACCAGGGCCATATCCTGACCAACCAGCATGTGGTGGAGGACGCGCAGACCATCACCGTCCAGTTTCCCGACGGCCATTCCTTCCCGGCCGTGCTGTTGGGGGCCGATCCTTGGGCCGACCTGGCCGTGCTCAAGGTGGAGGCCGACAAGCTCCCCCAAGCGCCCTTGGGCGATTCGGACCGGTTGGTGGTGGGCCAGAGCGTCATCGCCATCGGCAACCCCGTTGGCTTCGACTACTCGGTGACCGCGGGCATCATCAGCGCGCTCGGCCGGGATGTGGAGATCGACCCGGCCCGGCATCTCTTTCTGGAGAACATGATCCAGACCGATGCGGCCATTAACCCGGGGAACTCGGGTGGTCCCCTGGTCGACCTGGAGGGGCGGGTGATCGGGGTGACGACCGCAGTGGTCCGCACCCTGGAAGGGGTGGTGGCCGAAGGGCTCGGCTTCGCGGTGCCCATCAACCACGCCCTGGACTTGGCCCGCCAGATCATCGAACGGGGGAAGACCCTCCGCCTGGGGGTCCTGGGTGGCACCTTGACCCCTGAGATCCGGGACCTGATCGCCCAGGAGTTCGGCCAGGAGATCACCGTCAGCCGGGGTGCCTACATCACCCAGGTGATGCCCGACAGCCCAGCGGAACGGGCGGGGCTGCGGCCGGGGGATGTGGTGGTGGGGATCGACGGGGACCAGATCGAGGCGATGGAGGAGCTGCGCGACGCGGTGGTGGCCGCGGGCTTTGGGGGGCAGCTCACCCTCGAGGTGGCCCGGGGGGCCCAGCGGGTGAAGGTGGAGGTGGCGCTTGAGTAGAAGGTTTGCTTATTGAGAGTGGGAACAGGGCTCGAATTGACGGTCCTGGCTTTGGGAACCTATAATGGGTTTGCTCGCTTGGGCGCGAATTGTCACCCCTTAGATGCTGACGGGGGGGTTACCAGGGAGAGGATCGGGTGCGCTGGAACAAGATTTCCGACGCCGTCGTGCGCCGCCTTCCCCTCTACTTGAGGGTCTTGGATCAGGCGGTCCGCGACGGTGACAAGCGGCTCATGTCCTCGCAAGAACTGGGCGAGCGGGCCGGGGTGAGTCCCGCTCTGGTCCGGAAGGATCTGGCTTGGTTCGGCGAGTTCGGGAAGCAGGGCGTGGGGTACGAGGTTGCCTACCTGCGGGACGAGCTCCTGCGCATCCTGAATCTCGACAAGGTTGTCAACTTGGCTATCGTCGGCATGGGCGCCCTGGGCCATGCGCTGGCTCGGTACAGCATGGACCGATACCAGCGCGACTCGTACTACCAGCTGCGGGTGGCGGCCCTCTTCGACGCGGATCCGGAGAAGATTGGGGAGCAGGTGGGGAACCTGGTCATCCAGTCGGTGGACCGCCTGGAAGAGGTCCTGGAACGGGAGCGCATCCGCATGGTGGTGGTGGCCGTGCCCGCTTCGGCCGCGCAAGAGATCGTTGATCGGTGCGTGCGAGCGGGCGCCCGGGCCATCCTCAACTTCGCGCCGGTCCACGTGACCGCGCCGGAGCATGTCTACCTGGCACATACAGATCTGAGCCTGGAGTTGGAGCGTCTTGCCTACTACCTCGAAGACTAACCACTCGGCAGGGAACGGCAGCACGGGCCAGAAGGGAAGCCTGGCCCAGTACCAGGAGATCGTCGCCCTCGTCCAGGAGCCCATGCAGCAGACGGAGGCCCGGCTCGCGTCCGCCTTCGACGACGCCCCGCCGGAGGCCCGGCAGATGGCGCTCCACCTGGTCCAGGGGGGCGGCAAGCGGGTCCGCCCGCTCCTGGTCCTCCTCTCGGCCCGCCTCTTCACCGAGGACGTGCAGAAGGCGATTCCCGTGGCGGTGGCCGCGGAGATGATCCACATGGCCACTCTCGTCCACGACGATGTGATCGACGGGGCGGAACTCCGCCGGGGTCGGCCGACGGTGGGTCGTCTCTGGGGCAACGTCAACGCGGTTCTCTCGGGAGACGCGGTCTTGGCGCGGGCCCTCCTCTTGCTGGTCCAGGAGAGCACCCCGGCGATCGTGGAGATCATGTCGGAGATGCTCTACCAGATGTGCGAAGGGGAAATCGTCCAGAACGCGCGGGCCTCCAACCTGGACCAGGAGGAGGACGACTACTTTTACCGGATTGAGCGGAAGACGGCCCTCTTCTTCGCGGCCTGCTGCCAAAGCGGGGCCCTGGCGGTCGGGGCCCCGCCGGAGCTGGCCAAGCGCCTCTGGCATTTCGGCCGGGCCGTCGGCATGGCCTTCCAGGTGATCGATGACCTGCTGGACGTGGCGGGCGATGAGAAGGTCTTGGGGAAGCCGGCGGGCCAGGACCTGGCCGAGGGGATCCTCACCCTGCCGGTCCTCTACCTTCTGCGGCACCCCGAGCACGGGGAGCAGGTGCGGGCTCTCCTCAACGGCGGGACCCCCGATCCAGCGGCCATCGCGACCGTGGTGAAGCTGGCCCGAGAGAACGGCGCCCACGAGTACACCTACCAAACGGCCCGGCAGTTCGTCGACGAGGCCAAGGGCTGGCTGGAAGGGCTTCCCCCCACGCCGTTGAAGGAGGTCCTCATCTCCGTCGCCGATTTTAGCGTGGAGCGGCGGCTGTAGGCCCGCGCTGGCTCCGGGCGGCGGTCGGAACGGCTGGGAAGGGAGAGGTGCCGCCATGTTCAACGTGGGTCCCATGGAACTCCTGGTCATCTTGGTCCTCGCCCTCCTGATCTTCGGGCCGGGCAAGCTGCCCGAGGTGGGCGAGGCTCTCGGGAAGGCCATCAACGAGTTCCGCCGCGCGGTCCGGGTGGGGAGCGAGGAGATCACCCCGGCCCGGCCGGCGAGCCGCCCCAACCCGCCGGCCGGCCAGTCTTCGGGAGCGTCCAGTGCCGAGGACCCGCTCCAGCAGGTGGCTCGGGCCGAGGCGGGCGGCGCCGCGCACGAGAGCCAGGGCCAGGGGCCGGGCGAAGGGTCGTGACGCCGCGGTGAGTCTCTCTGAGAGCAGCCTGCCCACCATGCCCCTTTCGGGGCATTTGGCTGAACTCCGACGTCGGATTCTGGTGAGCGGTCTAGCGTGGTTGGCCGCGAGCGTGGCCGCCTGGCCTTTGGTGCCCGACGTGGTCTCCTTCCTGGCCAGTCAGGTGGGCCGCCTGGTCTTCGTCACGCCGGCGGAGGCCTTCGTCAGCATGGTGAAGATCGCGGCCATCTTGGGGCTCATCGCCGCCTCCCCCATCATCCTGGTGGAGGCGTGGCTCTTCGTTCTGCCCGGCCTCTTCCCCAACGAGCGGCGGCTGGTCTACCGCCTGGCCCCGGTGGTCATCCTCCTCTTTGTGCTGGGCATCCTCTTCAGCTGGTTTGTGATGCTCCCCTTCATGCTCACCTTCTTTCTGGGGTTCGAGACGGAACGGATCCACGCCACCATCACCATCTCCCGGTTTCTTTCCTTTCTGATCGGGGTGACCTTGCCCTTCGGGCTGGTCTTCCAGCTGCCCCTGATCACCTACACCCTCACCCGGGTGGGCGCCGTTTCCGCCCGGTTCTGGGGGCAGATGCGGCGGTACGTCATCCTCCTCGCCTTCATCATTGCCGCGATCTTGACCCCGCCCGATCCCGTCTCCCAGACCCTCTTGGCCATCCCCCTCCTCCTCCTGTACGAGGTCGGGGCATGGGTGGCCCGGATGGCCGAGCGGCGCCGGCGCCGGCCCGCCCTCCTGCCGGAGGAGGTGGAGCCGTGATGGCCCGCTCCCGGCGCCTCCAGGACCAGACGGTCTTGGTCACCCGGAGCTGGGAGCAGGCCCAGGAGCTGGCCCGGCGGCTGGAGGCGGAGGGGGCGCGGGCGCTCCTGTTCCCCACCATTGCCATCCGCCCGCCCGCCTCCCCCCAAGCCCTGGCGGAAGCCCTGAAGGCCTTGGACCGCTACCGGTGGCTGGTCCTCACCAGCCCCAACGGGGTGGAGGCCGTCCGCCGAGCCCTGGAGGGGATGGGCCGGGACGGGGCCGCCCTCCGCCGGGTGCAGGTGGCCGCCGTCGGTCCGGGGACGGCCGAGGCCCTGCGGGCCTGGGGGGTGGAGCCCGACCTGGTGCCCGCCCGCTTCGAGACGGAGGCCTTGGCCGAGGCTCTGGTGGACAAGGGGGTGGCGGGGGCGGCGGTCCTCATCGCCCGCTCCCTCCTGGGTTCTCCTGAGCTGGTGCGCCGGCTCCACGAGGCTGGCGCCCGGGTGACGGAGGTGGAGGCCTACCGGGTGGTGCCCGGCGGGGAGGAGCGGGGCCTGCCGCCCGAGAAGGTTCGCGAGGCCTTGGACCAAGGGGGCATCGACTGGGTGACCCTGACCAGCCCCTCCACCGTCACAGGCCTCATCCAGCGGCTGGGGACCTGGCAGCCCGCCTGGTCCGCCCGGACGCGGGTGGCCTGTATCGGCCCCGTCACCGCCCGCCGGTGCCGGGAGCTGGGGGTGCCGGTGGATCTGGAAGCGCCCGTTTCCAGCGTGGAGGGGTTGGTGGCGGCCTTGAGTCAAGCCGCAGGACGAAGGAGGGGGAGCCGATGACCACAGGATGGCCCGGGGGCTTTCCCCAGCGCCGGATGCGCCGGCTGCGCCGGACGGAGACCATCCGGCGCATGGTCCGGGAGACGTGGGTGCGGCCGGACCACTTGATCCTGCCCCTCTTTGTCCGCCCGGGGCGGGGGATCCAGGAGCCGGTGCCTTCCATGCCGGGGGTCTTCCGCTGGTCCGTCGACCGGGTGGTGGAGCCGGCCCGGGAAGCCTGGGAGCTGGGGGTGCCTGCCGTCATCCTCTTCGGGCTGCCCGAGCGGAAAGACGACGAGGGCAGCGAGGCCTGGCGGGAGGACGGGGTTGTTCAGCAGGCCGTCCGTGCTTTGAAGGAGGTCCTGCCGGAGCTGGTGGTCATCACCGATGTCTGTCTCTGCGAGTACACCAGCCACGGCCACTGCGGGGTGCTGGAGGGGGGCGAGGTGGCCAACGACGCTTCCCTCGAGCGGCTGGCCCGCACGGCCCTCTCCCATGCCCGGGCGGGGGCCGACTGGGTGGCCCCCAGTGACATGATGGACGGCCGGGTGGGCGTCATCCGGCGGGCCCTGGATGAGGCCGGCTTCCACGAGGTAAGCATCCTGGCCTACTCGGCCAAGTATGCCTCCGCCTTCTACGGGCCCTTCCGGGAGGCGGCCGACTCGGCCCCCGCCTTCGGGGACCGGCGGGGGTACCAGATGGACCCGGCCAACGCCCGGGAAGCCCTTCTGGAGGTGGAGCTGGATGGGGCCGAAGGGGCCGATCTGGTCATGGTGAAGCCCGCCCTGCCTTACCTGGACGTGATCCACCAGGTGCGGCAGCGGACCACCCTGCCGGTGGTCGCCTACCAGGTGAGCGGGGAGTACGCCATGCTGAGGGCCGCCGGGCGACTGGGCTGGCTGGATGAGGTCCAGGCCATGCGGGAGAGCTTGACCGCCATCCGGCGGGCAGGCGCCGATCTGATCATCACCTACGCCGCGCTGGAGTATGCCCGGGCTTGGCGCCGGGAGTTGGGGGGCGGGGAGGCATGAGCCGGTCGGAGGCCCTCTATGCCGAGGCCTGTCGCTGGATGCCGGGAGGGGTGAACAGCCCCGTCCGAGCGTTCCGGGCCGTGGGCGGGGTGCCGCCCTTCATCGCCCGGGGGGAGGGGGCCCGGGTCTTTGATGTGGACGGGCGGTCCTACATCGATTATGTGGGTTCCTACGGTCCTTTGATCCTGGGCCACGCGGAGCCCCGGGTGGTGGAAGCCATCGCCCAGGCAGCCCGCACGGGGACCACCTTCGGCGCTCCCACCGAAGGGGAGGTGGCCCTGGCCCAGCTGTTGGTGGAGGCGGTCCCCTCCCTGGAGCAGGTCCGGCTGGTCAACTCGGGGACGGAGGCGACCATGAGCGCCATCCGCCTCAGCCGGGCGGCCACAGGCCGGACGGGGATCGTCAAGTTCCGGGGCGGCTACCACGGGCATGTGGACGCCCTCTTGGTGGAGAGCGGCTCCGGGGCGTCCACCCTCGGCGTGCCCTCCAGCCCCGGCATCCCGGCGGCGGTGGTCGCGGAGACCCACGTGTTGCCGTACAATGATCTGGATGCGGCTGAAGCCCTCTTCGCCCAGCGGGGGGACCAGATTGCCTGCGTCATCGTGGAGCCGGTGGCGGGCAATATGGGGCTCATCCCGCCGGAGCCCGGGTTTCTGGCGGGGCTGCGGCGGTTGACGGAAGAGCACGGAGCCCTCCTCATCTTCGATGAGGTGATCACCGGCTTCCGGGTTGCCTTCGGGGGCGCCCAGACCCTCTACGGGGTCCTGCCCGATCTGACCTGCTTGGGCAAGATCATCGGTGGTGGCCTGCCCATCGGCGCTTACGGCGGGCGCCGGGAGCTCATGGAACAGGTGGCCCCCGCGGGCCCTGTCTACCAGGCGGGCACCCTGTCGGGGAATCCGGTGGCGGTCGCGGCTGGCCTGAAGACCTTGCAGATCCTGAAGGAGGAGAACCCCTACCCGGCCCTGGAGGCCAAGGGGGCCCTCCTGGCCCAGGGGTTGGCCGAGGCGGCCCAGGAGGCGGGCGTCCCGGTTCAGATCCACCAGGTCGGCTCCCTCTTGGGGCTCTTCTTCTCCGAGGCCCCGGTCCGGAACGCAGCCGACGTGGCGGCCAGCGACGGGGAGGCCTTCCGGCGTTTCTTCCACGCCATGCTGGCCGGGGGGGTCTATCTGGCTCCTTCGCCCTGGGAGGCCTGGTTTCTCTCGACGGCCCACGGGGAGGCCGACATCGAGCAGACGGTGGAGGCGGCCCGCCAGGCCTTCCGCCTGGCGGCCGAGGGTTCGAGGCTGGCTTGACTGGCACGGGGAGGTGCAGGCGGTGCAGCACATCGCCGGAAAGAGGCCTTTGGGCCGGCATGTGGACCAGCTGGAGGTGGGCGAGAAGGCGACCTTCACCCAGCGGGTGGAGGAGCGGGATGTCTACCTGTACATGGGGCTGACCAATGACCTGAATCCCATCTACGTGGACCGGGATTACGCCCAGCGGACCGACGCGGGGGAGCCGGTGGTGCCCGGGATCCTGCTGGCCGCCCAGGTGGTGGCCGCCATCACCAGCGAACTGCCAGGGCCGGGGACCATCACCGCTCACCAGACCTTCCGGTTTGTGGCACCCGCCCGGTGCGGGGATGTCCTCACCACCGAGCTGGAAGTGGTCGCCGTCGATCCCGAGAAGAACCGGGCCACCATCAAGAGCGTGACGTGGAGCCAGGCGGGCCACCCCATTTTGCTGGCCGAGTCCGAGGTGGTTCCGCCGCCCCGGCTCAAGTCCGTGTTGACCCACGCCTTCGAGGATTACGACTAAGCGCGGCCGGTGACCGGCAAGGACGGAGGGAGCGCAGGTGGAGCAGACCTTCATCATTATCAAGCCTGAGGCGGTCCAGCGGGGCTTGGTGGGGGAGATCCTCCGCCGCTTTGAGGCCAAGGGCCTGAAGATCCGACGCTTGGAGATGCGCCAGATCTCGGAGGAGGTGGCCCGGGAACACTACGGGCACCACGCGGACAAGCCCTTCTTCCCCGAGCTCCTCCAGGCCATCACCGCCGGCCCGGCGGTGCTCGGGGTTCTCGAAGGCCCCGACTGCATCCGGCACGTGCGGAACCTGGTGGGGGCCACCAACCCGCTGGAGGCCCAACCGGGGACCATCCGGGGCGATTTCGCCACCGAGCTGCCCTACACCATCGTCCATGCGGCCGACTCCCCAGAAGCGGCGGCCGCCGAGATCCAGAGGTTCTTCGGTTCGTAGGGCAGGGAGCCGGCCCGTCCGGGCCCGAAAGAGGGAGGCCGGGCTTGGCCAGGGGCTGGGGGGGCAGGCAGGATTTATTGGATTTTGACGGCCTGCCTGCTATACTACCTTCTGCATGCCTGCTGGCCGCCATACCAGCATCAGTGCGAACCTGACGCCGCAGGCACGACCATGCAGCCAGTACAGGAGGAGTCCAGGTGCTTCCCACGCCCAAGAGGTTCACCTTGGTGGCCGGCGGGGCCGAGGGCCCGAGCCCCCTCAATGCCTTTGACAACGCCTTGCTCGTCGCTGGAGTGGGCAATCTGAACTTGATCCGGGTCTCCAGCATCCTTCCTCCGGGAGCCCAGGAGGCCGAGACCCTGATGGTGCCCCCCGGCTCCTTGCTGCCCATCGCGTACGGTTCGGCCATCTCGGAGGAGCCCGGAACCCGGGTGGCCGCCGCGGTGGCGGTCGGCCTGAGCCCCGACACCTTCGGGGTGATCATGGAGTACGGGGGCCAGTGCAGCAAGGAGGAGGCCGAGGCCGAGGTCCGCCGCCGGGTGGAGGAGGCCTTCAAGCATCGGGGCCTTCCGCTGGTGGAGATCCGCTCCATCGCGGTGGATCACGTGGTGGAGCAGATCGGCTGCGCCTTCGCAGGTTGCGCCCTCTGGTACTGAGCCTGACCCCGCTCCCCGGCCCGAGCCTGCCGGTTCGGGCGGCACTGGCCGGGAGCGGGGCAGATGGGTAAAGGAGGTGGGCCGGTCCGAGCCGGCGTCGAATGGATCTGTGGTTTACTGAGGAGCAAACGCCCCTTCTGACCATCGGGTTGAAGGTTCGGAAGGTGCTGGAGTACCGCCAGACCGGGTACCAGGAGTTGGCCGTCCTGGAGACGGAACAGTACGGCCGGATGCTCGTTCTGGACGGCTGCATCCAGACGACGGAGGTGGACGAGCCTTCCTACCACGAGATGCTCGTCCACGTGCCCATGGCGACCCATCCCAACCCCCGGCGGGTGGCCGTGGTGGGCGGCGGTGACGGGGGCTCCATCCGGGAGATGCTGAAGCACCCCTCGGTGGAGGAAGCGGTCCTCATCGAGATCGATGCGGGCGTGGTGGAGGCGGCCAAGCGCTGGCTCCCCTCCCTGTCCAGCGGCCTGGAGGACAAGCGGGTCCAGATCGTCCACACCGACGGGAAGGAGTACATGGCCAAGGTGGCCCAAGGGGAGCTGCCCCCCTTTGACGTGGTGGTGGTCGACTCCACCGATCCGGTGAAGGCGGCCACGGGGCTCTTCAGCGAGGCGTTTTACCAGACCGTGCGGCAGGCCCTCAACCCCGACGGCATCCTGGTGGCCCAGACCGAGTCGCCTTGGGTCAACCAAGACCTGGTGACCGGCACCTACCAAGCCATGGCCCGAACCTTCCCCTTGGCCCGGCTCTACCTCTCGGTGGTGCCCACCTACCCCGGTGGGCTCTGGTGCTTCGCCCTGGGCAGCCTGGGTCCCGATCCCCTCGAGCCCCAGGGGAAGCCCCCGCAGGGCCCGTGCAAGTACTACACGCCGGAGCTCCACAAGGCCGCCTTTGTGCTGCCGGCCTTCGTTCAGGAGCTGATCGGCGGGTGAGCCGCCGGTGGCTCGCCATCGAGCGGGTGCCCGAGAGCCCCTTCCTCGAGGCCCGGGCCTCCTATGAGGAGGCAGGCCCCGTCCTCCTGGGCCTGCCCCTCGACGCCACCGTCAGCTTCCGGCCGGGAACCCGGTTCGGGCCGGCCCGGATCCGGGCGGTCAGCGAGGGGTTGGAAAGTTACAGCCCGGTCCTGGACCGGGACCTGACCGATGTGGCGCTGCACGATGGCGGGAGCCTGCTGCTCCCTTACGCCCAGGTGGAGACCGCCCTCGACCGGATCGAAGAGGCGGTCTCCGTGCTGGTGGAGGAGGGGCGCTGGCCCTTCCTCCTGGGCGGCGAGCACCTGGTCACCCTGGGGGTGCTCCGGGCCCTGGCCCAGCACTACCCCGACCTGGTGGTGATCCAACTCGACGCCCATGCCGATCAGCGGGACGTCTACCTGGGTGAGCGGCTCTCCCACGCGACGGTGATGCGTCGGGCGGGCGAGCTCTTGGGCCCGGAGCGGATCTACCAGGTGGGGATCCGCTCAGGCGACCGGGAGGAGATGGCCTGGGCCCGGGCCCACAGCCGGCTCCTCCCCGCGGACCCCGGCGAGGCCTTGGCCGCCCTGGCGGCCTTGCCCCGGGAGTTGGGCGACCGGCCCGTCTACGTGACCATCGACCTGGACGTGGTCGACCCCGGCCTGGCGCCGGGCGTGGGGACGCCCGAGCCGGGTGGCTGGACGGGGAGCCAGCTCCTCGCCGCCATCTATACCCTCCAGCCGCTGAACGTGGTGGGGTGTGATCTGGTGGAGCTCTCGCCGCCCCACGACGGGCCGGGGGAGGCGGCGGCCTTCCTGGCGGCCAAGGTGGTGCGGGAGGCCCTCCTGGCGTGGGCGGCACCTGCCGGGGGTCGGCCCTGACCCCAGGGGTGGGCGGCCCGGGCGCGAAGGCCCCAGGTGAGAAAGGAAGCGATGACGTGGATCTGCTGGGACGGTGGAAGGCAGAGCTCAAAGAGGCGATCGAGCAGGCCCTGAGTCGGGCGGAGGCGGCGGGCCGGATCCGGTTGGACGGGGAGCGGTCCTTTGAGGTGGAGGTGCCCCGGGAGAAGGCCCACGGTGATTTCTCCACCAACGCCGCCCTCGCTCTGGCCCGGGCGGCCAAGACCAAGCCCCGGGACCTGGCCCAGGTCCTGGTGGAGGAGCTGGATCTCGGGAGCCTGGGTGTGGAGCGGGTCGAGGTGGCAGGTCCGGGGTTCATCAACTTCTACCTCCACCGGGGGTGGCTCCACCAGGTGATCCCCCTCATCCTGGCCAACCCCGACCGGTACGGTGAGAGCCGAACGGAGCATCCCGAGCGGATTCTCATCGAGTACGTGAGCGCCAACCCCACCGGGCCCATGAACGTGGTCAATGCCCGGGCCGCGGTGGTGGGGGATGTCCTGGCCCGGTGCCTGGCCGCGGTGGGCCACCAGGTGGCCACCGAGTACTACGTCAACGACGCGGGCCGGCAGGTGGATCTCTTTGCCGCGACGGTGGAGGCCCGCTGCCGGGAGCTGAAGGGCGAACCCTTCGAGCTGCCCGAGGACGGTTACCAGGGCGAGGACGTGCGGGAGATCGCCCGGGAGCTCCTGGCCGACTACCCCGACCTGTTGGAGTGGGAGCCCGAAGCCCGGCGGGCCTTCCTCCGACGGGAGGCGCCCGATCGGGTGGTGGCCCAGCAGAAGGCCGACCTGGAGCGGTACCGGGTCCGCTTCGACCGCTGGTTCCGGGAGCGGGACCTGCACGAGGCGGGGAAGGTGGACGCGGTGGTCCAGCGCTACCAGGAACGGGGGATGAGCTACGAGGAGGACGGGGCCGTCTGGCTGGCCACCAGCCGCTTCGGCGATGAGAAGGACCGGGTGCTGATCAAGAGCGACGGGATCCCAACCTACTTCCTGGCCGACATCGCCTACCATCAGGACAAGTTCGAGCGAGGCTTCGACCGCCTCATCGACATCTGGGGGCCGGACCACCACGGCCACATCGTCCGGACCAAGGCCGCCTTGGAGGCCCTAGGGTATCCCGCCGACCGGCTTGAGGTGCTCCTCTTGCAGCTGGTCACCCTTACCCGGGGCGGTGAGCCGGTCCGCATGTCCAAGCGGGCGGGGGAGTACGTCACCCTCGAGGACCTCTTGGACGAGGTGGGGGTGGACGCGGCCCGGTTCACCTTCCTCACCCGGAGCCTGGACGCTCACCTGGATTTCGATCTGGAGCTGGCGGTACGGCAGTCGGACGAGAACCCGGTCTACTACGTCCAGTACGCCCATGCCCGGATTTGCAGTGTCTTCCGGCAAGCCTTCGGTGAAGGGGCCGATCCGGCCCAGCACCTGCCCGACCCGGAGCAGACCGACCTCACGGTCCTGGCCAGCGACGAGGAGGACGACCTCCTCCGCCACCTGGTCGCCTTCCCGTCGGAGGTCCGCCTCGCCGCGGAACGAAGGGAGCCGCACCGGTTGGCCTTCTACGCCATGGAGCTGGCCCGTCGCTTCCACACCTTCTATGCGCACCACCGGATTCTGGGCGAGGCGCCCCAGGTGGAGGCGGCCCGGCTCCTTCTGGCCCGGGCCACCCAGCTCACCCTGCGCCGGGTCTTGGGGATGATGGGCGTCACCGCCCCGGAACGGATGTGACGGCAGGATCGGGTGTTGAGGCGCCCTCCGCCGGCGGCGGAGGGCGCCTGCGCGTCTCGTGCTGCGGTTGCCCAGGTCTGTCGGCCTGCCTTCCTTTTACGGCGCGGCCTGAAGGGTGATGGGACCGTTGGTGGTGGTGGCCACGAGCCGGGCTGGCCGTTGGGGACAACTCTGGCTTGGCGGGGCGGGAGGCTCTGCTATAATAGGCCGAGGGCACCCTCTGGGGTGGTTGGATCCCGCCGGCCGGTGCGCCCCGTAGACGTGGAAGGAGGGCGCCGATGTCGACCAAGTACATCTTCATCACCGGCGGGGTGGTGTCGAGCCTGGGCAAAGGGATCACCGCTGCTTCGCTCGGCCGGTTGCTCAAGAGTCGGGGCCTCTCCGTCGCCATCCAGAAGCTGGATCCGTACATCAACGTCGACCCCGGGACCATGAGCCCGTTCCAACACGGGGAGGTCTTCGTCACCGCCGACGGGGCCGAGACCGACCTGGACCTGGGCCACTACGAGCGGTTCATCGACGAGGATCTGACCCAGCTCTCCAACGTCACCGCCGGCAAGATCTACTGGTCCATCATCACCAAGGAGCGCCGGGGCGACTTTCTGGGCCGGACGGTGCAGGTCATCCCCCACGTCACCAACGAGATCAAAGAGCGGATCCTCCAAGTGGCCAAGGAACGCCGGGTGGACGTGGTCATCGTGGAGGTCGGGGGTACGGTGGGGGACATCGAAAGCCTCCCCTTCCTGGAGGCGATCCGGCAGCTCAAGGGCGAGCTGGGCCGGGAGCATTGCCTGTATGTCCACGTCACCTTGGTGCCCTACATCAAGGCGTCCCGGGAGCTGAAGACCAAACCGACCCAGCACAGCGTCAAGGAGCTCCGAAGCCTCGGCATCCAGCCCGACATCATTGTCTGTCGGTCGGAGCAGCCCCTGCCTGAAGAGGTGCGGACCAAGATCGCCCTCTTCTGCGACATCGATCCCCGGGCGGTCATCCCCAACCAGGATGTGGAGACCATCTATGAGGTGCCCCTCCTCCTGGAAGAGGCAGGTTTGGATCAGATCGTCATTGAGAAGCTGAACCTGCCCGCCGGGGAGCGGGACCTGGCCGAGTGGCGGGCGATGGTGGAGCGGATGCGCCATCCTCGCCACGAGGTGGAGATTGCGGTGGTGGGCAAGTACGTGGCGGCGCCCGACGCGTACCTGAGCGTTGTCGAGGCCCTCACCCACGGCGGGGCCGCGCACGACACCCGAGTAAAGATCCGCTGGGTGCCGTCGGAGGACCTGGAACATCAGCCGGCTGACAGGGTCCTGGACGGGGTCGACGGCATCCTGGTGCCGGGAGGCTTTGGCAGCCGAGGGGTCGAGGGGATGGTGGTGGCCGCCCGCTACGCCCGGGAGCGGAAGATCCCGTACTTCGGCATCTGCCTGGGCATGCAGGTGGCGGTCATCGAGATCGCCCGGAACGTTTGCGGCCTAGAGGGGGCCAACTCTTCCGAGTTCGACCCGGACACCCCCCACCCGGTGGTGGATCTGATGCCTGACCAGGCCGATGTGGACAACTTGGGCGGGACCATGCGGTTGGGGCTCTACCCCTGCGTGCTGGAGGAAGGGAGCTTGAGCCGGGAGCTGTACGGCGAGGCGGTGGTCTACGAGCGCCATCGCCACCGGTTTGAGCTGAACAACGCCTACCGCTCGGTCCTGGCCGACGCGGGCCTCCGGTTCGTGGGCGCCTCGCCCGACGGGCGGCTGGTGGAGATGGTGGAGCTGCCGGACCATCCGTGGTTCATCGGCTGCCAGTTCCATCCGGAGTGGCGGTCCCGCCCGAACCGCCCGCACCCCCTCTACCGTGGCTTTGTCGGGGCCGCGCTCGCCTTCCGGGAAGCCCGCCAGCTGGAAGGGAGCGGCAAACCCCTGGCGGATAGGCTTGGGCTCCGCTAGAAGTCGTGTAGGCGATGTGTTAGAATGACCACAGACGGCAGATCCGGGGGTGAGCCCAGTGGTCAGAATGAAGGTGAAGGTCGTCGGGATCGACCAGAACAGTATGATGCCTGTTGTGGTGATCACAGACGCCGAAGAAAAGGGGTTCATTCCCATCCTCATCGGTCCTGCCGAGGCTCAGGCGATCAGTATTCAGCTGGAGGGTTTGAAGCCCCCTCGTCCCATTACCCATGACCTCCTCAAGAACATGCTGGACACCTTGAACACCAAGGTGGATCGGGTGGTCATCAGCGATCTCAAGGACGAGACCTACTATGCCAAGATCTACATGAAGAGCCGGGACGGTGAGCTGGTCGTTGACGCCCGGCCCAGCGATGCCATCGCCCTTGCCTTGAGGTCGGACAGCCCGATCTACGTCTCCGAGGAGGTCGCGGCGAAGGCGTTGATCGCCAACAAGCCGATCGACGACGACGAGATGGAGGCGTTTCGGAAGTTCCTGGAAGGCCTCACGCCAGGCGATTTTGAGCGGCATCTGAACAAGGGCTGAACCTCTCAGCGCCCCGGGGTGCACCACCCCGGGGCGTCTTCGACACCCGCTGCGTTGGACCCCTCCCGCCGCGTCGAGAGGGCAGGAATCCTGCCGCCGGTAAAGAAGGAATTGCCGCCTGCCGTGCGAAACTACTGAGCCGGTTCGGGTAGGGGTGACGGGGACGTGGTGATCCACACGGAGCGGGTGGTTCTCTTCTGGTGTCCCAACTGTGGTCGCCCGTCCCGGCGCCGGTTCACCCTCTTCGACGTCGCCCCACCCTGCTCGGAGAGCCTTTCCTGCTCGTGCGGCACGCCCGTGGGACGCCTTTCGCGCGGCCGGCGGGGATGGACCCTGGAGGCCGCCTGCCGCTCGTGTGGTGAGTGGCACAGCCTCACCTTTGAACACCGGCAGCTGGCCCGAGCCCAACTGGTGAGCCTCACCTGTCCCGGCGTCCGGTCCGAGCTGGGGCTGGTTGGCGAAGAGGCGCTGGTCGCCAGCCTCGAGACGGTGCTCCGCAAAGCCGTGGGGAGAGGGTAACACCCCTGCTCGCGCTGTCGGGCAGGGCAAGATGCAGGGCATCCGGCGGTCCGAGAACTTGGTGCCCTGAAACCCGCCAGGCCCGATCCGGGCTGAGAAGGTCGAGCGGTTCATACGTGAAGGACAACCTGCGGAACATATGGATGGAGACCGGTCTCCCTCACGCACGTCTTCCCCGTGCCGCCAGCTTGGTCGATCATCACTGTGGGCCTTCTCGCGCGCACAGCCCTTCGGAGCCGGATGCAAGGAGGAGTTCGGAGTGAACATTTCAGAGCTGCAGTCGAAGACTGCTGTGGAGCTGCAAGAACTGGCCAAAGAGCTGGGCTTGAACGGAGCGACCAAGCTTAGGAAGAACGACCTGGTCCTGGCCATCATGAAGAAGCAGGCGGAGAAGGAGGGGCTGCTCTTCGCCCACGGAATCCTGGAGATCCTGCCCGATGGGTACGGCTTCCTCCGGGTGAACGGCTACGAGCCGAGCCCCGATGACGTGTACGTGTCGCCCTCCCAGATCCGCCGCTTCGGGCTGCGCACCGGGGATCTGGTCACCGGCCAGGTCCGCCGGCCCAAGGAAGGGGAACGGTACCACGCCCTCCTCCGGGTTCTGGCGGCCAACATGATGGATCCCGAGAAGGCGGCCAAGCGGCCCGAGTTCGACAAGCTGACCCCCATCTACCCCAACGAGCGATTGCGCCTGGAGGTGGAAGGGTCGGGGGATGTGGCCACCCGCCTCATGGACATCATCGCACCGCTCGGGAAGGGTCAACGGGGCATGATCGTCTCCCCGCCCAAAGCCGGTAAGACCACCGTCCTCAAGAAGATCGCCAACAGCATCAGCATCAACCACCCGGAAGTCCACCTGATGGTCCTCCTCATCGATGAGCGGCCCGAGGAAGTGACGGACATGAAGCGGTCCGTCAACGGCGAGGTGATCAGCTCCACCTTCGACGAGCCGCCGGAAAACCACGTCCGGGTGGCTGACCTGGTCCTGGAGCGGGCCCGGCGTCTGGTCGAGCAGAAGGTGGATGTGGTCATCCTCCTCGACAGCATCACCCGCTTCGCCCGAGCCCACAACCTGGTGGTGCCGCCCAGCGGACGCACCCTTTCGGGCGGTGTGGACCCGGCGGCGCTCCACAGGCCCAAGCGCTTCTTCGGAGCGGCCCGGAACATCGAGGAGGGCGGCAGCCTGACCATCATCGCCACCGCGCTCATCGAGACGGGCTCCAGGATGGATGAGGTGATCTACGAGGAGTTCAAGGGAACGGGGAACATGGAGCTCCACCTGGACCGGAAGCTGGCCGAACGCCGGATCTTCCCCGCCATCGACATCTACCGGTCGGGGACCCGCAAGGAAGAGCTCCTCCTCTCGCCCGAGGAGCTGGAGATGACCTGGATCCTGCGCCGGGTGCTGGCCAATCTGGGCACGGCGGAGACCACCGATCTCATCATCGACCGCCTGACCCACACCAAGAACAACCAAGAGTTCATCGACATGATCATCCACTCCCAGTTCGCCGAGAATGTCCGGGCGTAAGGGGAACCTCCATTGAACCTTGCCTCCAACTCCCTGGCGGCCACCGGGCCCCTTCTAGGGAGGAAAAGCTGTCGCTGCCCCGAAAGCATAAGGGCCGGATGGTGAAGAGGGGCGCAGCCGTCGCCCCGCTTGGACGCTGGCGCCGGGGGGAGGCAACCGATGGAGGCGAGGACGCCCAGAAGCGTCGCAGCCCTTCTGTTCGCCGTCGCGTTGCTGACGGCGGTAACCGTGGGAGGAGGACGGCGAGACCTCCCGGCAGAAGGGGGTCCGGCGCCTGCGGATGAGTGGCGACTGACCCACGAGGTCTACCAGGATGTGTACGCCCAGGTGGCCCAGGCCCCTGAGGTGGCCCTGGCCCGTGAGGCAGAGGCCACGCCCGATCCGAGCCTCGACGCCCGCCTGCCGGCCGATGAGGCCGTGGAGACCCTGATCACCGACCGGGGCGACCCGGCCGACCCAGCCCAGGAGGCGCCAGCGGAGCCGGCGGCGGAGGCCCCGGCCCCACCCACCCGGTTCGAGCTGCTCAAGCACTCGGTCCAGCGGGGCGAGAGCTTCTGGACCATTGCCCGTCAGTATGGGATCGACGTCGATACCCTCACCGCGGCCAACGAGGGGATCGATCCCACCCGCCTGCAGCCGGGCCAGCAGATCGTGGTGCCCAACATGAAGGGGGCCTTGCACACCGTCGCCCAGGGGGACACCCTGTGGGATCTGGCCCGGCTCTACCAGACCGACCTGCAGGAGATCGTCCGGGTCAACGGCCTGGAAGACCCCTCCCGGCTCCGGCCGGGGACCGTCCTCCTCATCCCCGGGGCCCAGGCCCTGGTGGCGCAGCGCCTGCTCCTGGTGGACTCCAACGGGCGCCTGCGACGGGCCTTCGATTGGCCCGTGCGGGGGCGGATCTCCTCCCGCTTCGGACCTCGCTGGGGCCGGATGCATGAGGGGCTGG
The DNA here is from genome assembly GCA_017577405.1 of Bacillota bacterium. Classification (GTDB taxonomy): domain Bacteria; phylum Bacillota; class Limnochordia; order Limnochordales; family Limnochordaceae; genus Limnochorda. The sequence goes on from PIUA01000023.1 coordinate 50,827, forward strand.
ACATCGCCGTCAACACCGGGACCCCGGTGCGGGCCTCCGCCGATGGGGTGGTCCGCTTCGCCGGCTGGAACGGCGGCTACGGGTACCTGGTGGTGATCGATCACGGCCGGGGGATCGAGACCCGGTACGCCCACAACTCACGGATTCTGGTGCGGCGGGGCCAGCGGGTCAAGCGGGGCGAGGTCATCGCCCTGAGCGGCTCCACTGGCAACTCCACGGGCCCCCACGTCCACTTCGAGATCCGCCAGAACGGGAAAGCGGTGGATCCCCTGCGGTACCTGCGCTAAGCAGGCAGCGGTTGCCTCCGGCCTCTTCCCGTTGCGGCCCGGCCCGGGGCGTGATAGAATCGGTCCGGCGTAGAGGAAGGGAGGGAGCCATGTGAAGGCGGGGATCCATCCTGAATACCATCGGGTCACCGTCACGTGCGCGTGCGGCAACACCTTCGAGACGGGTTCGACCCATCCCGGTCCCATCCGGGTGGAGATCTGTTCCCAGTGCCACCCCTACTACACGGGGACGCGGCAGCGGACCGTCCGGGGTGGGCGGGTGGAACGGTTCCAGCGCCGGTACGGCCAGAAGGCCCAGGCCTGAGACCCGTTGCTGCGGGGGTGGCCTGCCTCCGTTGACGGGCTTCCACACCGCAGCTATAATTCGCCCGTAAGTGCGGCTCTGTGCAGCCAACCAATCCCCATCGCGCCGGGCCACCCTGAACCGTCGGGGTGGTTGACCTGTACCCTGAGGGCGGTCGACCCGGCAGGTGGTCGCGCGCTCTGAAGGCGTACTCACTTTACCGGCGAAAGGAAGGCCGTGGTGCATGAGTGATCAGCAGGAAATCCTCCTGACCAAAGAGGGTCTCGCGCGGTTGGAGAGCGAGCTGGAGATGCTCAAAACCCAGAAGCGTCGGGAGGTGGCTGAGCGGATCAAGGCGGCCCGTGAGCTTGGGGACATCTCGGAGAACAGCGAGTACGACGACGCCAAGAACGAGCAGGCCTTTATCGAGGGCCGCATTGCCGCCCTGGAGAAGACCCTGCGCCGGGCCCGGGTGGTGAGCATGGACGAGGCCGACGCCGGCGTGGTGGTCTTGGGCAGCCGGGTCCGGGTGCGGGACCTGGAGCTGGGCGAGGAGATGGAGTACCGGGTGGTCGGCTCGGCCGAGGCCGATCCGACGGAGAACCGGATCTCCAACGAATCGCCGGTTGGGAAAGCCTTGATGGGCCAACGGGCAGGGACGGTCGTGACCGTGAAGGTCCCCGACGGGACCATCCAGCTGGAGATCCTCGAGGTTTTGAACGAGTGACCATGGACCGGCCGGGCCGGGAGCCCGGCCGGTCGAGCGAGGGGGTGCCTGCGACGTCGGACATGATCCGTCGGCAGGACGGCGACTCGGAGCTCTTGAGGTTGGACGAGCACCGGCTGGCCAAGCTGGAAAGCCTGCGGGCGCGGGGTGTGGAGCCCTACGGGGGCGCTTTTGCGCGCACCCACCAGATCGCCGAACTCGTGACTGATTTTGACCGGCTGGCCGGAAGCCGGTGCCGGGTGGCCGGCCGGCTCATGGCCCGGCGCGTCCATGGCAAGGTGGGCTTCGGGGACCTTCAGGACGGGAGCGGCACCATCCAGCTCTACCTGCGGGAGGACCGGATGGGCCCGGAGGCCTACGGCCTCTGGAATGAGCTGGACATGGGGGACATCGTTGGTGTGGAGGGTGAGTTGGTACGGACCCGGCGGGGCCAGATCAGCATCGATGTGGACCAGCTGACCCTCCTCACCAAGTCCTTGGCCTCCCTGCCCGATAAGTGGCACGGGCTCCGGGATGTGGAGGTGCGGTACCGCCAACGGTACGTGGACCTCATCGTCAACCCGGAGGTAAAGGAGGTCTTCCGCCGGCGCAGCCAGATCATCACCGGCATCCGCCGCTTCCTGGTGGACCGGGGGTTCCTGGAGGTGGAGACGCCCATCCTGCACCCCATCCCCGGGGGGGCCAACGCCCGTCCCTTCGTCACCTACCACAACGTGCTGGACGCAGAGCTGTACCTGCGCATTGCGCCGGAGCTCTACCTGAAGCGGTTGCTGGTGGGCGGCTTCGAGAAGGTTTTTGAGATCGGGAAGAACTTCCGGAACGAGGGCATCTCCACCACCCACAACCCGGAGTTCACCGCCATGGAGTGCTACGAGGCCTACGCCGACGCGGAGGCCATGATGAAGCTCACCGAGGAACTGGTGGCCGCCTTGGCCGAGGAGGTCTGCGGCTCCCGCCAGGTCACCTTCCAGGGACGGGTCTACGACGTGACCCCGCCCTGGCCCCGGGTGCCCATGATCGAGGCGGTCCGCCAGCAGACCGGGGTGGACCTGCGGGGCGCGTCGGACCAAGAGGCCCGGGAGCAGGCGGCCGCCTTGGGGGTGGAGGTTCCCCCGACGGCCAGCCTCGGTGAGGTGGTCTTCGAGATCTTCGAGCGGAAGGTGGCCGATCACCTCCACGGACCCGTCTTCATCACCGACTTTCCCGTGGAGGTGTCGCCGCTGGCCCGGCGGAAGGAGGACGCCCCCGCCTGGGTGGACCGGTTTGAGCCCTACGTGGCCGGCTGGGAGATCGGCAACGGCTTCTCCGAGCTCACCGACGCGCTGGACCAGGCGGCCCGGTTCCGCCACCAGGCCCAACTCCGGGCCCAGGGCGACGAAGAGGCCCATTTCATGGACGAGGATTTCGTGCGCGCGCTCCAGGTGGGGATGCCACCGGCCGGGGGCCTGGGGATCGGCGTCGACCGGCTGGTCATGTTCCTCACCAACCAGACCTCCATCCGGGAGGTGCTCCTCTTCCCCCACCTGCGCCCCAAGGCTTAGGCGGGGATGGCGCGTCGGGGCTTGACAGGACCGCTCCAGCGGGCTACACTTATCAGTGCGATCCTCGGTAGCTCAATGGTAGAGCGTCCGGCTGTTAACCGGATGGTTGCAGGTTCGAGTCCTGCCCGAGGAGCCAGGCCGTCCGAAAGGGCGGCCCTTTTTGCTTTTCTGGGGGCGCTGGGCTCCCCGCCGCCCGGTGGGATCCGGCGCCGCCGGCCCCCCCTGCATGGGTTTCCTGGGGTGGAGACACCCTAGGCGGGTGAAGAGCCATCAGCCTGCGCCCCAAGCCTCGTCCTCCGCCGCGCCCGACCGGGCGGGGGAGTCCCTCAGCCTCTGGGCCCTGGCCGCCCTCTGCAGCGTGCCCTTCGTCATGGTCCTGGGCAACTCCATGCTCATCCCCGTTCTGCCCGCGATGGGCCACGCCCTGGACGTGAGCCCCGTCCAGGTGGGGCTCTTGATCACGGCCTTCTCGGTGCCGGCGGGGCTCCTCATCCCCCTGGCCGGGGCCCTGGCCGACCGGTACGGCCGGAAGATCATCATGGTGCCCGCCCTGATGCTCTACGGCCTGGGCGGGCTCCTGGCGGGGGCGGCCGCCCTCTGGCTGGCCAAGCCGTTCCCCTACCTGTTGGGCGCCCGCATTCTCCAAGGGGTGGGGGCGGGGGGGACCTATCAGCTGGCCATGACCCTCACGGGCGATCTGCTTCCTCCGGGACGACGGGCCCGGGTCCTGGGGCTCTTGGAGACCTCCAACGGGGCCGGCAAGGTGGCCAGCCCTCTCTTGGGCTCCCTCCTGGGCCTGATCACCTGGTTCGCCCCCTTCTTCTTTTACGGGGCCCTGGCCATTCCCACGGCCCTGGCCGTATGGGCCCTGGTCCCCGAGGGCGCGGCCAAAGGGCAGCCCCTGGGCCAGTACTTTGCCGGGCTCAAGGCGGTGGCCCAGGAGAAGGGCGCCGGGCTCGCCGGGGCCTACCTGACCGGGGCGGTCAGTCTCTTTCTCCTCTTCGGAGCCCTGGCCACCTTCTCCGACCAGGCCGAGGCGGTCTACGGCTTGCGGGATCTTGGGAAGGGCCTGGCCCTGGCCGTACCCGTGACGGGTTCCGCCCTCTGCTCCTACGTGATGGGGCGCTGGCTGGCGGGCAAGCCCGAGCGGGTCCAGCCCGCGCTCCTGGTGGGACTGGGGCTCGCGGCGCTGGCCTTGGGCCTCATCCCCTTCGTCCACGGCCTCACCTGGCGGCTGATCGCCCTCCTCTTCCTGGGGGTGGGGGTGGGAACCGCCTTGACGCCGGCCAACACCGCCGTCACCGGCTCGGTGGACGCGGCCCGGCGGGGCGCGGTCACCTGCCTCTACGGCTCCATGCGCTTCTTCGGGGTGGCCATAGGTCCTCCGGCCTTCGGCCTGGCCGCGGGCGCGGGGTGGAGCCCCGCCGCCCTTTACGGGGTGGCGGCCGCCCTGGCCCTGGGGACGGCCACCGCGGTCGGTCTCGCCTTCCGCCCCGGCCGCCTCCTCACCCGGTGGCGGCAGGGTCCCGCCCCCGCCTGACGAACCTCTCCCCGACACCCACCGCGACCGTTGGGAGGGGACGAGGATGCGCATCTACACCCGCGGCGGTGATCGGGGCCAAACCTCCCTCTTCAAAGGCGGGCGGGTTCCCAAGAGCGCTCCCCGGGTTGAAGCGTACGGCGCCGTCGACGAGCTGAACGCCTGGCTGGGCCTGATCCGGGCCCAGGTGGCCCAGGTCCCTCTCCCCGAGGCGGACCGAGAGGCATGGGTCGCCTTCTTGGGCACCATCCAGGGGTGGCTCTTCCAGATGGGGGCGGTGCTCGCCACACCTCGGGCGGACGAGGGCCTGGTGCCGCCCTTCCCCGAGGAGGCCACCCGGGCCCTGGAGCGGGCCATCGATGGGCTGGAGGCGGCGCTGCCGCCCCTCCAGACCTTTATCCTGCCCGGCGGCACCCCTCTGGCCGCCCAGATTCACGTGGCCCGGACGGTCGCCCGCCGGGCCGAGCGACGGGTGGTCGCCCTCCACCAAGAGGAACCGGTGCCGGCGCCGGTCCTCACCTTCCTCAACCGGCTCTCCGACTACCTCTTCGTCCTGGCCCGGGCCGTCAACCGGGGGCTGGGGGCAGCCGAGGAGTCCTGGCGGCCCTGAACCCTCCTGCCGCCTCCAACCCCTGCCAGGCTTAGCGGAACTTCCTACAGGGTCTGGTCCACCCCAAGACGAAAGGCGCCCTAGTGGGATCCGGGCGCCAACCTGGATCCGCGGGGCCTGGGGGCCCGCCAGGCGGAGGTGCAGGTGTGCAGACCCGACGTTGGCTGTGGATGGAACGGCTCCTCTTGGGAGGGGGCCTGGTGCTCTTGCTGGTGGCGCTGGCCGTCTTGGGCCTCAACAGCTCCCGCCTCCCCACCCGGTGGGCGGAGGAGGCCCTGGCCCGGGCCCTGCCCGGGGTGGGCGTGGAGCTGGGGAGCGTCCGGCTGACGGGCCTGCGGGCCCTGGAAGCCACCGCCCTCCGGGTCGATCTGGACGGGGACGGGCGGCCCGATGTGCGGGCCGACCGGGTCACCCTTGGTTTCGACCTGCTGCGGGGCCTGGCCGGGAAGGACCTCTTGGGCGCCGTGGAACGGGTCACCATTTGGGGGGTCCACGCCCGGGTGGAGTGGCCCCAGGCGGCCAGCCCAGCCCCGTCCCCAGGCAGGACCGGCGGCCTGCCCTCGGGGCCCGACCGGCCGTCGGACCCCGCGGCGGGCCTCCTGGCCCGCCTGCCCGCAGGCCTGCTGGTCCAGATCCGTGAGGCGGACCTGACCTTGGCCGATGGCCAGGGGGAGCTGGTCCGGCTGGCCGGGGAGGCCACCCTGACCCGGGAGGACGAGGCTGACGGGCGTCTGGCGGGGAGCCTGGTGCTGGTGGACCAGGGGGGCAGCCGGCTCGCCGTGGAACTGGGCATCCCCGTGGAAGCGGGCGCCTGGTCAGGGACGTTCCAGCTAGCGGCCGATCTGGGCGCCCCCTGGGTGAGCCAGGTGCTGGCCCGGGTGGAGGGCTGGCCCCGGGGGATCGCCCTAACCGGTCCCGTCACGGTGGCCGGCACCCTCTCGGGTTCGGGCCCCTGGCCCCAGGTGGAGCTGGCGGCCGAGGGCGGCCCTGTCACCATCGCCACCCCCTGGGCCACCTACCCCATGGAGCAGCTCGAGGCGCGGGCCCGGTGGGCAGGCGGCCCCCTGATTCTGGAGGCCCTGAAGCTGAGGGACGGGCCCGCCGCCCTTGTGGCCGACGGGCAGCTCGACCCGAAAGGGCTTCAGCTGGCGGTGCGGGGGGAGCGGCTGCCCTTGGCCCGATACCTTCCGGTCCTGGAGGGGTACGTGGACGGCGAGGGAGCCCTGGAGGGCCATGTGGACGGGCCCTGGGGGGCCCTCCGCCTGGACGGCGTGGTGACCGCCCCCGTCGCGGCGGTGATGGGCGGGGAGGTGGATGCCCTGGAGGCGGAGGTGGCCTGGGACCAGGGGCGGCTCCAGATCGCGCGGGCTGAAGTCCAGGCGGGCCCCGGGCGGCTCACCGCCTCGGGCTGGTGGCAGCCGGGCGAGGGGGGCGGCCAGCTGGCCGCCGACGTGACCAGCCAAGGCTTCCCCCTCCAGCTGCTGGCGCCCTTCCGGGCCTTGGGCCTGGCGGGCCGGGTGGACGGGCAGGTCCGCCTGGAGGGGCCCGTGGGGGATCCGGCCCTGACGGCCCAGCTGGCCAGCGCCCGGCTGGTGGCGGGGCCCGCCACCTTCGAAGAGGTGGCCGGGACCTTTGGCGGCACTTGGAGCCAGGTGCGGATCGAGGCCCTGGCGGGCCGCCGGGTGGGTGGCGGCCAGTACCAGGTGAGCGGCTGGGTGGGTCCCCAGGTGGGTGACGGGGGCTCCCCCGGGGCGGGGCTCGATGTGGAGCTCTACGTGGTGGATGAATCCCTGCCGGAGATGGCGGCCCTCTTGGGGTACCAGTTCCCCTCCTACCTGCTGGCGGGCCGGTTCGACGGCCGGGCCCGGTTGGAGGGCTCCCTGGCCGCGCCGGCGGGCTCGGCCCGGCTGGAGCTGAAGGACAGCCCCCTTCTGGGCGAGGAGCTGGTCACCCAGCTGGACCTCCGCTTCGGCGACGGGGCCGTCCGGGTGGAGCGGGTCCGGCGGCACCCTCTGCGGACGGGCTTGGACAGTTGGGTGCCCTCCTAGGGTTGTCACCTTTTTGACACACCTTTGGGGTAGAATGGCGGCAAACCTCGCGGCCTGCCGCCGGAAGAGGCGAGGTGGTCCTCTGGATCGGGTCTTGGTCGTCGACGACGATCCCCATGTGTGCGAGCTGGTCACCCTCTACCTGCGCCGGGAGGGCTTCGAGGTCACCTGCCGGCACGACGGCCGGAGCGGGTTGGAGGAGGCCCTGAGCGGCCGGTACCAGATGCTCATCTTGGATCTGATGCTCCCCGAGATGGACGGGTGGGAGGTCTGCCGTCGGGTGCGGGCCCAAAGCTCCCTGCCCATCCTCATGCTCACCGCCCGGGATGACGACATGGAGAAGATCCTGGGCTTGGAACTGGGGGCCGACGATTACGTGACCAAACCCTTCAACCCCCGGGAAGTGGTGGCCCGGGTGAAGGCCATCCTCCGCCGGGTGCGGGAAGGGGATGAGGCCCGGGAGCGTCTGGTCTTTCCGGGGCTGGTCATCGACCACGACGAGCACCGGGTCCTCCTGGACGGGACCCCCGTGGCCCTCACCCCCCGGGAGTTCGATCTCCTCTGGGAGCTGGCGAGGGCCTCAGGGCGGACCCTCACCCGGGATCAGCTCTTGGAACGGGTGTGGGGGTTCGACTTCTACGGGGACGAGCGGACAGTCGATGTCCACATCAAGCGGCTGCGGCGAAAGATCGAGCCGGCCGGCAGTCCCCGGCGGTACATCCACACGGTCTGGGGGGTGGGCTACCGCTTCGAGCCCCAGGAGGTGGATGACGCGGAGAGGGCCGATGGTTCATGCGCACCGTCTTCGGCAAGCTCCTAATCCATGAGGTCCTCCTCATCGTGGTGACCATGGCCATCCTGGCCTTCGGCGTGGGCTACTTTGCCCAGGACTACTTCTTCGCGGAACGCCGCCGGGAGCTGGAGAGCCAGGCCCAGGTCCTGGCCGCGCTCATCGCCAACGGGGCCCTCCTCCGGGCCGATCCCGAGACGGCCCACTTCCTCCTGGAAACCGTGGACCGGATGGCCGACGCCCGGGTCTGGGTGGTCAACGAGCAGGGCCTGGTCCTCCTCACCTCTCTCCGCCACACCCGCTGGGAAGGCTTCCGTTTGGGCCCCAACGAGCTCCGTCACGTCCGGACGGGACGGCTGGTCAGCCGGGTGGGCTTGGTGCCCGACCTCTCCGAACCCACCTTCTCCGTCGCCGCCCCCGTCATCGTCCAGGGACGGGTGGCGGGCGCGGTCTTGCTCCACGCACCGGTCAGCGGTCTCATGGCCGCGGTCCGGGGGATCCGAAGCCTCATCCTCTCCGCCTCCCTGGTCGCTCTCACCCTGGCCCTCCTCCTGGCCTTGTACGGCTCCCGGCGGATCACCCGCCCGGTCCGCCAGATGATGGCGGCCGCCCAGGCCATGCGCCAGGGCCGGTTCGACCAGCGGATCGACGTGGAAGATGAGGATGAGATCGGCCAGCTGGCCCGAACCTTCAACCAGCTCACCCGGGAGCTGGGCCTCACCATCGACGCCCTCACCCGGGAGAAGCGGCAGCGGGAGTCCATCGTTCGGAGCATGAGCGAGGGGCTCCTGGCCGTGGATGTGCGAGGCCACCTCCTCCTCAGCAACCCCCAGGCCCAAGAACTGCTCCACCTGCCCGACGGGGCCGAAGGCCGGCCCGTCGACCAGCTCCTGCCGCCCGAGTGGCTCGCCCTCTTCCGGCGCTGCCTGGCCGACGGGACCACCCTGGAGGACATCCGCCTGGAGGGGGACCGCTACCTCCGCCTGCGGGTGGCCCCCATCACGGGCGACGAGCAGATCGGGGGCGCGGTGGGGCTGGTGGAGGACATCACCGAGCAGTACCGGATGGAGCAGATGCGGCGGGAGTTCGTCGCCGCCGTCTCCCACGAGCTGCGAACCCCCCTCACCTCCCTGCGGGGCTTCCTCCAGGCCATCCGGGAAGGGGTGGTCACTGAGCCCCGGGAGGTGGACCGCTACCTGGGCGTGATGCACGACGAGACCATGCGCCTCATCCGGCTGGTCAACAGCCTCCTGGACCTTTCTCGCATGGAAAGCGGCCAGGTCACCCTCCGCTGCCAGCCCCTGGTGCTGGCCCAGGTGGTGGAGGATGTCCTGGCCAGCATGCAGCCCCGGATTGAGGGCGAGGCGGTGCAGGTGGAGAACGAGGTGCCCGAGGACCTGCCGCGGGTCTGGGCCGATCGGGACCGCCTGGACCAGATCCTGATCAATCTGGTGGAGAACGCCATCCGGCATGCCGGGCGGCCCGGCCGGGTCCGGGTGAGCGCCTACTCCCGCCAAGACCAGGTGGTGACGGTGGTGGAGGACACAGGCCCCGGCATCCCCCCCGAAGCCCTCCCCTACATCTGGGACCGCTTCTACAAGGTGGACAAGGCCCGCACCGCCGACGGGTCGGGTACCGGCCTGGGCCTGGTCATCGTCCGCCAGCTGGTGGAACTCCACGGAGGCCGGGCCTGGGTGGAGAGCCAAGTGGGGCAGGGAAGCCGGTTCTCGTTCAGCCTGCCCACGGCCGCCGGCCCCGTGGACGCGGTGCCCAGCCGGTCTTGAGCCTGTCGTCACAAATCCGTCACAGGTTTGACCCGGAATGGACATACCCGCCTGATATCCTGAAGGTGCTCCAGAGAGAGAAGGAGGGCCTTCGGGTGGCACGGACCACACAGGCAGGCCAGAAAGGGTCAGGCCGTCGCTCCGGGGTCTTGGGACGGAACCGGCCCTGGACGCCCGACGGGGACATGGTGCTCGTGCAGCTGTACCAAGAAGGGTACTCCATCCGCGAGATCGGGGAGATCCTCAACCGGACCAGCCAGTCGGTGGGGCGCCGGCTGAGCCAGCTCCGGGCTCAAGGGTACCGGCTTCCCAAGGCCGAACACCGGGCTGAGGAGTACGCCTGGCCTTCGCGGATGGGTGTCGTTCACGGGCACCTGCCCTGACCCGTCCCTCCGCTCCGCCTTCTCGGGCCTGGCCCCATGGGGCGGCCAGGCCTCCTTCCTCTCCAGGCCGTGCAGTCCTCGCCGAGTTCGGCTCCCGGTCGCGTTAGGATCCCGCCGCCCTCGCCGGCTCGTGGCCCCGCTCCGCCATCTCCTCCCGGAGGGAGCGCCGGGCAACGAGGGCCGCCTTCACGCCGATGGCCAGCACGGGGCCCAAGAGAAGTCCCACAGCCCCGAAGAAGATGATCCCCCCGTAGATGGAAAGCAGAGTGGCCACCGGATGGATGCCGATGGCCGTCCCCAACAGCCGCGGCGTGGCCATCTGGCGGGTGAGGAAGATCCCCGCGTAGAGGATCAGGAGCCCCACCGCCTCGCCCAGCCGGCCGACGGCCAGGCTGATCACTGCCCAGGGGAAGATGACGATCCCTGGGCCGACGACGGGGATCAGGTCGAGGATGCCCAGGAGGAGGCCCAGGAGGGTCCAGTAGGGTGTGCCCATCAAGAAGAGGCCCACCATGGCCAGGGAGGTGGTCATGACGGCGATGAGCATGTTGCCGTGGAGGAAGCCGATCAAGTCCTCCAGGAGCCGCTCCTGGACCCGGCGGGCGGTCCGCTGGTGGCGGGCAGGCACGAGCTCCAGCAGGCTTTCCACCAGCTGCTCCCGGTCCCGGCTGAGGAAGTAGGCGGCCATGACCGTCAACACCGCGATGACCAGGAGGCTGGGCAGGCTGGAGAGGCCGGCCAGGAGCCGCTGGACCAGGCTCTGGATGAACGCCAGGGCCTGGCGGCTGAAGTTTTCCACGCCGGCGGTGACGTAGGCGCCGATCTCCGGCGGCAGGGCCTCCACCAGCTGGTTGATGGCGGCCATCGCCTCGCCGGTGAGGAGGATCATCTGGTCCCGCAGCTCCGGCGCATGGCTGACCAGGCTGATGAGATCCCCCACCAGGCGGATAAAGATGACCGAGATGAGAATGACGGCCACCAGGATCACCAAGGAGAGGACCAGCAGGACGGCCAAAGGGCGGGGCAGGCGGGCTTTCCGCTCCACCCAGCCCACCGCCGGGTCGATGAGCATGGCCAGGAGAAAGGCCATGAAGAAGGGGAGGAGGGTGGCCCCCAGAGGCGCCCGGTAGAGGACGGCCAGGACCACGCCGGCCAGGAGCAGCCAGGTTTTCGGCTGAAGGAGGCGTTCGACCACAGTTCACCGCCCTTCGCCATCGGTGGGAGCATTATACCATGCCCGTGGTGCCCCTTCCTAGGGCTTGTCCCGCGGCGCCCGCACCGGAGGCTACAGGCCCCAGGAGTAGTAGTTGAAGAGCCCCGCCAGCCGGAAGAAGGCGTTGGTGTAGAGCATCACCCCCACCGCGGCCACCAGGGTGCCGCTGGCCAGGGAGATCCACCGGCTGTGGCGGGTGAGGCGGGGGAGCCACTCCTGGAACCGGCCAATGAGGAGGGCCATGACCAGGAAGGGCAGCCCCATGCCCAGGGAGTAGGCGAGGAGCAGGATGACGCCCTGCCAGAGGGTTTGCTGGGTTCCGGCCAGGAAGAGGATGGAGGCCAGGGCGGGTCCCACGCAGGGGGTCCAGCCCGCGGCGAAGGCCATCCCGACGGGAAAGGCCCCCAGGGGCCCCCGGGGCAGGCGCCCCAGATCGAGCCGCCGCTCCTGGTCCAGGAAGGGCATGGGGACCAGCCCCGTCAGGTAGATGCCGAAGAGGATGACCAAAATCCCCGCGAGTTTGCGGATGACGTCCTGGTAGACGAGGAGCAGGCGGCCTAGAGCCGTCGCGGTGGCGCCGAAGGCGACGAAGACGAGGGTGAAGCCCAGGATGAAGAGCACCGCCCCCGCCAGCACCCGGTGCCGGAAGCGGCTGGCGCCGCCCCCCGCGCTCAGCTCCCCCAGGCTCAAACCCGAGAGGTAGCTCACATAGGCGGGAATCAGGGCCAGAACGCAGGGCGAGACCACCGACGCGGCCCCAGCCAGGAAGGCGATGGGGAGCCCGATCTCGGTCCCAGGCACAGAAATACCCCCCTCGGGTACCAACTCATCCCATTATAGCCCGAGGGGGGATGCCGCTTCAACCCTGCCCGGCGACGGGCGCCCGTTCCCGGGCGACGACGGCCACCGTGTCCCGGGCGATGACCACCTCTTCGTCGGTGGGGATGACATAGACGGGCACCCGGCTGGCGGGCGTGGAGATGAGGGCCTCGCCCTTGGCTTGGCGGTTGGCTTCCGGATCCAACTCGACGCCCAGGTAGGTCAGCCCGGCGCAGACCATCTCCCGGACCCGGGGTGAGTGCTCGCCGATCCCGGCGGTGAAGGCGATGGCGTCCACCCCATTGAGGGCCGCGGCGTAGGCGCCGATGTACTTCCGGATCCGGTAGGTGAACATCTCCAGGGCCAGGGCAGCGCCCTCATCGCCCTGCTCCGCGCCTGCCTCGATCTCCCGCATGTCGGAGGCGGTGCCCGAGATGCCCAGCAGGCCGCTGTGCTTGTTGAGCATGGCGTCCGCCTCGGCCAGCGACAGCTCCTCCCGGGCCATGATGTAGAGGAGTGCGCCGGCGTCCACGTCGCCGGACCGAGTTCCCATCATCAGGCCTTCCAGGGGGGTGAAGCCCATGGAGGTGTCGATGGAGTGGTCCCCCAGGACCGCGGCGATGCTGGCGCCGTTGCCCAGGTGGCAGGTGATGATCTTGGGCGTCCCTTCGCCGCCCAGGAGGGTCCGGACTCGCTCAGCCACGTACCGGTGGGACGAGCCGTGGAAGCCGTACCGGCGGACGGCGTACCGCTCGTACAGAAGCCGCGGGAGTGCGTACAGGTAGGCGTGCTGAGGCATGCGCGCGTGGAAGGCTGTGTCGAAGACGGCCACCTGCGGCACTCCCGGCAGGAGCCCTTCGGCCGCCTCGATCCCCGACAGGTTGTGGGGATTGTGGAGGGGCGCCAGCTCCGTCAGCTCCCGGATGGTCGCCTTCACCTCCGGCGTCACCAGGACCGACTCCTGGAAAGCCTCGCCCCCGTGGACCACCCGGTGGCCCACCGCGCCGATCTCGTCAATCCGCTCCAAGACGGCTGTGCCCCGTTCCTGGTCGGTGAGCAGGCGGAGCACCTGCTGAATGGCCGTGGTGTGGTCCAGGATCTCCTGCTGGAGCTGGTACGGCTCCCGCCCCGGAACCCGGTGGGTGACCAGCGCATCCTCCATGCCGATCCGCTCCACCTGGCCCGAGGCCAGGACCGTCTCCGCGGGCATGTCGTACAGCTTGTACTTCACCGACGAACTGCCCGAGTTCAGAACAAAAACCTTCACAGTGTCCACCCCCATGCCGGCTCTCCGGCCCCCTCCGGGTCATCCTCCCGTTCTGTGGCCTCACCCGTCGACCCGGCGTCCCTCTTCATCATAACGGAAAAAGCCTTGGCCTGTCTTGACACCCAGGTTGCCCGCCCGGACGTACTTCTTGAGCAGCGGGCACGGGCGGAACTTGACATCACCGTACTCCCGGAAGAGCCGCTCCATGGCCACCAGGACCGAATCCAAGCCCATGCGGTCCGCCATCTCCAAGGGCCCCATGCGGAAGCGGTAGCCCAGGCGCATGGCGGTGTCGATGTCCTCCGGCGAGGCGACCCCCTCCATGACGCAGTACATGGCCTCGTTGAGCAGGGGCATGATCAGCCGGGTGGTGACGTACCCGGGCGACTCGTAGACCTCCACGGGCACCTTGGCCGCCTTCTCCATCAGCGTCCGGGCCCGCTGGACGCTGGCCTCCGACGTGTGCAGGCCCCGGATGATCTCCACAATGGGCATCTCCGTCACCGGGTTGACGAAGTGCAGGCCCAGGACCCGCTCGGGGTGTTGGGTGACGGCCGCCAATTCGGTGATGCTCAAGGTGGAGGTGTTGCTGGCGAGAAGCTGCTCCGGCGATGATTGGGCGTCCAGCTGGCGGAAGAGCGCCTTCTTCACCTCGAGGTCTTCGGTGACCGCCTCGATCACCAGCTCCGCCGGGGCGACGGCCTCCAGCGAGAGGGTGGGCGAAATCCGCTTGAGGATCACCCGCTTCTCGGCCTCGGTGATCGCCCATTTCTCCAGACGTTGATCCAAGCGGGTCTCGATGGTCTCCATCGAGCGCTTGAGGGCCGCGCCATCCACGTCCACCAGGATCACATCAAAACCCTGCTGGGCGAGGTGCTGCGCGAGGCTCGTCCCCATCGTACCCGCACCCACCACTCCCACGCGCGGTGCTGCCACCCCGCTCCCTCCTGACAACCGTTGGTGTTTTCGATTGAGGCTGTTCCCTCACGGTCTTATTCTGTAGGTGCGCCCGCTCTCCCCTCCTGGGCTGAAGGAGATGGGGAGGGCTGGCACGAATCACGTGGGCAACGCCGGCCCGGATCATCTTGCCGCCCCCGAACCTGCTGACTTCGAGCCCCAGCCCTGGGAGGAGGTTGGTCGCGTGCCCCACGTCCGACCCTTTCGCGCCGTCCGCTACGACCCGGAGCGCGCCGGGCCCCTGGAGGCGGTTCTTGCGCCGCCCTACGACGTCATCGACCCGGACCTGCAGGATCGCCTCTACCGGCGGAGTCCCCAGAACATCGTGCGGCTCGTCCTGGGGAGGACCTTTCCCGGCGATGGGCCCACAAATAATCAGTATACCAGAGCGGCCGCGCTCTACCGCCGGTGGCGGCAGGCGGGGATCCTCCGCCTGGAGGCCGAGCCCGCCCTCTACCTCTACGCCCAGCGGTACCAGGTCGGAGATGGGGAGCGGCTCACTTGGGGATGGGTGGTCGCGGCCCAGGTGGAGGCCCTGGGTGCCGGGCGCTTCCTGCCCCATGAGGCCACCCTCCCCGGGCCCAAGGCCGACCGGCTCGCCCTCTGGAGCGAGACCCGGGCCATCTTCAGTCAGGTCTTCGGCCTGTACCACGCGCCCGATGAGGCGGAGCGGGCCCTGGCCTTCCGGCTGATGGCCGGCGAGCCCCTGGAGCGCTCCGTGGATGATGACGGGGTGGAGCACCAAGTCTGGGTCCTCCCCGCCGGCCCGGACCAAGCGCGGCTCATTGCCGCCCTGGCCCCCCAAACGGTCGTCTTGGCCGACGGCCACCACCGCTTTGAGACGGCCCTAGCTCTGGCTCAGGGCCCCTTGGGCCGCCTCCCCGGGGCGGGGAGGGTGCCCATGTGGCTCGTCAACACCGCCTTGGCCCCCGTCACCGTGCTGCCCACCCACCGGGTCTTGCTGGCGGCCGAGGGCCTCCCCTCGTGGGACGAGCTCCTCCGCCTGGCCCAGGACGCCTTCCAGGTGGAGCGGCTGCCGGGATCGCCCGAGCCGCAGGGCGGTGGGGCAGGGGAGCCGGCCGACGCCCAGACCGTCCACCTCCTGGGTCCCGATGGGACGGCGTGGCGGCTCAGGCCCCGCGCCCAGGCGTCGGGGGATCTGGCGGTGGTGGCTCTCCACCGAGAGCTCCTGGACCCCATCCTCCAGCGGGCGGGGGGAAGCCAGGCGGCGGGGGCCGAGCGGTGGCTCCGGTTCACCCACCAGGCGGGCGAGGCCCGGCGCTGGCTGGCGGAAGGGCGAGGGGTGGCCGCCTTCCTCCTCCCGGCCTTGGAAGGGGAGGCGGTTCGCCAGGCCGCGGTGACGGTGGGCCGGCTCCCCCAGAAGAGCACCTACTTCTACCCGAAGGCCCCCAGCGGTCTCCTCATCTATGACCTGGAGGAGAGTCTCGGGTAAGATGGTACAGGCAGGCCCGCGCCTGCCGGATCCGCCGCGGTAACAGGCGAGGAGGCATGCATGTGACCCAAACGCCCTGGCATCCCCAGATCGTGCAAGAAGCCCTGACCTTCGATGACCTCCTGTTGGTGCCGGCCTACTCGGAGGTTTTGCCCACCGAGGTTTCGACCGCCACCCGCTTCTCCAGGAACATCCGGCTGAACATTCCCATCGTCAGCGCCGCCATGGATACGGTGACCGAGGCCCGCATGGCCATCGCCGTCGCCCGGGAAGGGGGCATTGGCGTCATCCACCGGAACCTGCCCCCGGAGGTCCAGGCGGGCGAGGTGGACAAGGTGAAGCGGTCGGAGAGCGGCATCATCGTCGACCCCATCAGCCTCACCCCCGATCGCCCGGTGCGGGAGGCCCTGGACCTGATGGCCCGCTACCGGATCTCGGGGGTGCCCATCGTCGACGAGGAGAACTCCCTGGTGGGTATCCTGACCAACCGGGATCTGGTTTTTGAAGAGGATTTCGAGCAGCCCATCGCGCGGGTGATGACGCCCGCGGAGAAGCTGATCACCGCGCCGGTGGGCACCTCCCTGGAGGAGGCCAAGCGGATCCTCCACCGGCATAAGATTGAGAAGCTCCCCTTGGTGGACAAGGATTTCAAGCTGAAGGGGCTCATCACCATCAAGGATATTGACAAGGCCCGGAAGTACCCCCTGGCCGCCAAGGACGACAAGGGGCGCCTCCGGGTGGCGGCCGCCATCGGCACCGACGAGGGCGCCCGGGAACGGGCGGAGCTCCTGGTGGAGGCGGGCGTGGACGCCATCGTCTTGGACACGGCCCACGGCCACTCCCGCCGCGTCATCGAGATGGTCCGCTGGTTGAAAGAGCGCTTCGGCGACCGGGTGGACGTGGTGGCGGGCAACGTGGCCACCGCCGAGGGGGCTGAGGACCTGGCCAAGGCGGGCGCCGACGCCATCAAGACCGGCGTCGGTCCCGGCTCCATCTGCACCACCCGGGTGGTCTCGGGGGCGGGCATGCCCCAGATGACCGCCATCTGGGAGACGGTGCGGGCCGCCTCCAAGTACGGCCTCCCCGTTATCGCCGACGGGGGCATCCGCTACTCGGGCGACATCACCAAGGCCCTGGCCGCGGGGGCTGAATCGGTCATGCTGGGCGGTCTCCTGGCGGGGACCGACGAGAGCCCCGGCGAGGTTGAGATCCATCAGGGGCGGCGCTACAAGGTGTACCGGGGCATGGGCTCCATCGGGGCCATGCGGGCCGGGAGCCGGGACCGGTACTTCCAGGAGAAGGAGCGGAAGCTGGTCCCCGAGGGGATTGAGGGCCGGGTGCCCTACAAGGGCCCTGTGGCGGAGGTGATCTACCAGCTGGTGGGCGGCCTGCGGGCCGGAATGGGGTACGTGGGGGCGCCCGATCTGGAGACCTTGCGCCGGACGGCCCGGTTCGTGCGGGTGACCACGGCCAGCATCCGGGAGAACCATCCCCACGACGTGGAGATCGCCAAGGAGGCGCCCAACTACCAGCTGGAGCGGTAAGGCGGTGAGCAGGTGTCCGCCGGCTCACCGGGTGGGCGGCTTGGGAAGGGGGGAGCAGGGTGGCGGCGTGGCGGGTGGCCCGGGTGATGGGCATTCCCATCGAGATCCACGCCTCGTGGACCATTGTGTTCGCGTTCTTGGGGAGCAGCCTGAGCCTCGGCTACTTTCCCTTGGCCTACCCGGGGCAGAGCGGCCTGGTCTACGGCATTCTCGGCGTGGTGACCACCCTTCTGGTCTTCGCCTCCCTGCTCCTCCACGAGCTGAGCCACTCCCTGGTCGCCCGGGAGCACAACCTGCCCATCGCCCGCATCACCCTCTTCATCTTCGGGGGCGTGGCCCACGCCCGGGGGGAGCCTCCCGGTCCCCGGGCTGAGTTCCGGATCGCCATCGCCGGCCCCTTGGCCAGCCTCCTGGTGGCGCTGCTGGCCCGGCTCGTCCAGGAAGGGGCCCGGATCGGGGGGCTGGGGCAGGGTCTGGAGGCGGTGGCGGGTTACCTCTACGGGGTCAACCTAATGCTCGCTTTGGTCAACTTGGTCCCTGCCTTTCCCCTGGACGGCGGCCGGATCCTCCGGGCCCTCCTCTGGTCCCGCACGGGCAGCCTCCTCCGGGCCACCCGCTGGGCCGCCCGCCTGGGGCGCGGCTTCGCCCACCTGCTGATCCTGGCCGGGCTCTTCCTGGTCTTCTTTGGTCCCTGGCTCAACGGGCTCTGGTTCGTCTTCTTGGGCTGGTTCCTGCTCCAGGCGGCCCAGGGGAGCGAGGTCAACGTGGAGCTGACCGAGACCTTGCGGGGGCTGACGGTGGCCGACGTGATGGAGCCCCAGTTCCTGGCCGTCCGGCGGGAGATGCCCTTGGATCACTTCGTGGACCGGTACCTGACCCGGTCCAGCCAGGAGGTCTTCCCGGTGATGGATGGGGCCGTCCCCCTGGGTGTGGTGGGCCTGAGCGAGATCCGCCAGGTGGCCCGGGAGGAGTGGCCCCAGACCACGGTCCAGAGCGTCCGCCGGCCTCTGGAGCCCCTCCAGCTCGTGGCGCCCAGCCTGCCCGCCATGGAGGCGGCCCGCCGCCTGGCCGTGACCGGCACGCCCCTCCTGGTGGTGGAGGATGGCCAGCTGGTGGGCCTGGTGACCGCCCGCGGCCTGAGCCGCCTGATCGACATCCGGCGCGAGGTCTTGATGGCCCGCTGAGGCCCGCCAGGGCCCGGCGCCGAGCCCGAGGGGAGGATGAGCCTGTGGAGCTGATCCTGGGTGAGTACCGCCTTCCACTTGGCCAGCGCACCTATGTGATGGGGATCCTGAATGTGACGCCCGACTCCTTCTCCGACGGCGGCCAGTACCTGGACCCGGGCCGGGCGGTGGCTCGGGGTCTGGAGATGGTGGCCCAAGGGGCGGATCTGATCGATGTGGGCGGGGAGTCAACCCGCCCCGGGGCCGAGCCGGTCCCCGTGGAGGAGGAGCTCCGGCGGGTGATCCCCGTCATCCGCCGTCTCGCCCGGGAGGTCCGGGTGCCCATCTCCATCGACACCTACAAGGCCCGGGTGGCGGAGGCGGCCGTGGACGCAGGCGCCCGCCTCCTCAACGACATCTCCGCCGGCCGCTTCGACCCCGAGATGCCCCGGCTGGCCGCCCGGACAGGCCTCCCCTTGGTGGTCATGCACATG
This sequence comes from Bacillota bacterium, assembly GCA_017577405.1. Classification (GTDB taxonomy): domain Bacteria; phylum Bacillota; class Limnochordia; order Limnochordales; family Limnochordaceae; genus Limnochorda. The sequence goes on from PIUA01000023.1 coordinate 69,730, forward strand.
AAAGGGACCCCCCGGACCATGCAGGAGGCGCCCTGGTACGAGGATGTGGTGGGCGAGGTGGATCAGTTCTTCCGGGAGCGGATCCAGGCCCTGACCGAGGCGGGGGTGGCTCGGGAGCAGCTCATCCTCGATCCCGGCCTGGGCTTTGGCAAGCGGACCCAGGACAACCTGGTCCTGCTGGGCCAGCTGGGGCGGTTCCGCCACTGGGGCCTGCCCCTCCTGGTGGGCCCCTCCCGCAAGTCCTTCCTGGGCGAGGTCCTGGGCACGCCGCCCCAGGATCGCCTGGAGGGAACCCTGGCCGCGGTGGTGACGGCCGTGGTGCAGGGGGCCGACCTGGTCCGGGTCCACGACGTGGAGGCCATCGACCGGGCCCGGCGGGTGGTGGACGCGTTGGTCCGCGCCGATCCGGTCGCCGCGGCGGCCGCCCAGGGCGGGGAGAACCGATGAAGGAGCCGTCGCGGACCGCCGGAGTCCGCCGGGCCTTCCTGGGCCTGGGGTCCAACCTGGGGGATCGGCAGAGGTTCCTGGAGACGGCCCTGGCCCGGATCGACCAGCTCCCGGCCACCGCCCTCCGGCGGACCAGCAGCCTCTACGAGACGGAGCCGTGGGGTGGGGTGCCCCAGCCGGCCTACTTGAATCTGGTAGCGGAGATCGAGACGGGCCTGGGTCCCGAGGCTTTGCTGGCTGAGGTGTTGCGCATCGAAAGGGAGATGGGGCGGGTCCGCACCGTGCGTTGGGGCCCCCGGATCATCGACGTGGATCTGCTCTGGATGGAGGGCGAAGCGCGCCAGACGCCGGAGCTCACCCTTCCCCACCCGCGTCTGGTGGAGCGGGCCTTCGTCCTGGTCCCCCTGGCCGAGCTGGATGCCCACCTGCTGGTCCGAGGGCGCCCGGTGGCCGCCTGGCTCGCCGAGCTGCCCCGCTCCGAGGGGGATGTGGTCCGGGTGTCTGGGCCCCTCCGGCCGGGCTTCAGGTCTTGATGAACTGGTCCACGTTGAGGACGAAGACGGTGGCCCCGCCCGACTCGATCTCGATGGGCATGCTCACCGAGGTGGGCAGTTCCGGTGAGGGTTGGGGCAAGAGCCGCTTCTGCCGGGTGCAGATCCGCCGGATGGTGGTGAGCACGGGCTCCACCTGATCATCCTCCACCCCGATGAGGAGGGTGGTGTTGCCCCGCAGGAGGAACCCACCCGTGGAGGCGAGCTTGGTGGCCTGGAAGCCCTGCTCCACCAAGGAGTCCATCAAGGGGCTGGCGCTTTCGTCCTCGACCACCGCGAGGATCAGCTTCATGGTCATAACCCCTTTCCGCCCAGGGTGCCCCTCACCTATTGGCCGTCGAGCGGCCAGGCTCCTCCCCGGGCCCACCGTCGGGCCCTCTCTGATCGGGCAGGAATCTGTCCCCCAACAGGGAATAGATCTCAATACGCATCGTGGCAAGAGTGGCGCTTGCGGCTCTGGGAGGAAGGGGTCGACCGCTCGTGGAGCGAGCGTTCCGTGTCGTAGCAGCTGGCCTCATCGCCATGTTCATCCTCTTGGCCTGGGCGATCGTGGCCATTCCAGGCAGCCTCTTGGTCAAACTAATCCTGTTCTTCGTCCTCACCGCGTCCGCCTTCGGCATCACCCTGGTGATGACCACCGAGAGCCCGGTGGCCGATGCGGTCCTCAGGCCGCCCTGGGCTGACGAGGCGGCGGGCGGGCCCGCGCCCAGCGACGACGACGGGGCTGGGGCGCCGGCGGCCAAGCCCGTCCGGGCTCGGGCTCGACGGGCCGCCGAGGAGGGCGGCGACGGGGAGCCGGTTGGGGCCCCCGCGGCCGGGCGGGCCCAGGGCGATGAGGCTCCCGGCAGCTGAGGGCGGTTCGGTCCCGGCCCGGTCCGTGGGGCGCGTCTTGCCAGACGGAACAGGTCTTGCCGGCTGGCGATAATAGATGGTATTCTGACATAGAGTAGGGTGGACTCAATGCAGAGGTCTCCGGCTTGGCCGGAGTGGGCGCGGGCGACCGGACGCCCGCATCATCGTGGGCTGGATTGTGCCACGGTTCACATACTGGGGGCGAGTCGTCGTGGAGGCGTATCTGCCGGTCCTCATCTACTTGGGCGTGGCCGCGGCCGTTCCGCTGCTCATCACCGGTCTCATCGAGGCGATGGCCCGGCGCCGGCGCCCCCGGCACGATGACCCGCAGAAGTACCTCACCTATGAGAGCGGCTATCCCACCCCGCCCATCCCCGGGAGGATCCCCATCAAGTTCTACCTGATCGCCATGCTCTTTGTCGTCTTCGATGTGGAGGCGGCCGTCTTCTACCCGTGGGCCGTCAACCTGCGGGCACTGGGGGTCTTCGGCCTCTGGGAAGTGGTGGCCTTCGTCCTGGTGCTGGCGGTGGGCTACGCCTACGTCTGGAAGAGGGGGGGATTCCAGTGGAAGTGACCAACGAGCCGTTCTTGGTCACCCGGCTGGACCAGTTCGCGCGGTGGGCCCAGAAGTCATCCCTGTGGCCCCTCACCTTCGGCCTGGCCTGTTGTGCCATCGAGATGATGAACATGGTCTCCCCCCGATACGACGCCGCCCGGTTCGGCGCCGAGGTTTTCCGGGCGTCGCCCCGCCAGGCCGACCTGCTCATCGTCTCGGGGCGGCTCTCCCACAAGATGGTGCCGGTGATCCGGCAGATCTACGCGCAGATGCCGGAGCCCAAGTGGGTGGTGGCCATGGGGGCCTGCGCGTCCAGCGGCGGCATCTTCGACAACTACGCCATCGTCCAGGGTGTGGACCAGGTGATCCCCGTCGACGTCTACGTGCCCGGATGCCCGCCCACCCCGGACGCCGTCCTCCACGCGGTCCTCAGGCTTCAGGAGGAGATCGTCCAGGGGGACCCGCAGGCGGGGGTGATCCGCCGCCATGGGTGACCCGCGCGTCCGTCCCCCCGGGGCGCCGCCCGGAGGGGGGGCGGCCAGCCCCGCTCCCTGGCTGGAGGCGATCCTGGCCGCGGCCCCTGGCCAGGTGGAGCGGCTTGAACCTTGCTACGGCATCGAAAGCCTCCGGGTGGCGCCTACCGCCCTGCTGGCGGTCGCTGACTCGATCCGGGAGGCCGGCTTCACCATGTGCCTGGATGTGGGCGGGGTCGACTACCTGCCCCGGCAGCCCCGTTTCGAGGTGGTCTACCACTTCCTGGCCCTCCAGGGCGACGGCCGGCCCGAGCAGCCGCGACGCCTCCAGCTGCGGGTGCCCGTCCCGGAGGAGGCGCCGGAGGTGCCTTCCATCGCCCACCTCTGGCCTTCGGCCAACTGGGCTGAGCGGGAGGTGTATGACCTCTTCGGGATCCGCTTTACGGGCCACCCCGACCTGCGGCGGATCCTGATGCCCGATGACTGGGAGGGTCATCCCCTCCGGAAGGATTACCCCCTGCGGGGCCCCCGGGATCGGGCGGCGGCCACCTTGCCCCAGGGGGAGCAGTTCGATTTTCTCCAGGCCCGGCGGCCCCAGCCCCTGGCCCACGCCCGTGGGGGCTGGCGACCCGACCCGGGAGCCGGCGGCAGCGAGGCGGAGGGGAGGGATGGCCATGATGGCGCGGGAGCCTGAACCGTTGGCGCCCAGCCCTGCCGAGGGGACGGCCCGGCAGGAGGTGGAGGCTTTGGCCCTTGCCCCGCTCCCCAAGGACCAAGAGGCGCCGCTCGAGGAGCGGCTCACCCTCAGCATCGGCCCCCACCATCCCAGCACCCACGGGGTTCTCCGGGTGGTGGTGGAGCTGGAGGGGGAGACGGTGGTGAAGGCCACCCCCGAGATCGGGTTCCTCCATACGGGCATCGAGAAGAACGCGGAGTACCTCCTCTGGCAGCAGGCCATCACCGTCCTGGACCGGATGGACTACCTCTCGCCCCTCTCCAACAACCTGGGCTACGTTCTGGCGGTGGAGAAGCTCCTGGGCCTGGAGGTGCCCGAGCGGGCCCGGGTGGTCCGGGTGATCCTCGCGGAACTCCAGCGGATCGCCAGCCATCTGGTCTGGTTGGGAACCACCGCCCTCGATCTCGGTGCCCAGAGCGTCTACTTCTACGCCTTTGAGCTGCGGGAGGGGATCCTGGACCTCTTTGAGGAGGCCAGCGGGGCCCGGATGAACCCCAGCTACTTCCGGGTCGGGGGGCTGGCCCAAGACCTGCCCGAGGACTGGGAGGCGATGGCCCGGGCCTTCCTGGCCAAGTTCCCCAAGCGGATGGCCGAGTTCCGGGCCCTGTTGGATCGGAACCCCATCTGGATTGACCGGACCAAGGGGATCGGGGTGTTGACGGCCCAACAGGCCATAGCCCTGGGGCTGACGGGGCCCCTCCTGCGGGCGTCAGGCGTCAACTACGATGTCCGCCGGGCTTTCCCCTACTGCGGCTACGAGCGGTACGAGTTTGAGGTGCCCCTGGGGACCCAAGGGGACGCGTACGACCGGTACCTGGTCCGGATGCGGGAGATGGAGGAGAGCGCCCGCATCGTCGAGCAGGCTCTGGCTGAACTGGAGCCCGGGCCGGTGATGGTGGACGACCGGAAGATCGCCCTGCCGCCCAAAGAGGAGCTCAAGGTGAGCATGGAGGCGTTGATCCACCACTTCAAGCTGGTAGCCCACGGCTTCGAGGTGCCTGCGGGGGCCGTCTATCAGGCCATCGAGTCGCCCCGGGGCGAGATCGGCTTCTATGTCGTCTCCAGCGGCGGCACCAGGCCCTGGCGGGTTCGGGTCCGGCCGCCTTCGTTCTACAACGTGCAGGCCATCCCGGCCATGGCCGAAGGCCACCTGGTGGCCGACCTGGTGGCAATCCTGGCCACCATCGACCCTGTCTTTGGCGAGGTGGACCGATGATGGAGAAGCAGGCCGTGTCGTGGGTCGTGGAGCGGCACGAGGAGATCGAGGCCCTCATCAACCGGTATCCCGAACGGCGGTCGGCGGTCCTCCCCCTCCTGCACCTGGCTCAGGAGGCCCGGGGGTACCTGGCCACCGAGGATGTGGAGGCGGTGGCCGAGCTGGTCGGCATGACCCCCTCGGAAGTGACCGGCATCGTCTCCTTCTACTCCCTGCTCCACCGGCAGCCCCGGGGCCGGTACACCCTCACCCTTTGTCAGAACCTGCCCTGCGTGCTCGCGGGCGCGGAGGCCCTGGCCCAGCACCTGCGGCAGAGGCTGGGGATCGCGCCGGGTGAGACCACACCCGACGGGCTCTTGACCTTGGAGGAGACCCACGAGTGCCTGGCCGCCTGCGACGGGGCGCCGGTAGTGCAGGTGAACCTGGAGTACGCCACCCACATGACCCCCGAGAAGGTGGACCGGCTCCTGGAGGCCCTCCGGGCGGCCAGCCAAGAGGCGGCGGCCCCAGACGGGGAGGAGGATGATGCCGGTGGCCTTTGAACCGGTCCTCACCCGGGGCATCGGGGAGCTGGACCTGACGGACCTGAAGGTGTACCGGGCCCAGGGGGGCTACCAGGCCCTGGAGAAGGCCCTGCGGGAGCTGGCGCCCGGCGACGTGGTGCAGATGGTGACCGACTCGGGCCTCCGGGGCCGGGGCGGGGCCGGGTTCCCCGCCGGGAAGAAGTGGAGCTTCCTCCCCGACGACGGGCGTCCCCGGTACTTGGTCTGCAACGCGGACGAAAGTGAGCCCGGCACCTTCAAGGACCGGCTCTTGATCGAGCACCATCCCCACCAGCTGATCGAGGGCATCGTCCTGGCCGCTTATGCGGTCCAGGCGGTCCAAGCCTTCATCTACCTGCGGGGCGAGTTCCTGGAGGGGTACCGGGTGCTCCAGCGGGCGTTGGCCCAGGCCCGGGATGCAGGATACGTGGGCCGGAACATCCTGGGGAGCGGCTTCGATCTGGAGATCGTCGTCCACCGGGGCGCCGGCGCGTACATCTGCGGCGAGGAGACGGGACTCCTCTCCTCGCTGCAGGGGGGCCGGGGCGAGCCCCGGCTGAAGCCTCCCTTCCCGGCGGTGGCGGGCTTGTACGGGATGCCCACGGTGGTCAACAACGTGGAGACCCTCTCGTGCGTGCCCCACATTGTCGCCCGGGGTCCCGAGTGGTTCCGCTCCATCGGCCCCGAGACGAGCCCGGGGCCCAAGATCTTCTCCGTCTCGGGCCACGTGGTCCGGCCCGGCAACTACGAGCTTCCCATGGGGGTGCCCCTGGCGGAGCTGATCTTCGAGCATGCGGGGGGCCTCCGGCCGGGCCGGCGGGTGAAGGCGGTCCTCCCGGGCGGGGGCTCCTCCCCGGCCCTAACCGCCGACCACCTGGACGTGCCCCTGGATTTCGATTCGGTCGCCCAGGCCGGCTCCATGCTGGGCTCAGGCGCGGTCATGGTCCTGGACGACACCACCTGTATCGTGAAGGCAGCCTACGTCCTGGCCCGGTTCTTTGCCGCCGAATCCTGCGGCCAGTGTACCCCCTGCCGGGAGGGGACCAGCTGGGTGGCCCGGATCCTGGGCCGGATCGAGGCGGGGCAGGGCCGGCCGGAAGACCTGGAGGTCTTGAAGAGCCTGCCCGGGCAGATGGCCGGGCGGACCATCTGCCCCTTCTCCGATGCCTCTGTCGGTTTTCTCAGCTCCACCCTCATCCACTTTGAGGACGAGTACCTGGCCCACATCGAGCGGGGGGCCTGCCAGGTTCGGGAGGTGCGTTCGGCGTGAGCGGCGAGCGGGTCAGCCTCACCATCGACGGCCGGGCCGTGCAGGTGCCGCCGGGAACCCTGGTGCTCGATGCGGCGCGCCAGGCGGGCGTGGAGATTCCCGTCTTCTGCTCGCACGACCAGCTGGATCCCGTGGCGGTCTGCCGGATCTGCCTGGTGGAGGTGGAAGGGTCCCGGAAGTTGGTCCCCGCCTGCAGCGAGCGGGTGCGGGAGGGGATGGTGGTCCGGACCGACACCCCCCAGGTGGCCGAGGCCCGGAAGAGCGTTCTGGAGTTCCTCTTGATCAACCACCCCCTCGACTGCCCTGTTTGCGATAAGGGCGGGGAGTGTGATCTCCAGGACCTGACCTACCAGTACGGGCCCGCCTTGAGCCGGCTGGCCGACGCCAAGATGCGCAAGCCCAAGGCGGTGGACCTGGGGCCTTTCATCGTCCTGGACGAGGAGCGGTGCATCCTCTGCCGGCGATGCACCCGCTTCGACCACCAGGTGGCCCAGGAGCGGACCCTGGTGGTGGGCCAGCGGGCCCATGAGGCCCTCATCACCACTGCCGAGGGGGTGCCCTACGCCTCGGTCTTCTCCGGCAACACCATCGAGCTCTGCCCCGTGGGGGCCCTCACCTCCAAGTTCTACCGCTTCCGGGCCCGGCCCTGGGACCTGGTCCGGGTGGATGAGATCTGCCACGGCTGCCCCGTGGGCTGCCATATCCAGCTTCACTTCCGGGCCAACGTGGAGGGGGCCCGGCTCGAGCGGGTGGTGAGCCGCCCCTTTGAGCCCATCGATGACGGTTGGCTCTGCGACCGGGGGCGGTTCAACTACGGCTTCGTCCAGTCGCCCGAACGGATCGCCCAGCCCCTGGTCCGCCCCCTGGGGGCGCCCCGGGGCACCCTGGTCCCCACCAGCTGGGAGGAGGCCTTCCGGCGGGTGGTGGGCCGCCTCCAGGAGGTGCTGGCCACCCAGGGACCCCAGGGGGTGGGCTTCATCGGCGGCGGCCGCCTGACCAACGAGGAGGCCTACCTCCTCCAGCGCCTGGCCCGGCAGGTGGTGGGCACGGAGAACGTCGATCACCGGGTGGCCGGTGAAGCGGCCGCCTCCCTCGATGTGGCTCCGGGCCGGATCACCGACCTGGACCGGGCGGCGGTCATCCTGGTGGTGGGGGCCCATCCGGGCCAGAGCGCGCCGGTGGTCGACCTGCGGATCCGGCGGGCGGCGGCCCGCCAGGGCGCCCTCCTCCTCACTCTGGGTCCCGTCGATCCGGAGCTGCGGGTGCCGCACCAGTTCCTGCCCGCGGCGCCGGGCCACCTGGCCGACAGGCTGGAGGCCCTCGCCCAAAGCTTGGCAGGCGGCGGGGAAGGCGTGCCGCCCCGGGTGGCCCAGGAGCTCCACGAGCGGGAGGGCTTGCTGGTCGCCCTCTGGGACGGCCGGGAGGCGGCGGCCGGCCGGGCCCTGGCCGCGTTCCTCCAGACCTGGCAGGCCCAGGGGCGGGAAGCCAGGCTGCTGGTGGTGGGCGATCAGGCGAACAGCCGGGGGGCGGAAGCCGCGGGCCTGCGGCCCGACCTCCTGCCCGGCTACCGGCTGGCGGCTGATCCCGAGGCCCGCCGGCAGGCGGGGCTGGCGCCCGAGCCGGCGGCTCCGGGGCTCTCCACCCAGGCCATGCTGGAGCACGCGGTTGCGGGCCGGCTGGGCTTCCTCTACCTGGTGGGGGCCAACCTGGTGGAGACCTTCCCCGACCGGGCCCTGGCGACGGCGGCCCTCGAGAGCGAGGCCTTCGTGGTCGTCCAGGACCTCTTTCTGACGGAGACTGCCCGCCTGGCGGACGTGGTCCTGCCCGCCGCTCCCTTCACCGCCCGCGCGGGCCACCTGACCAACCTGGAGGGCCGGGTGCAGGCGACAGGCCCCCGGAGCACCGACCCGGCCGCGGGGCTCCCGGTGGAGGCCTGGACCGACGGCCAGATCTTCGAGCACCTGGGGGAGGCCCTCCAGGGCCGGCCCCTGGTGGCGGGGGCGGGGGAGCTGGCGACGGCCTTGGCCGCGGCCGGTCTGGGCTCTGGAACCTTCGCCGGCGCCCTGCCGGTGGCCCTGTTGCACGAGGCGTCGGACGGGAGCCCGACACCCTCGGGTTCTGGCGAAGGCTTGGTCGCCGCCCCCTTGCCGACCATCCACGGCGGCGGGGGCACCAGCCGCTTCGACCGGGCGTACGGGGAGCGGCGGCCCCTAGCGGCGGTGGTCTACCTCAACCCGGAGGATGCCCAGCGCTGGGGCGTCGTGCCGGGCGACCGGGTGGGGCTGGAGGCAGGGGATGGGGTGGTGGAGGCGGAGGTCCAGGTCACCCGGCGGGTGATGGCGGGGGTCCTGGGGGTCCCCCGGGGGGTACCAGGTCTGGCCTGGAACCGCCTGACGGGCGCGGGCCGGGTGCGGGTCCGGGGCCGGCTCCTGGAGGAGGTGGGCTGAGGTGGAGGCGTGGTGGCTGCTCCTCGTCAAGTCGGTGGGGCTGGTGCTTCTCCTCTTCCTGATCTTCGCCTACCTGATGCTCTTCGAGCGGAAGTTCCTGGGCTTCTTCCAGCTCCGGCACGGGCCCAACCGGACGGGCCCCTGGGGGCTCCTCCAGCCCTTCGCCGACGCGGTGAAGCTGGTCTTCAAGGAGGACATCATCCCCGCCTCGGCTGACCGGCTCATCTACCGGCTGGCGCCCATGATCAGCCTCTTTGTCGCCTTGGCCGCCTACGTGGTCATCCCGGTGGCGCCCTCCAGCGGCTCCTTCCGGTGGGGGATCGCCGACCCCAACGCGGGCCTGCTGCTCCTTCTGGCCATCCTCTCCCTGGGCGTCTACGGGATCGCCCTGGGCGGGTGGGCCTCCCAGGGGAAGTACACCCTCTTGGGCGCCCTGCGCTCCACGGCCCAGGCCATCAGCTACGAGCTGGCCATGGCCATGAGCCTGGTGGGGGTGCTCATCCTGGCCGGGTCGGTCCGGCTCGACGACATCGTGGCCGCCCAGGCCCGGGTGCCCTTCATCGTCCTCCAGCCCGTGGGCGCCCTCATCTTCCTGATCTGCATCGTCGCCGAGACCAACCGGGCACCCTTCGACCTGCCCGAGGGGGAGACGGAGCTGGTGGGCGGCTACCACACTGAGTACTCGGGCCTCCGCTTCGCCATGTACTACATGGCCGAGTACATCAACATGATTGTCATGGCCAGCCTCCTGACCCATCTCTACCTGGGCGGCTGGCACGGCCCGCTCCTGCCGCCCGTGGTCTGGTTTGCCCTGAAGGTGGCCGCCGTCCTCTTCCTCTTCATCTGGCTGCGGGCCACCTTGCCCCGCTTCCGCTACGATCGGCTGATGAGCTTCGGATGGAAGGTGCTGCTGCCGCTCGCGGCCCTCAACCTCTTGGTGACCGCGGCCGTGGTGGTGCTGGCATAGGGGGGATCGCCGTGCTCAAGGAGCTGGTCATCGGTCTGGAGACCACCCTGAAGAACTTTTTCCGGCCCAAGGTGACCATCGCCTACCCGGAGGAGAAGAAGCCCCGGTCTGAGCGGTTCCGGGGCCGGCACGAGCTCCGGCGGTACGCCAACGGGCTGGAGATGTGCATTGGCTGCGAGCTCTGCCAGGTCGCCTGCCCGGCCAACGCCATCACGGTCCAGGCGGCGGAGAACGACCCGGCCAATCCCCGCTCGCCGGGCGAACGGTACGCCTACGAGTGGCGGGTCGACTTGCTCCGGTGCATCTTCTGCGGCTTCTGCGAGGAGGCGTGCCCCACCGGCGCGCTCCGCCTCACCCAGGAGTTCGAGCTGGCCGACGTGACCCGGCAGAGCCTGGTCTGGGGCCGGGAGAAGCTGGTCTCGGACCAACGGACCGACATCCCCGTGCCGGAGGCGGTCTACCCCGAGTTCCGGGGGCACCAGCCCCTGGCGGTGATCCAGCCGGGCGCCCAGGGGCGTGGGGAAGCATGATGGTCCTCTTCTTCCTCCTGGGAAGCCTGATGGCGGTGGCGGGCGCTTCGGGCGTGGTGGTGGCCCGGAAGCCGGTCCACGGCGTGATCGGCATGATCCTCAACTTCTTGGGCCTGGCCCTCCTCTACGTGAGCCTGCAGGCCGAGTTCCTGGCCGTGGTCCAGATCATCGTCTACGCGGGCGCGGTGATGGTCCTCTTCCTCTTCGTGGTCGCGCTCTTGACCGCGCACGCCAAACCCCCTGCCATGGGTCCCAGCCCCTTACGGGGCCAGGGATGGCGGGCCGGGCTGGTGGCGGTCCTGCTGCTGACCGCCCTGCTGCCGGTGGGGGTGGTTGTCCCGGGCCGGGCCGAGCCCTGGGAGGGCGACTTCGGCGGGGTGGTCCGGTTCGGTCAGGAGCTGTTGACCACTCATCTGCTGGCCTTTGAGGCCCTGGCCCTGGTCCTGATGGTGGCCGTGATCGGGGTGGTCATCCTGGTGGGCCGCCCGCCCCAAAGGCGGCGGGGCGCCCGGGGCGAGGGGGGGTCGTGAGATGCCGCTGGCTGCCTACCTCTTGGTCAGTCTGGTCCTCTTCGTGCTGGGTGGGCTGGGCCTCATGATCCGGCGGAACCCGCTGGTCCTCCTCATGTGCGTGGAGCTCATGTGGAACGGGGCCAACCTGGCCTTCGTCGCCCTGGGGCGGGGGCTGGAGGCCATGTCCGCCCATGTCTTCGCCTTCGTGGTGATCACCGTGGCCGCGGCCGAGGTGGCCATCGGCCTGGCTATTCTGGTGCTGGTCTTCCGGGGGAAGGCCCGCCAGGACGTGGACGAGGTCAATCTCCTGGGAGAACGAGGCTAGGGAGGCCGTCGCGATGGTGTCATCTTCGTACCTTCCGGGGATCCTCCTCTGGCCGCTGGCCGGGGCGGTGGTGACCGCGCTGGGGCGGCACCGCTTCAGCCAGCGAAGCCTGGCCGCCATCGGGTCGGGCACGGTGGGGCTGGCCTTCCTCCACGGGGTCGCGGCCTGGCTCCAGCTGCGCTCCCTCGATCCTGGGCAGGTTCTGGTCTTCCCCCTCTGGCGCTGGGCCGCGGGTGGGGAGCTGGCGGTCACCCTGGGCCTCTGGGGCGATCCCCTGGCCCTCTGGTGGGCGCTCATCGTGACGGGGGTGGGTTTCCTCATCCACCTCTACTCCGCCGGGTACATGGCGGGAGATCCGTCCTTTGGCCGCTACTACGCCCAGCTCAACTACTTCGTCTTCGCCATGAGCCTCTTGGTCCTGAGCGACGGGCTCGTGGGCCTCATCCTGGGCTGGGGGAACGTGGGGCTCGCCTCCTACCTCCTCATCGGCTTCTGGCACCGGCGGGACGCGGCCCGGCGGGCGGCCACCAAGGCCTTTCTCATCACCCAGGCGGGGGAGGTGGCCATGCTCCTGGGCCTCTTCTGGGCGGCGGCCGCCTTCGGGGAGCTCCACTACCCGGCCCTCTTCGCCCGCCTGGAGGGGGTGCCCCAGGGGACCCTGACGGCCATCAGCCTCCTCCTCTTGGTGGGGGCCGTCGCCAAGTCGGCTCAGCTTCCCCTCCACACTTGGCTGCCCGACGCGATGCAGGGGCCGACCCCCGTGAGCGCGCTCATCCACGCGGCGACCATGGTCACCGCCGGGGTCTTCCTGGTCTGCCGGATGTGGCCCCTCTTTTCGGCCTCGGGCGTGGCCCTCCAGGTGGTCGCCTGGGTGGGCGGGCTGACCGCCCTCTTCGGCGCGGTGGTGGCCGGGGCCCAGTGGGACATCAAGCGGGTCTTGGCCTACTCCACCATGAGCCAGGTGGGCTACATGCTGCTGGGCGCGGGCGTGGGCGCCTTCGCCGCCAGTGCCTTCCACTTCTTCACCCACGCCTTCTTCAAGGCCCTCCTCTTCCTGGCCGCGGGCGTGGTCATCCACCGGCTCGACGGGGAGCAGGACCTCCGGCGGATGGGAGGGCTGCGGCGGTCCATGCCCTTCACCTTCGCCAGCTTCCTCGTGGGCCTGGGCGCGCTGGCGGGCCTGCCGCCCTTGGCGGGCTTCTTCAGCAAGGATGAGATCCTGGCCGCCACCCGCCAGGCGGGTGAGCCCCTCCTCTGGGCCTTGGGCGTGGCGGCCGCGGCCTTGACGGCCTACTACAGCTTCCGCCTTCTGGCCTTGGCGTTCCTGGGGCCCGAGGGGCCCGCGGTGCAGGCCACCTCTTCCCGGCGGGCGGGAGGGGAGGGGCCCTGGACCATGCTCCTGCCCGTCGGCCTCCTGCTGGTGGGCGCCGTCGCCGCCGGGTGGCTGGCCATTCCGGGCGTGACCGCGGTGCCGGCTCAGGTCCTGGAGGGGACCTTCCGGGGCCAGGCCTTCCATCCCGAGGGGGACAGCCTCACCCTCACGGCCAGCCTCCTGGCCGCGCTGGTGGGGATGGGGGTGGCCCTGGCGCGGTTCCGGCCGTCCCGGCCCGTGCCGCAGGTGGGGCCGCCGGGTCTGGCGGAGGCCGGCTTCGAGCTGGACCGACTCTTCCGGCACCTCACCGTGGAGCCTGGCCTGGCCCTGGCCCGGGTGGTTGCTTGGGTGGACCGCCGGGGTGTGGACGGCCTGGTCAACGGCCTGGCGTGGCTGACAGGTCAGGCTGGGGAGCGGGTCAGGCGGCTCCACCGGGGCCAGGTGCGCCGGTCGGTGGTCACCCTCTTGGGTGGGGCCGCGCTCCTCCTGGTGGGCTCCCTCTGGCTTCTCAGCTCGTTCTAATCCGTGGTGGGAGGGCCGACCATGCCTGTCGATCTGGACTTCACCGCTGCCGCACCACTCCTGGCCCTGGCTGGTGGGGGCTTGGCCGTCCTCCTGGCCGACCTCTTCCTGCCGGTGCCCAAGGCGCGCCCCTGGCTCTTCGGGCTGACCCTGGCGAGCCTGGTCCTCGCCGCCTGGTGGACGCTGGGGCTCTCCCAGGCGGGACCGGCCCAGAGCCATCTTGCCGGTCCCGTGGAAGCGTTCGGGGGAGCCCTTTGGGGAGACCGGCTGGGGCTCGCGCTCAACCTGGTCATCCTGGCTGCCGCCCTTCTGGCCACCGGCCTCAGCCTGGGCCGGCGGGAGGAGGATGTGTCGGGGTACCTGGCCCTCCTCCTCTGGGCGGCCGCGGGCATGATGCTGGTGGGTGGGGCGGGCGACCTGATGGTCTTTTTCGTCGCCCTGGAGCTCCTCTCCCTGAGCCTCTACGTGCTGGTCGCCTTCGCGCCCCACGCCCAGGCCCGGGAAGCGGCCTTCAAGTACTTCCTCCTGGGCTCGGCCGCCTCAGCCCTGTTCGTCTTGGGCGCGGCCTTTCTCTTTGGGGCGGCCGGGGGCCTGGGGTTCCGGGACCTGGCCGCGGTGGCCCGGGTGGGGACCGGTGACCCCCTCTTCCTCGCGGGGAGCTCCCTGGTGCTGGCCGGTTTGGCCTTCAAGCTGGCCCTGGTCCCCTTCCACGTCTGGGTGCCCGACGTCTACCAGGGCGCGGCCACGCCCGTCACCGCCTTCATGTCCGTGGGGACCAAGGCCGCGGCCCTGGCCGGGCTCATCCGGTTCCTCATCAGCCTCGTGCCCCCAGACGCCCCGGCCGCCGGCCCAGTCCTTGCCCCCCTGTGGGTCATGGCCCTCCTGAGCATGCTGGTGGGCACCCTGGCCGCCCTGGGCCAGACCAACATCAAGCGGATCCTGGGCTACTCCGGGATCGCCCACGCGGGCTACCTGGTGATGGCCCTGCCCAACCTCACCGCGGCCGGCTTGGAAGCTGCCTTCTTCTACCTGGGGGCGTACACGGTGACCAACCTGGGGGCCTTCGGGGTGGTGGCCTGGCTCGAAGCCGAGGGCCGGCCCGGGAGCGAGCTGCAGGCCTATACCGGTCTCTTCTACGAGAAGCCGTGGCTCGCCGCCCTTATGACCCTCTTCCTCGTCTCCCTGGCGGGGATCGCCCCCACCGCGGGCTTTGTGGGCAAGCTCCTGCTCCTGAAGGCGGTCTTGGGTGCTCAGGCGGGACCCTGGGGGTGGGCCCTCATCGGGGGGCTGGTGGTGACCACGGTCATCTCGGCCTTTGTCTACCTGCGGGTGGTCCGGCAGATGGTCCTGCCCGTTGCCTCCCAGGGGCAGCTTCAGCCCGCGGAGGTGGCCGCCGCAAGCGGGGGCCTGGCGGCGGGACGGGGGGTGCTGGCCGGGATCGGTCTCGTCTTGCTGGTGAGCGCCTGGGGGACGCTCCAGCTGGGCCTCTGGCCCCAGAGCCTGCTGCCGTGGGTGACGGGGCTCCTCCCGCCCCTGTGAGGGGCGGCGCCCTCCGGGGCTGAAGGGGGCCGACGGGGAGGGCCGGAAGAGGACGGGGAAGGCCAAACGCAACGAGGGGACGGTTCATCGAACCGTCCCCTCGTGCCTCTGGTGCCGAAGGCGGGACTCGAACCCGCACGGGCGCAAGGCCCACTGCGCCCTGAACGCAGCGCGTCTGCCAATTCCACCACTTCGGCCCGACTGGCGTAGCCTAGTATAGCAGAGGCCGGGGAGGCTGTCAACGCGTCTTCGCGCCGGAAGGGAGGCAAATCGTTCCGGCCGGTCGGACCGGCCCCCCAGGAGGCCCCGGTGGGTTCCCCCAGGGCGGGACGAAGCCCGCGGGCAGCCCTGCGAACACGGAATCCTGCACCGTTCTGCATTTTCCTACGTACGAACTTGAAACCTCGAGGCCAGCAGGGTAATATTCAGAAGGGATGGATGGACCGGGCCCGGTTTCGTCTAGCGGGACGATCTCAGTCCCGCGGTGCCCGAGGGCGATCACCTGTGGCTTCCCGCCATCTGCATCCACCCGCGGAGACCGTCTTTGAGAAAAGCCCCACAAGAACGAGTTGACGGTCGGCGATTTCACCAGTATAATTGCTAAAGAGGAAGAGTTTTGCTGCAGTTGTTACCGTTTCGGCTGCCGCCCCATGGGGCGGGGGCCGCACTACGAGGGGAGAGATGGTTGCGTGCTCAAGAAGATGCAGAAAATCAGCCGGGTTCTGCAAGCGGCCGGGACTGAGCTGGAGCTGGTTGACCTGGCTGTTGCCCTGCGTGACTCCTACGAGGCGGAGACGTCGGTCTACATCATCAGCCCCAGCGGCAAGGTGCTGGGACATGCCCTGATGGGCGACCTCCCGGAGACCTCCTTCGACGCCGAGTGGATCGAGGCAAGGAAGCTGCCCGATGAGATGGCCACCGCCCTGTTGAAGGTGGGCGCGCTCTCCACGGGCGCGGAAGTGGCCAAGGTGCTCAACACCGACCTGCCGGCGGTCATCCTGCCGCTCATCGGCTCAGGCCGTCGGGTGGGCACCTTGCTTCTGGTCCGCATGAAGGGTTCCTTCTCGGAGGAGGAGCTGGCCCTGGCCGACTACGCGGCCACCGCGGCGGGGATGATCATCGGCCAGGCGATCCAGGATCAGGAGGAGGACAAGGCCGAGGAGAAGCGCATGGCCCGCTCGGCCATCCGGAGCCTCTCCTACTCGGAGATTCTGGCGATGCAGCACATCTTCGATCACTTGGAGGGCGACGAGGGTTTGGTGGTCGCCAGCCGCATCGCCGACGAGGCGGGCATCACCCGCTCGGTCATCGTCAACGCGCTCCGGAAGCTGGCTTCGGCCAACGTCATCGAGTCCCGCTCTCTGGGGATGAAGGGAACCTACCTGCGCATCCTCAACAAGGAGGTCCGCAACGAGCTGGAGCGCCAGCGCTACCCCTATCTGAGCGGCTCCCAGCTCATGAAGAAGCAGGCCTAACCCGCCAGCTCCCCTGTTTACCGGGACTGGGGACCCGCCCGTCGGGTCCCTTTGTCGTTGGTTTTCCGCTCCCGGGCCTGGGGGTCGGGCTGTTGGGCGGCCAGGAGCCGGGCCCGCCGGATGATGGGCCGGCCCGCCCGGGTGTTCAGCTGATCCTGAAGCCGGTCCAGGAGGCTCTCCTCGGCCCGGTCGAAGAGGGAGAGCTGGGGCGTCTCCGTCAGCTCGGAAAGGGCCAGCCCCAGGAGGCGGATGGGTCCCCGCAGGCTCTTCCGGTGCAAGAGCTCCAACCCGTACTGGAAGATGGCCAGGTCGCTCTGGAAGGCTTGGGGGGCGGTGAGGCTCCGGGTCTGGTTGACGAAGGGGTCGAAGCGGAGCTTGAGGGTGATCCGCCGGGCCCAGAGCCCCCGGCGCCGGAGGCGGCGGCCCACCTCCTCACTGATCTCGGCCAGGGCCGCCTCCGCTGCCTCCAGCCCCACCAGGCTCTCTTCGAAGGTGACCTCGTGGCTCAAAGACTTCTCCGGCGCCGCTTCGGGGCAGACGGGCCGGTCGTCGTGCCCCCAAGCCAGGCGGGCCAGGAGCCGGCCCCGGTCGCCCAGGAGCCGAACCAGCTGATCCTCCGAGGCCGCCTGCACATCACCGACGGTGCGGAAACCCAGACGCTCCAGCTGGGCGGCCGTTTTGGGACCCACCCCCCAAAGCTCGCTGACGGGCATGGGGGCCAGGGCCCGGACCGCCTCCTCCCAGGTCCAGACCACCAGCCCGTCCGGCTTGCCCGTGCCGCAGGCAATCTTGGCCAGGCTCTTGTTGGGCGCGATGCCGACGGAGGCCGTCAGCCCCGTGGCCTCCCGGATGGCCTCCTTGAGGGCCTGGCCCATGGCCTGGGGGTCGGGGTAGTGGGTGGCCACGGGCGTCATGTCCAGAAAGGCTTCATCGATGGAGATGGGCTCCACCAGGGGGGTGAACCGCTCCAGCACCTCCCGCACCTGGCGGGAGACCTGCCGGTAGCGGGGCATGTCCACCGGCAGGAAGACCGCGTGGGGGCAGAGCCGCCGGGCCACCTGGATGGGCTGGGCCGACCGGACCCCGTAGCGGCGCGCCTCATAGTTGCAGGTGGAGACCACCCCTCGGCGAGACGTGGGAGGCGCGCCGACGATGACCGGCTTGCCTGCCAGTTCCGGCCGGTCCCGAATCTCGACGGCGGCGAAGAAGGCGTCCATATCGATGTGCACGATGAATCGTTCCATGGTCCCCTCCCGGGCGGCCTTCCGGGCCCCCCCTCCCTATGATAAGATAAGCGCCAAGGGGGCGGATGCGGACGTGCAGCAGCGGGAGCTGGTGGTCCTGGCCGGCCTGAAAGCCTCCGGCGATCCTGAAGCCGACAGCCTCTTCCGGGAGCTGGCTCGGCTGGCTGAGGCCGCCGGCGGCACGGTGGTGGGGGAGGTGACCTCCAGCCGCTCCAGACCCCATCCAGCCACCTTTATCGGCCCGGGCAAGGTGGAGGAGCTGCTGGCCCTGGTCCTGCGGACCGGGGCCAAACTGGTCATCTTCAATGACGAGCTGAGCCCGGCCCAGGTGCGCAACCTCACCAACATCCTGAAGTGCCGGGTGATCGACCGCACCCAGTTGATTTTGGACATCTTCGCCCAGCGGGCCCGCAGCCGGGAAGGGAAGCTCCAGGTAGAGCTGGCCCAGCTGGAGTACCTCCTTCCCCGCCTGAGCAGCACCGTCGAGGAGCTCTCCCGCCTGGGCGGCGGGATCGGCACCCGCGGCCCGGGGGAGACCCAGCTGGAGAAGGATCGCCGGCGGGTGCGCCGCCGTCTGGCCCACATCCGCCGGGAGCTGGCCGCCTTCGAGGCCACCCGGCAGGTGCAGCGGGCGCCCCGGAAGCGGAACCAGACCCCGGTGGTGGCCCTGGTGGGCTACACCAACGCCGGCAAGTCGACCCTCTTCAACCGGCTCACCGGAGCCCAGGTGAGCGCGCAGGACCGCCTTTTTGAGACGCTGGACCCCACCCTCCGGCGGCTCCAGCTGGGTCCGGGAGAAGAGGTGATCCTGGCGGACACCGTAGGCTTCTTGCGCCGCCTGCCCCACCGGCTGGTGGCCGCCTTCCGCGCCACCTTGGAAGAGGTGGTGGAGGCCGACCTGCTCCTCCACGTGGTTGACGCCTCCGACCCCGAGTACGGCCAGCAGATGGCGGCCGTCGAGCAGGTGTTGGACGAGCTGGGGGTGACCGCCCCCCAGCTGGTGGTCTTCAACAAGATGGATCAGGTGGGGACCCAGCGCTTCCGCAGCTTCGCGGTGACCGCTCCTTCTGTGGCCATCAGCGCCCGGGAGGGGTGGGGCCTGGACCGCCTCGTCCAGATGATCCGGGAGCACTTGCCCGATCCCTTGGTGGTCCGGGAGTTTGTGGTGCCCTACAGCGAGGCCCGGGTCTTGGGGTGGCTCCAAGGGAGCGGCCGGGTCCTCGCCCACGTTTACGAGCCTGATGCGGTCCGGTTGCGGGTCGAGCTGCGGGCGTCGCTGGCCGAGCGGGTCCAGGCCGCCCTGGCGGCCCGGTCCCCAGAAGGGGTGCCGGCCTCCGCCGGCAGCCGGCAGTCCCGGCCCGAGACGGAGGAACGCTGAAGGGACTCCGGCGGAAGGGGAGAGTTATGGAACCAGGTTTGGCCCCTGTGTCTGCCCGCCTGGAAGTGATCGTCGGCTCCATGTTCAGCGGCAAGACGGAGGAGCTGATCCGGCGGGTGAAGCGGGCCCGGATCGCCCGCCTGAAGGTGCAAGTCTTCAAGCCCCAGCTGGACGACCGATACGGCCGGAGCCGGGTCGCCTCCCACGATGGGGGCGCGCTGGAGGCCGAGCCCGTCAGCGGGGCGGCGGAACTCCTGGAGCGGGTGGCCCCCGACACCCAGGTGGTGGCCATCGATGAGGTCCAGTTCTTCAGCCGGGCCATCGTGGCCGCCTGCGAGCAGCTGGTTGCGTCGGGCCGGCGGGTCATCTGCGCCGGCTTGGACATGGACTTTCGCGGTGAGCCCTTCGGGCCCGTGCCGGAGCTGATGGCCCGGGCCGAAGAGGTGCTGAAGCTGGCGGCCATCTGCGTCCGCTGCGGCCGCCCTGCCAGCCGCACCCAGCGGCTCATTGGCGGGCAGCCGGCCCGCTACACCGATCCGGTCATTCTGGTGGGGGCCCAGGAGGTGTACGAGGCCCGCTGCCGCTGGTGCCACCAGGTGCCGGGGCGGCCGCCGATGGAAGTGGACGGGCTGCGGCAGGGCCTGCAGCCCCTGACCCCTGGGCCCGAAGGGGGGAGGGAGGATGGGTGAGCGGCTTCAGGAGCTGATCGACCGGTACGAAGAGCTGACCCGCCAGTTGATGGATCCCGACCTCCTGGCCGACGGCCGCCGCTACGAGCAGGTGGCCCGGGCCCAGGCGGAGCTGCGGCCCATCGTGGAGCACATCCGGGCGGGGGAGCGGTTGGACCGGGAGCTGGCCGACGCCCGGCAGCTGGCCCAGGAGGCGGACGATCCGGAATTGAAGGCCTTGGCCCAGGAGGAGGTGGAGCGGCTGACCAAGGCCCGGGAGGCCTGGGAGCTGGAACTCCGCAAGCTCCTCATCCCCAAGGATCCCAACGACGAGCGGAACGTGCTGGTGGAGATCCGGGCCGGCGCCGGGGGCGAGGAGGCGGCCCTCTTCGCGGCCGACCTGCTCCGCATGTACACCCGTTACGCGGAGCGGCAGGGCTGGCGGGTGGAGCTGATGAGCAGCACGCCCACGGAGCTGGGGGGCTTCAAAGAGGTGATCGTCCAGCTCTCGGGCCGGGGCGCCTACAGCCAGCTCAAGTTCGAAAGCGGCGTCCACCGGGTGCAGCGGGTCCCCATCACCGAGTCGGGCGGCCGGATCCACACCTCCACGGCCACCGTGGCCGTCCTGCCCGAGGCGGAGGAGGTGGACGTGGTCATCGACCCGCAGGATCTCCGGATCGACATCTTCCGGGCCAGCGGTCATGGGGGCCAGAGCGTTAACACCACCGACTCGGCGGTGCGGATCACCCACCTGCCGACGGGGCTGGTGGTCACCTGTCAGGATGAACGGTCCCAGCTGAAGAACAAGGAGAAGGCCTTAAGGGTCCTCCGGGCCCGCCTCTTGGACCGGGCCCGCCGGGAGCAGGCCGCGCAGCTGGCCGAGTCCCGCCGGAGCCAGGTGGGGACGGGGGAGCGGAGCGAGCGGATCCGCACCTACAACTTCCCCCAGGGCCGGGTGACGGACCACCGGTTCGGCCTCACCCTCTACAAGCTGGAGGCCGTTCTGGACGGGGAGCTGGACGAGCTGATCGAGGCGGCCCGGGCGGCGGAGCAGGAGCGGCTCCTCCAGGAGGTTCAGGTGTGAGCCGGCCCACCGTCCTTGAACTTCTCCGCCTGGCCACCGGCTACCTCCGGGAGAAGGGGGTGGCCCAGCCCCGGCTTGACGCGGAGGTCCTCCTGGGGCACGCGCTCCAGATGGAGCGGATCATGCTCTACGTTCACCACGACCGCCCCCTGGAGCCCCACGAGGTGGATGTCTACCGGACCCTCATCGCCCGCCGGGGCCGGCGGGAGCCCGTCGCCTACCTGATGGGGGAGAAGGAGTTCTTCGGGAGGTCCTTCCAGGTCGATCCCCGGGTGCTCATCCCCCGGCCCGAAACGGAGCACCTGGTGGAGGTGGCCTTGGCCTTCGCCATCGGCGAGGGTCCCGTCCGGGGCTGGGATGTGGGGACGGGCAGCGGCATCCTGGCTGTGACCCTGGCGGCTGAACTGCCTGACAGCCACTGGCTGGCCACCGACCTGTCGGCCGATGCCCTCGCGGTCGCCCGGGCCAACGCGGAGCGCCACGGGGTGGCCGACCGGATCCGGTTCCTCGAAGGAGATCTCTGGGCCGGCACCAAACCCGACGGCAGCTGGGACCTGATCGTCTCCAACCCTCCCTACCTGACGGACCACGAGATGGCCCACCTGGCCCCGGAAATCCGCTACGAGCCCCGCCAGGCCCTGGCCGGGGGCCCCGACGGCTTGCAGGTGATCCGCCGGCTGGTCCAGCAGGCGTGGGCCTTCCTCCGCCCGGGGGGCCTCCTGGCCTTCGAGATCGGCGCCGGCCAGGCGGAGGCGTGCCGGCAGCTCCTGGCGGAGGCGGGGCAGTACGAGGGGATCCGGGTTCTCCCGGACCATGCCGGCCACCCCCGGGTCGTCTGCGGCCTCCGGACCAGCCCCTGAGAAGGAGGCTCCTGGCTATGGATTCCCTTCCCACCCGCCTTCTTCGGGTCAACCCCCTTCAGCCCGACCCTGGGATCATCCGGGAGGCGGCCGCGATCCTGCGGGCAGGCGGCCTGGTCGCCTTTCCCACCGAGACGGTCTACGGCCTGGGGGCTCTCGCCACCGACCGGCAGGCCCTCCGGCGGATCTTCGCGGCCAAGGGGCGGCCCGCGGACAACCCCCTCATCCTCCACGTGGCCCATCCCCAGGAGCTGGCCACCCTCGCCCGGGAGCTGCCGCCGGCCGCCTGGACCCTGGCCCGAGCCTTCTGGCCTGGGCCCCTCACCCTGGTGGTCCCCCGGGCCCCTCAGGTGCCCGATGAGGCAACGGCTGGCCTGCCGACGGTGGCCGTCCGCCTGCCCGACCATCCCGTGGCCCGGGCCCTCATCGAGGCGGCCGGCGCGGCCGTCGCCGCGCCCAGCGCCAACACCTCGGGCCGGCCCAGTCCCACCACCGCCCAGGATGTGTGGGAGGACCTGGCCGGGAAGGTGGAGCTGATCCTGGACGGTGGGCCGACGGGGGTGGGCGTGGAGTCGACGGTGGTGGACGTGACCGGACCCCACCCGGTGGTCCTCCGTCCCGGGGGCGTGAGCGTGGAAGCGTTGGAGGGGTTGGTGGGGCGGGTGACCATCGACCCGGCCGTGGAGGGGAAGCCCCTGGACGGGCCGGCCCGCTCCCCCGGGATGAAGTACCGGCACTACGCGCCCCAGGCCCCGGCCCTGCTGCTGGAGGGTTCGCCTGAGGCCATCGCCCGGCGGGTGGTGGAGCTGGCCTGGGAGGCGGCCCGGGAGGGCCGGCGGGTGGGCGCGGTGGTGATGGCGGAGGAAGGGAGCCTGCTGGAGGGCCGGCTGCCCGATGGGGCCGTCTTGCGGATCCTTGCCTCCCGGGACGCGCCCGAGGAGGCGGCCCACCGGCTCTACGGGGCCCTGCGGGCGATGGACCGGCTGGGCGTCGACCGGGTGCTCCTGGCGGCCCCCGAAGCCCGGGGGGTGGGTCTGGCGGTGCGGGACCGGATGTACCGGGCCGCGGGCTGGCGGGTGGAGCAGGTCTGACGGCGCCGGCCCCGGGAGGCGGAGCTCATGGGGGCCTGATCAACGGCTGGACCGCCGGTAGGGCACCCGGCGCTCGTCGGCCCGCTGGGCCGCCCGCACGAAGAGGTGCTCGGCCCCCGTGTAACCGCAGCGGCGGCAGTGGACCTCCCGCTCGGGGCCCCGGGGTGGGCCCAGAAGCTCCATGGTGTTGGATTCGTAGGTGATGGCGCCCGTTTCGGCGTCCTTGACCACCGCCCGGGCGAGACGGAAAACCAGGTCGAACTGGGTGCGATTGGACCGGCAGATCGGGCATAGATACGGACGGTCGACCATGCGCTTCCCCTCCTCCCCTAGGAATGCCCGCCTGGGGCGGGCGACTCCCGCCCGGTTCAGGGCAGGAGAGTGGCCGCCCCGGGTGGAAGCGGAGGGGGGAGCGAGCCGGGCAGGGGTCGCCCCGGCACGGGAGAGGCCAGGGAGGGGACGTGGCAGGGTGGAGTCGGTGCTCTTCGTCTGCTCGGGCAACACGTGCCGCAGTGTGATGGCCGAGGCCCTTTTCCGTCGCTTGCTCCGGGAACGGGGACAGGCGTCAGGCCGCCCGCCGGTGCTGGTCAGTTCCGCCGGCCTGGACGCCGTCGAGGGGGCGCCGGCGACCGAGCTGACCCGCCAAGTCCTGGCAGAGCGGGGGATTGACTTGGGGGTCCACCGGGCCCGGCCGCTGAACGGGAGCCTCGTCTCCGAGGCGACCTGGATCGTCGCCATGACCCGGCGGATCCGGGACGAGATCCGGCGCCGGTACCCCCACAAAGCGGACCGGGTCATCACCCTGGGTGAGGTGACGGGTGCGCCCGTGGACGTGCCCGACCCCTTCGGCGGGCCCATCGGGCGGTACCGGGAGACGGCCGATCTGCTGGAGGCGCACCTGCCCGATCTCCTCCGCTTGCTTGAGGGTGAAGGGAGCCAGGGGAGGGACGGTATGCGCATCGCCATCGGTTCGGACCACGCGGGGTTCCCGCTGAAGCGGGTGCTCATCCAGTTCCTTGAGGAGCAGGGGCTGGCCTACCAGGACTTCGGGGCCACGTCGGAGGCGTCGGTCGACTACCCCGACTACGGGCGGGCCGTCGCCCGGGCCGTCGCCCAGGGCCAGTTTGACCGGGGGATCCTCATCTGCGGGACAGGCATCGGCATGTCCATCGTCGCCAACAAGGTCCGGGGGATCCGGGCCGCCCTCTGCCATGAGCCCTACTCGGCCCGGATGAGCCGGCTCCACAACAACGCCAACGTGCTCGTCCTGGGCGGCCGGATCATCGGCCCGGAGATGGCCCGGGAGGTGACCCGGGTCTTCCTGGAAACGGAGTTTGAAGGCGGCCGCCACCAGCGCCGGGTGGAGAAGATCGAGGCCGGGGATGGGGAGCAGAAGGGAGGGGACCCTGCGTGAACGGGGTCCATGTGATCGACCATCCGCTCATCCGACACAAGCTGACCATCATCCGGGACCGCCACACGGGGCCCAAGGAGTTCCGGGAGCTCCTGGACGAGGTGGCCATGCTGATGGCCTATGAGGTGACCCGGGACCTGCCCCTGGAAGAGGTGGAGATTGAAACCCCCATCGCCCGGACCACCGGGTGGACCATCAGCGGCAAGAAGGTGGGGATCGTGCCCATCCTCCGGGCGGGACTGGGCATGGTGGGCGGCATCCTGCGCCTGATCCCTACCGCCAAGGTGGGGCACATCGGCGTCTACCGGGATCCGGAGACCCTCGCGCCGGTGGAGTACTACTGCAAGCTGCCCCCGGACATCGCCGAGCGGGAGCTGATTGTGGTCGATCCCATGCTGGCCACCGGCGGCTCCGCGGCGGCGGGCATCCGCTTTATCAAGGAGCGGGGAGGCACCTCCATCCGCCTCATGGCCCTCATCGCGGCCCCCGAGGGGATCGAGCGGCTGCGGCGGGAGCACCCCGACGTGCCCATCTTTCTCGCGGCGGTGGACGAGCGTCTCGACGAGAACGCCTACATCGTGCCGGGCCTCGGGGATGCGGGCGACCGGCTGTATGGCACCCGTTAGGCGGGCTGCCAGCTGGCGCCAAAGCTGGCCGGCATCGGCGTTGAGCCTCCCCCGGATCTCCACTAGAATGGAAGCAGCATGAAACGCGACAGGGGGTGAGGCCTGTGGCCTGGGTCGAAGGGGCGCCGGTGGTCTGGGGGGCGGCCCTGGTGGTGGCGTTGGCCACGAGCCTCGCCCTCTCCCCGGTGCTCGCCCGCCTGGCCCGCCGGCTGGGGTGGGTGGAGCGCCCCTCGAGTCGCCGGATCCACCGGGAGCCCACGCCCAACTTGGGCGGCGTGGCCATCTTTGTCGCCTTCTTTGGGGGGATGACCCTGACGGGCCTGCCCTGGCCCGGCGGCCCTGCCTTGCCTCTGGCCGCCCTGGTCCTCCTCTTCGCGGGTCTGGTGGACGACCGGTACCCCCTCCCCGCCTGGGCCAAGCTCCTGGCCCAAGCGGCCGTCTCCCTCTGGGTGGCCCTGGCCGGGGTGCGGATCGAGTTTGTCACCCACCCCCTCGGAGGGATGATCGCCCTCCGGGGCTGGGCGGTGCCCGTCACCGTCTTCTGGCTGGTGCTGATGGCCAACATGATCAACCTGATCGACGGGCTGGACGGTTTGGCGGCGGGGGTGGCCAGCATCGCCACGGTGCCCCTCCTCATTCTGGCCCTCCAGCGGGGACAGGCCTGGCCGGCCGCGGCGGCCGCCGTGCTCCTGGCGAGCCTCCTCGGCTTTCTCCGGCACAACTTCCCGCCGGCGCGGATCTTCATGGGGGACGCGGGCGCCCAGTTCACCGGGTGGATGCTGGGGGTCATCACCGCCGAAGGGGCCCTCAAGGGCGCGGCCACCTTGGCCATCGCCGTGCCTCTGATGGCCCTCGGCCTGCCCCTGTTCGACACCTGCTTCGCCGTGCTCCGCCGCTGGCGCCGGGGGGACCCTTTTTACAAGGGGGATTTGGGCCACATTCACCACCGCCTCCTGGCCCTGGGCCTCACCCCCCGGCGGGTGGTGGTGATCCTCTACGTGATCAGCGGCCTGCTGGCCGTGGCCAGCCTGGGTTTGGCCTTCCTGAAGCCGTGGGCGGCGCTCCTTGCCCTGGCCGGAGCGGGGTTGGTCCTGGCCGGGCTGGCCCGGCCTCTGGGCGTTCTGGGCGGTTCCCAGCCCCGGAGTCATCCGGGCGGCCACGGCCCTGCGGCCTCGTAAGAACGCCTGCCAGGACCCGAAGGATCTGGAAAACAAATAGGAATCAATACCGCATTGGGGATTGAAATGGCAGGATCCTTGGACTATAATTGGCCTCGGTGTGCGAGCTGCCTGAGGGCGGGCCCTGCAGGCCGGTGGGGAGGGCGGTTCCCGTGAACCGAGGCCTCTCTGACTGGACGCGATACGGGACCATTGGCTTTTCTTGGGTCTTCCTCACGGCAGTTCTTTTGTATGCGGGATACCGGGGCGGGCAGTGGCTCGATGCTCGATGGGGGACGGAGCCTGTCGGCCTGGTCCTGGGCCTGGTGGCGGCGGTGGCGCTAAGTCTCACCACCCTGATCCAGGAGTTGCGGGCGGTCTCCACAGCCATGGGCATCAACGCTGGGCCCCAGGATGGTCGGGAGGAGGAACCCCCATCGCCGAAGTCGGGGCGACATCCGGGGAACGAGTAGAGGTCCGCCTGCTCCGCCAGCAGCCGCGGGACCTGTTCTGGATGGCTCTGGCAGGCCTGGCGCTGGCCGGGCTGGCCTGGGTGGCGGGCTGGCCGGCGGGGGCGTTGGGGATCCTTTTGGGCACACCCATCGGCCTGATCAATCACGCCTTGACCATGCCTCTGGCCCGAGGCAGGGCCGAGGACCGGCTGACCAAGAGCCTCGCCTGGCGGCTGCCCCTCCGGTTGGTGCTGGCGGCGGCAGGGTTGGTTGTCGGGTACCGGATCAGCCTCGACACCATGATCGGGGTGGCGGTGGGCGCCACCCTCGAGGTTCTCTTCTACACCCTGACGGCCATCCTCACCCTTCTCCGCTCCGTTGGTGGGAGGTCCCGATCCAGGCATGATTGAAGCGTTACAGCACGTCATTGCGCACGTTCTCCGCTACGAGGTCTTCCGCATTGGGCCCGTGGTGATCACCTCCACCGTTGTGACCACATGGGTGGCGATGGCGCTCCTGCTGGGCCTGGTCTATCTCCTCACCCGGCGGGGCTTCGAGGAGCGGCCCCGGGGGGCCCAAGCTTTCCTGGAGATTGTCGTCGAGTTTTTCTACGGCATGGCGGAGCAGTTCATGGGCCGCGAGGGCCGGAAGTATGCCTGGCTCTATGGCGGCCTTTTCATCGCCATTCTCTTCCTGAACTATGCCTGGATGATTCCCGGCGCGATCCCGCCCACCAGTGATCTGATGACCCCCGTCGCCCTGGCGGTGGTGGCCGTCCCCATGACCTGGGTCTGCGCTGTCCGGAAGAAGGGTGTCAAGGGGTGGCTCCGCCACTTCATCTTGCCGTCGGTGGCCCTGCTCCCGCTCAACATTCTCGAGCAGCTGGTCCGGATCTTTTCGCTCAGTGTTCGTCTCTTTGGCAACATGTTTGGCGAGGAGATGGTGACCATGACCCTGGGCACCATGCTCCCGCTCTTTGGCCCCCTGCCCATCATGGCCCTTGGCCTCATCTTCGGGGCCGTGCAGGCCTACGTCTTCAGCGTCCTCACGGTGAGCTACCTCGCTGAGATGGTGCAAGGGCATTGAATGCGGTCCGAGAACGGTCGCAGCACGCGCCGCGATTTGGAAGGGAGGGAAACCGGTGGAGTTTCTCACGGTAGCACTGGCCGTCGCGTTGCCGGCGATGGTCTCCGCCTTCAGCCAGGGATGGGCGACCACCCGTGCTATGGACAACATGGGCCGTCAGCCCGAAGCAGCCGGTGACATCCGCTCGACGCTCCTGGTGGCGCTGGCGTTCATGGAGGCCTTGACCCTTTTCGCCATGATCGTCGCCATCCTCATTTGGACCAAGGTCTGATGGGGTGGGAGCGGTTGGCGGGTGGGGCCGCCGGCGGTGCCGGCGGCCCTCCCCTGGCGGCTTGGGAGCAAGGAGAGGGGTAGCGACCCGTGTTCGACTGGACCTTCGTGGTCCACGCCGCGGCTGAGGGCGAGGCGGTCAACCCCCTCAGCTTCGACTTGTGGACCTTTCTGTTTCAATTGATCAACGTGGCTGTCGTCCTGGTGGCCCTCTACTACATGCTCTTCCGCCCCCTGGGGAACATGATCCGGGCTCGGGAGGAGAAGGTGGCCCGGACCCTGGATGAGGCGAGCGACGCCAGGCAACGGGCGGCCGAGCTGGAAGCCCGCTACGAGCAGAAGCTGAAGGAGGCCCAGCGGGAGATCCAGCGGATGATGGAGGAGGCCCAGCAGGCGTCGGAACGGCGTCGCCAGGAGCTGCTGGCCCAGGCTCAGGCGGAGGCGGAGCAGACCCTCCAGCGGGCCAAGGAGGAGATTGCTCGGGAGCGGGAGCTGGCGGTGGCGGCCATCCGCCAGGAGATGGCCAGCTTGGCCGTGGCGGCCGCCAGCCAGGTGGTGGGCCGTTCCCTCAATGATGAGGACCAGCGTCGCCTGGTGGAGGAGTTCCTTGAGAAGACCGGGTCGGTGAAGGGCTCATGAGGGGGGGCAAGCTGGCCCGGCGGTACGCCCAGGCCCTGGCCGAGCTGGCCGCGGAGCGGGGCCTCCTGGAATCGATCGTGGCCGGGGCGCAGCTGGTGGGGGAGGTCCTCCAGCAGGAGCCCTCCCTGGTCTGGGCTCTGGCCGATGAACGGGTGCCGCTGGAGGAGCGCCTCAGCCGCCTGCGGGAGCTCTTCGGGGACCGGCTCCCGCCGCTTTTCCACCACTTCTTCCGGCTGGTGCTCACCAAGGGGCGGGCCCCGATCCTGCCCGAGATCTGCACCGAGATCCCCCATGCGGCCGACCGCCTGCAGGGGGTGGTGGAGGCGGACGTGACCGTCGCCAAGCCCCTGCCCGAGGACCAGCAGGAGGCGCTCCGGCTGCGCCTGGAGGAGCTCACCGGCCAGACGGTCCGGCTGGTGGTCCAGGAGGATCCCAGCCTCCTGGGCGGCGTGGTGGTCCGGATGGGGGATTTGGTCCTGGACGGGAGCGTGGCGACGCGGCTGAAGCGCCTGGAAGCACAGCTCCGGAACTGACAGGTAGCGGGAGCGACAGGATGGGGTGAGGGCATGGCCATTCGGCCCGATGAGATTACAGCGATTCTGAAGCAGCAGATCGAGCGCTTTGAGCGGGAGATCGACGTTCAAAACGTGGGCACCGTCATCAGCGTCGGTGACGGCGTGGCCCGGGTCTGGGGCCTGGAGGATGCGGTGGCCAGCGAGCTCCTCGAGTTCCCCGGAGGCGTCTACGGCATCGCCCTCAACTTGGAGGAGGACAACATCGGCGCCGTCCTCCTGGGCCCCTACACCCAGATCAAGGAGGGTGACACCGTCCGGCGGACGGGCCGGGTGGTGGAGGTGCCCGTCGGGGAGGCTCTGCTGGGCCGGGTGGTCAACCCCCTGGGCCAGCCCTTGGACGGCAAGGGGCCCATCGAGACCGACCGGTTCCGGCCCATTGAGGCCCGGGCACCCGGCGTAGTGGACCGTCAGAACGTGAAGGAGCCCCTCCAGACCGGCCTGAAGGCCATCGACTCCATGATCCCCATCGGCCGCGGCCAGCGGGAGCTGATCATCGGCGACCGGCAGACGGGGAAGACGGCCCTGGCGGTGGACACCATCATCAACCAGCGGGACCAGGATGTCATCTGCATCTATGTGGCCATCGGCCAGAAAGCCTCGACGGTGGCCGGCGTGGTCCAGGCGCTGGAGCGGCACGACGCCATGAAGTACACCATCGTGGTCTCCGCCACCGCGGCCGACCCCGCGCCCCTGCTCTACATCGCTCCCTACGCCGGCTGCGCCATGGGTGAGGAGTTCATGTATCAGGGCAAGGACGTGCTGGTGGTCTACGACGACCTCTCCAAGCACGCCGCCGCCTACCGGGAGCTCTCCCTCATCCTCCGGCGGCCGCCCGGACGGGAAGCCTTCCCCGGTGACGTCTTCTACCTGCACTCGCGGCTTCTGGAGCGGGCGGCTAAGCTGAGCGACGAGCTGGGTGGGGGCTCGCTGACCGCGCTCCCCATCGTGGAGACCCAGGCCAACGACATCTCGGCCTACATCCCGACCAACGTCATCTCCATCACCGACGGCCAGATCTACCTGGAACCCGACCTCTTCTACGCCGGCATCCGGCCCGCCATCAACGTGGGCCGGTCCGTCAGCCGGGTGGGCGGCGACGCTCAGGTGAAGGCCATGCGCCAGGTGGCCGGCCGCCTGCGCCTCGACCTCTCCCAGTACCGGGAGCTGGCGGCCTTCGCCCAGTTCGGGTCGGACCTGGACCGGGCCACTCAGGCCCAACTGGCCCGGGGCGAGCGGATGACGGAGATTCTCAAGCAGGAGCAGTACGCGCCCATGCCCGTGGAGGAGCAGGTGGCCATCATCTTCGCGGGCGTGAACGGGCTCCTGGACGATCTGGCGACGGAGCTCATCCGGCCCTTTGAGAAGGCGTTCCTGGAGCACCTCCGCACCGAAAAGCCCGAGATCCTCCAGGAGATCCGGGAGAAGAAGGTCCTGGACGCCTCCCTCGAGGAGCGCTTGAAGGACGCGGTGCTCCAGTTCAAGGAGCGCTTCCGGAGCAGCCAGCCGTAAGGAGCTAAGACCATGGCACACGGAGCACGTGAGATCAGGCGGCGCATCGCCAGCATCCAATCGACCCAGCAGATCACCAAGGCCATGGAGATGGTGGCCGCCGCCCGGCTCCGCCGGAGCCAGGGCCGGGTGCTCTCGGCCAGGCCCTTCGCCGACAAGCTCCATGCCGTGCTGGCCCGGGCGGTGGCGGCGGTGGACGCCTCCCGCTACCGCCATCCCCTGCTGGAGGCGCCCGAGCCCCATCGGCCGCCCCTCTACGTGGTGATCACCGCCGATCGGGGCCTGGCGGGCCCCTACAACGCCAACGTGATCCGCTACGCCGTCAACCTGCGGGAGCAGCACCCGGAGATGGGCGTGGTGGTGGTGGGGCGGCGGGGTCGGGACGCCTTCCAGCGGCTGGGTTGGGAGCTGGAAGGGGTCTTCCTCCACCTGGGGGACGAGGTCCCCTTCAGCGCGGCGCAGGAGATCGCCCGGCTGGTGAGCCAGGCCTTCATGGACGGCCGGTACGCCTCGGTCCACCTGGTCTACAACGCTTTTGTCAACACGGTCACCCACCCGACGGTGGAGGTGACCCTCCTGCCCATCGAAACCGCCGCCCAAGCGGCGGAGGTGGGCGACGGTGGCTCGGGCGAGCCCGAGGAGACAGTGGAGGCGTACCTCTACGAGCCGTCGCCCCAGGCGGTCCTGGACATCCTGCTCCCCCGGTTTGTGGACGTGGCCGTCTACCAGGCCCTCCTGGAGGCGAAGACCAGCGAATTCGCCAGCCGCATGACGGCCATGAAGAATGCTTCGGAGAACGCCCAGGAGCTCATCCGGGAGCTGACCCTCTCCCTCAACCGGGCGCGGCAGGCGGGGATTACCACGGAGATTACAGAGATTGTGGGCGGCGCGGAAGCGCTGGCGGAGTGACCGCCGGCGGCGCGCGGTGTTCGAGGAGGAAGGCCAATGAACCCTCAGAGCGAGCATATGGGCCGGATCACCCAGATCTTGGGCGCGGTGGTGGACGTGGAGTTCCCGCCGGGGCAGCTGCCTGCGCTGTACAACGCCCTCCACGTCCTGCCCCGGAACGGCTCCGGGGGCGACCCCACCCGGCCCCAGCTGGTCTTGGAAGTCCAGCAGCACCTGGGCAACAACACGGCTCGCTGTGTCGCCATGGACTCCACCGATGGGCTGCAGCGGGGCCAGCTGGTGCTGGATACGGGCGCGCCCATCACCGTGCCGGTGGGACCGGAGGTGCTGGGGCGGCTCTTCAACGTCCTGGGTGAGACCATCGACGGCAAGGGGCCGGTCCAGGCCAAGGAGCGGTACCCCATCCACCGCCGCCCGCCCTCGGTGGACGAGGTGGAGCCGGCCAACCAGATCCTGGAGACGGGGATCAAGGTGATTGACCTCCTCGCCCCCTACCCCCGGGGCGGGAAGGTGGGCCTCTTCGGCGGCGCCGGGGTGGGCAAGACCGTGCTCATCCAGGAGCTGATCCGGAACATCGCCTACGAGCACGGCGGCTACTCGGTCTTCGCCGGGGTGGGCGAGCGGACCCGGGAAGGGACCCAGCTCTACCAGGAGATGATCGAGTCGGGGGTCATCGACAAGACGGCCATGGTCTACGGCCAGATGAACGAGCCCCCCGGCGCCCGGCTCCGGGTGGCCTTGACCGGCCTCACCCTGGCCGAGTACTTCCGGGATGTGGAAGGCCAGGACGTGCTCCTCTTCATCGACAACATCTTCCGGTTCGTCCAGGCAGGCTCGGAGGTGTCCGCCCTCCTGGGCCGCATGCCCTCAGCCGTGGGCTACCAGCCCACGCTGGCCACCGAGATGGGCCAGCTCCAGGAGCGGATTGTGACCACCAAGCGGGGGTCTATCACCTCCATCCAGGCGGTCTACGTCCCGGCCGACGACTACACCGACCCGGCCCCCGCCACCACCTTCGCCCACCTGGACGCCACCACCAACCTGGAGCGGCGCATTGCGGAGCGGGGGATCTACCCGGCGGTGGACCCCCTGGCCTCCACGTCGCGGCTTCTGGCCCCGGAGATCGTGGGCGAGGAGCACTACCAGGTGGCCCGGGGCGTCCAGCAGGTCCTCCAGCGGTACAAGGAGCTCCAGGACATCATCGCCATCCTGGGCATCGACGAGCTCTCTGACGAAGACAAGCTGGTGGTGGCCCGGGCGCGGAAGATCGAGCGCTTCCTCTCCCAGCCCTTCTTCGTCGCGGAGCAGTTCACGGGCACCCCGGGGGTGTACGTCCCTGTCTCCGAGACGGTGCGGGGCTTCAAGGAGATCCTGGAGGGCAAGCACGACGACCTGCCTGAGGTGGCCTTCTACATGGTGGGCACCATCGATGACGCGGTCGCCAAGGCCAAGGAGCTGGAGAAGGCCTGATGGAGCGCCTGCTGGAGCTGGAAGTGATCACCGCGGAACGGCGGGTCCTCCACGAACGGGCGGAGTCCATCATCCTGCCCGCGGCCAACGGGTACCTGGGCATCCTGCCCGGCCATGCGCCCATGATCGCCGGGTTGACGGTGGGGGTCCTCCAGTTCGGCCCCTACGGCAACGAGAAGCGGCGGATGGCCATCAGCGGTGGCTTCGCGGAGGTCGCCCACGACCGGGTGACGGTGCTGGCCGATACGGCCGAGCTGGCGGAGGAGATCGACCTGGAGCGGGCCCTGCGGGCCAGAGCCCGGGCGGAGGAGCGGCTCCGGAGCCGCCGGCCCGACATCGACTACCACCGGGCGGAGATGGCCCTCCGGCGGGCCCTCAACCGGATCAAGGCCGCCCAGGGCTGAGGATCCCCCGACCGGCGCTTCTCCTCGGACGGTGGCGCTCTTCGGGTCAGGGCCGGCATCATGCCGGCCCTGCGCCGTTCCTGCTCCCTCTGTCTGCCTGCCCTCGCCCACGCCCAGCCTTCGGAACCAACCCCTCGCCCCTGGTGAACCTCTCGCCGGCCCGTCGGTATAGCCCTGCGGCCTGCTGGCAAGAATAGGCACGCACGGCAGGACGTGCAGGGGAGAGGATGACCGTGGACCGGGGCCTCGCTCCAGAGACAGGCGCCGCAGGAGCTCGGGAACCCTCCCGCCCCCCAGTGGGACGGCGCCTGCGGCAGAGCCTCATCCAAGCCGCGCTGGCCACCCTCGTCCTTCTGCTGCTCCAAGGGGCGGGCGGTCGGCTGGAGAAGCCAGCGGGTCTCTTTGATCGCGCCATCCTTGCCTTCCAGACGTCGACAGCCCACCTGGTGGCCTACGATCTCGGCGCCGGCAGCCGCCTTCCCGTGGAGGGCGCCGGGTTTCGGGGCTTGGAGCGGCTTCTGGACCGGGTCTGGCAAGCGCTGGCTCGAGGGGGCGAGCCCGATCACAGGGTGGCTACCCGGGAGGGGGACCTCCTGCTCCTGAGGGGGACCAGGGAGACGGCGTGGGGGCGCTGGCAGGTGACCGTTCTCCGGGAGGACGGCGCCCCCTGGGCGACGGTCTGGGTGCGGGCGACGGGAACCTCGCCGGAAGGTCTCCACCACCAGGCCCGCCAGCTGGTGCGGGGCTCAGGCCGGCTCCAACCGGCCGCGGGGCGGTGGCTCTACGTCCGCTTGGAAGGACGGTATCCCACGCCCTTGAGCGGACCGGCCCGCCAGGTGGTGGGGGCGAGCCTCGCCCGGACCCTGGGGCCCGATCCTTCCCTCCGCATCCACCTGACGGCCGTTGACCAGACAACACAGCTCGTCATCGAGTCTGCGGGCCCTTCCCCGGCGGACCTGCCGCTGCCAACCTACGCTCAAGCGAGGTGAGTCTTCATGCGGGAAAGGCTGAAAGCCCTCTGGCAGCAGGCCCGCATCCCCGCGGGAAGCGGGTGGAGCCGGCTGAGCCGTGCCAGCCGCCGCCTGGGGCGGGGGCTCGGTTGGGCCTTGGCCTGGGCCGCCAGGGGCTTGGGCAGGGCCCTGCGGAACACCTTCAGCTGGCAGGGCGGGCTGCTGGCGGCTCGCTGGATCGTGGTCCTGACGGTGGTGGCAGGCCTGGGCTACTTCCTGGGCCGGTCCCGGCCCGACCTGGTGCCGGCCATGCCCTGGGAGGCGGCCGACGGGGAGCGGATGGTCCAGAGCCCCACCCTCGTGGCGCCCCGGACGGATGACATCCTTTCGGGGGTGGATGAGATCCTCCCCGCGGCCGACTCGGGGCCCGGGCTCCCTGAAGCCCCCCTCGATCCGGTGAGCGTGGAGGCCCCTGGTCCTTTCCAGGGCCCCCAGGTCCCCGGTGGGGAAGCGGCTGAGGCGAGCCAGGCCAGCCCGGCGGCCATCCCCCTGGCCGATCTCTCCCAGATGACCCTCCCCGTCACGGGCAGCCTGGGCCAGGCGTACGCCTGGCGGCGGGATCCGGGTACCCAGGCGTGGCGCCTCCACGACGGCGTCGACTTGATCGCCGGTCCCAGGCAGCTGGTGGTGGCCGCGCTGCCCGGGCGGGTGGTCCGGGTCTTCCCGCTGGCCACCGGCGGTCTGGGGGTCTGGGTGGAGCACAGCGGGGGGTGGACCACTCGGTATGAATCCCTCAGTGAGGTCTTCGTGGTGGAAGGCCAGGCCGTCGCCCAGGGTCAGGCCGTCGGCCGGGTGGGCCGGCTGGATGACGGGCTGAGCCTCGGGGTCCACTTCAGCCTCTACCGGGACGGCCAGCCCCACGACCCGGCCCGGTTTCTCCCGGCCCTTCGTCCCTGAGGCCTGGGGGCCCGGCCTCTGGCCGGGCCCTCGGCCGCCTGGCCGCCCCGAGGCTCGGGGGCCTCCCCCGGACTCGGGCCCCTCCCGCCCGGGTCATTCAGGCTCCGCATAAAGGTGGGCCCCCGGAGGTCCGGCGCGGGTGGGGGAAGGGGCTCCTGGTGCGCCTTTCCCGTCGCGCCCCAGCATATTCACCGGCGCCCCACATAGACATGGACCACAGGAGGCGGCGAGGGGGCGCGGCGATGCGGGAGTACATCAGGAAAAGGGTTCTGGAGATCAGCGCCTACATCGTCGACACCAACGCGACGGTGAGGCAGGCGGCCAGCGTCTTCGGCGTCAGCAAGTCCACCGTGCATAAAGATGTCACTGAGCGGTTGCCGCGGGTGAATGCGGAGCTGGCCCTCCGGGTGAAGCGGGTCTTGGAGCGGAACAAGGCGGAGCGGCACATCCGGGGGGGCGAGGCGACCCGCCAGAAGTACCGGGGGGAGCGGAAAGTCTCCTGAACTCTGCCCCACAGCCAAAAGGGGTGACTTTTCGGCACGATCCGGCATAAGGGAAGGATTTACCAGGCCCAGGCTCGAAACTGTGGCCAGCCCAAGGGGGATTGGGAGGACGATCCAGGGTGGCACTCTTCAGCCGGGGCATCGGGATTGATCTGGGCACAGCCAATCTTGTGGTCTATGTGGAAGGGAAAGGCATTCTCCTGCAGGAGCCGTCGGTGGTGGCCGTCCGGGTCGAGGATGGCGAGTTGGTCGCCGTCGGCGAGGAAGCCTACCAGATGATGGGGCGGACCCCGGGGGTCTACGAGACGGTCCACCCCCTGCAAGACGGGGTGATCGCCCACTTCGACCTCACCCAGAAACTCCTGGTCCACGCCATGCAGCGGGCCCTGGGGCGGATCCCCCTGGTCCGCCCTGACGTGGTCGTCTGCATTCCCGCAGGGATCACCAGTGTGGAACGGCGGGCGGTGGTGGACGCGGTCCTTGCTGCGGGGGCCCGCCACTGCGAGCTGATCAGCGAGCCCATGGCCGCCGCCTTGGGCGCCGGCTTGGAGGTGACCCACCCCCGGGGCCGGATGGTGATCGACGCCGGCGGCGGCACCACCGACATCGCCGTCCTCTCCATGGGCCAGGAGGTGGTGGCCACCTCCATCCGGGTGGGGAGCACCGACTTTGACTCGGCCATCGCCCGCCACTTGGAGCGGACCCACCAGCTGGTGGTCGGCCCCCGCACGGCCGAGCAGCTGAAGATCCAGGTGGGGGCGGCCCGGCCCACCTCTGAGGTCCGGGCTCTGGAGGTGAGCGGCTTCCACCGGCCCTCGGGCCTGCCCAAGCGCCTCCAGGTGACCAGCGATGAGCTCTTCCCCGCGTTGGACGAGCCCATCCAGGCCATCCTCGACGGGATCCGCTGGGTGCTGGAGCGGACGCCGCCGGAGATGGCGGCGGACATCTACGAGGATGGGATCCTCCTGACGGGCGGCGGGGCCCTCCTGCGCGACTTCCCCGAACGGGTGGCCGACGAGCTGGGCGTACCCACCCGGCTGGCCGAGGATCCCTTGACGTGCGTCGCCCGGGGGACGTGGGCGGCCCTGGAGATGGTCCGCCGCCGGGGCAAGGAGCTCCCCTCCCTCTTTGTGGGCGAGGCGGCCACGACCCGGGAGTGAGGCCAGCCCGCCTCCTTCTGGCTTGACAGCGCGCTCAAGGATCGCTCCCGCTTGCCGATGATGGAACCAGACACTCCCTCGGGACCTTTGGCTTGATCGGCAGGTTCGGTGCGGGCCTGGAAGGAAGGAGGGCGTCCGCTTGCTGCGCGGCTTGTACACCGCCGCCTCAGGGATGCTGGCCCAAGCGGTCCGCTTGGAGCTGGAGACCAACAACCTGGCCAACGTCTCCACCACGGGGTACAAGGCGGATCAGGCTGAGCTGGTCAGCTTCCCCACCCTCTTGCTCCGCCGGGTGGGGGGCGAAGGAGGGGATCCTGAGCCGCTCCATCCCCTGGGAGTGGAGGTGCGCACCCGGCCTGAGGGCCTGGACCGGCTCCCCTTCCGGGAGGCGCCGGTGGTGGGCCCCCTGGGCACCGGTGTGTATGTGGAGGGGGTCTACACCTCCTTCCAGCAAGGCCCCTTGCGGGAGACGGGCAACCCCCTGGACCTGGCCTTGGAGGGTCCGGGGTTCTTCGCGCTGGAGACGCCGGCGGGCGTCCGCTACACCCGGGCGGGCAGCTTCGTCCTGGACAGCGAGGGCTACCTGGCTGACCTTCGGGGGAACCGGGTCTTGGGGGTGGACGGGCCCATCCAGGTCGGCTTGGAAGGGGCGGTCGCCGTCGGCCAGGATGGCACGGTCTTTGTGGACGGGGCCCTGGTGGGCCAGCTGTTGATTGTGGATTTCGCCGACCCCAACGGGGAGCTGCGGAAGGAGGGGGCGACCCTCTTGGCCCCTCTGGAGGGCGCGGAACCTCTGGCGGCCGACGGGACCCGGGTGGCCCAGGGGATGCTCGAGGGTTCGACGGTTCAGGTGGTGGAGAGCCTGGTCCGCCTCATTGAGCTGCAGCGGGCCTACGAGTCGAGCCAGCGGGTGGTCCGCTCCTACGACGAGACCTTGGATCAGACGGTGAATGAGCTGGGACGGATCTAACGGGCAGGCAGGCACGTGGCTTGGGGGAGAGGGCTGAGGCTGGACCGCGTGGCGGAGGTCTCTCGCCACTGACCGATCGAGGTGGCGACCTTTCCCCTTGACCTGCCTCCCGAGCACGGGAGGGAGACCGATGCTTCGCTCGCTTTGGACGGCTGCCTCAGGGATGGCGGGGCAGCAGTTCAACATCGACACCATCTCCAACAACCTGGCCAACGTCAACACCACCGGGTACAAGAAGAACCGGGTGGATTTCGAAGACCTCCTCTACCAGACGGTCCGCTTCGCCGGCACCCCCGTCACCGCCGGCGCCCAGATCCCCGTGGGGCTCCAGGTGGGCCACGGGGTGCGGCCCATCGCCACCCAGAAAATCTTCACGCCCGGGTCCTTCAAGCAGACGGAGAACCCCCTGGATCTGGCCATCGAGGGGGACGGCTTCTTCCAGGTGCTCCTGCCGGACGGCACCATCGCCTACACCCGGGACGGCTCCTTCAAGCGGGACGGCCTGGGCCGGATCGTCACCTCCGACGGCTTCGCCCTCGAGCCGGAGATCATCATCCCGGAAGACGCCGTCGATGTGACCATCGGTTCCGACGGGACCGTCTCCGTCCTCTTGCCCGGTGACAGTGAACCCCAGATGGTGGGCCAGATCGAGCTGGTCCGGTTCGTCAACCCCGCGGGCTTGAGCAGCCTGGGCCGGAACCTCTACGTGGAGACGGCCGCTTCGGGCCCGCCCATGGTGAGCACACCGGGCTTGGACGGTTTCGGCACCTTGGCCCAGGGCTGGCTGGAGATGTCCAACGTCCAGGTGGTGGAGGAGATGGTCAACCTGATCATCGCCCAGCGGGCGTACGAGACCAACTCCCGGGCCATCCAAGCTTCCGATGAGATGCTGCAGACGGCCAACAGCTTGAGGCGGTAGCCCTTGAGGGGGTAGGAGGGAAGACCATGACCCGTCGCGGTGAGCAAGGGTGGCGTTCGGTTTTGGGCGCGCTCTTGCTGCTCGTGGTGCTGGCGGCACCCGGTGAACCGGCGGCGGGCGCGTCTTCGGAGGAGCCGGCCATCCCTGAGGGCCCGGCCCGGGTGATCCTGCCCGAGGTGGTGGAGGTGCCGGGCGGGACCGTCACCCTGGGCGATGTGGCCCAGATCGAAGGGCCGCCCGAGCTCGTCGACCGGTTGGCTCAGGTGCCGGTGGGGGCGGCGCCCCTGCCGGGCCGGAGCCGTTGGCTGGCCACGGGCTACCTGGCCGTCCGTTTCCGGCAGGCGGGGATCGACCCCGACCAGGTGGTGGTGGACGGGCCTGAGCGGGTGCAGCTGGTCACGCCGGCCGCCCCCGCCAGCACCGCCCCCACCAGCCCAGCCCCCCGCGGGCTGGAGCCGGGGGTGAGCCCGGCGGTGGGGGCGGGCCCGCCCCTGGTGGCCCGGGACGAGCAGGTCACCCTGGAGGCGGTGGCCGGCAGCGTGGTGGTCCAGGTGCCCGCCCGGGCCCTGGCTCCCGGCCGTCTGGGCGAGCGGATCCGGGTGCGCAACCTGACCAGCGGCCTGGACGTGGAGGCGGTGGTGGTCGGCCCGGGCTGGGTCCGGGTCGAGGCAGGCAGCGAGACCGGGTGGGGTGAGGAGGTGCCGCAGTGAGAGACGGTGGGTCCCTAAAGAGGCGGCGGCGGGTCCAGGCGCTCCTGATCGCGGCCAGCGTGCTGCTCGCCGGTGTCGGGTGGGCTCCCAGAGCGGCCGCCCAATCCCTCTGGCCGGTGGAGGGGGCGCCCTCCCTCTTCGCCGACCGGAAGGCGAGCCGGACGGGGGACCTGGTCACCCTGGTCATCCAGGAGTGGACCGAGGGGCGCCAGTCGGCAGTGACGAGCACCAGCAGCGACCACCAGACGTCTCTTTCCCCGGCGAGCGTGCTCACCCAGTGGATCCCCGGGCTGAGCCTGTCGGCCAGCCAGAGTGGCGAGGGCAACGGGAGCACCCGGCGGGGCAGCTCCCTGGAAGCCCGGCTGACGGCCCGGGTGGTGGAGGTGACCCCTGAAGGGAACCTCCGCATCGAGGGGAGCCGGGAGATCGTCATCAACGGGGACAAGCAGCGCCTGACCATCACGGGCCTGGTCCGGCCTGAGGACATCAGCGCCAACAACACCGTCCTCTCCTCGTACTTGGCCGATGCCAGGATCGAGCTGGACGGCGAGGGGCCCGTGGGCGACCTGCAGGATCCGGGCCTCTTGACCCGGCTCTTCAACTGGCTCTTTTAGCGCTGGTGGAGGGGCGGGCTCCGGGAGGGGTGAGACCAGTGATCACGGTGGGACGTGCAAACGAGCAGGCCTGGCTTGGGGCGGCGCTGGTGACGCTCCTGGGCCTCCTCCTGGCGGCGGCCTTCCTTCCGGGCCCGGTTGGCGCCCAGGCCGAGGCCGCCTTCGCCCTGGGCGATCCGGTGGTCCGGATCAAAGAATTGGTGGAAGTGGAGGGCGTCCGGCCCAACCAGCTGGTGGGCTTGGGCCTGGTGGTGGGCCTGAACGGCACGGGCGATTCCCAGCGGAATGAGGCCAACGTCCGCATGGTGGCCAACATGTTGGAGCGGTTCGGGCTCCGGGTGGAGCCCCGGGACCTCATCCTCCGGAACGTGGCGGCCGTCACCGTCACCGCGGAGCTGCCTCCCTTCGCCCGTCCGGGGAGCACCATCGATGTGACCGTCGCCTCCTTCGGCGACGCCCGGAGCCTGGCGGGAGGGCTCCTCCTGCAGACACCCCTCCTGGGCGCCGATGGCCAGGTCTACGCGGTGGCCCAAGGTTCCCTCACCCTGGGCGGCGGCACCTCCAGCCGCTACGCCCGCACCAGCTCCGTCCACCCCCTGGTGGCCGTCCTTCCCGGCGGGGCCTACGTGGAGCGGGCGGTACCGGGAGCCGTCTTGCCCTCGGAGCTCCGCCTCCTCCTCCGGCGGCCCGACTTCATCACCGCCAGTCGGATCGTGGCCGCCATCGAGGAGGCGTACGGCCCAGGGACGGCGGTGGCCGAGGACAGCGGGAGCATCCGGCTCATCCCGCCTGACGCGCTGGCCCAGCGGGCCGTCGACTTCCTGGCCGACGTGTTGGAGCTGACGGTCGTCCCCGACAGCGGCGGCCGGGTGGTGGTCGATGAGCGGACGGGGACGGTGGTCATCGGGCACCGGGTCCGCATTTCGCCCGTGGCCGTCGCCCACCGGGGCGTTCAGGTGGAGGTGGGCCGGTCCGCCCGCCGGGCCAATCCGGGGGAGGCGGTCCACCTCCTGGACGGCGGCACCGTGGACGAGCTGGTGGCCGCCCTCAACGCGGCCGGGGCCGGGCCCGACGACCTGGTAGCCATTCTCCGGGCCGTGGCTGAAGCGGGCGCGCTCCACGGCCAGCTGGAGGTCCGGTGAGCATGGATCCGCTCGGGTATCTTCCCGCCCCGCTGTCCTCCTGGCGGCCCGCCCGGCCCGATCCCCCTCGCTCCCGCCAGGAGGCGGAGACAGTCGCCCGGGAGCTGGAAGCCGTCTTCCTATCCGAACTCCTCAAGAGCCTCGAGGCCACCCTCCCCAGCGGGAGCCTTCTGGGCCCCGGGGGGTCCCCCATCCGGGCGGGACTGGTCCGGGACGAGCTGGCCCGCTTCTTGGCCCAGCAGGGCGGCATTGGCCTGGCTGACGTGATCCTGAACAGCCTGGACCTGCCCCCTGAGGGTGGGGAGGAGAGTGGCGAGCCCTCCGAGAAACTCTAACCCAGCCTTTCGATGCCAGCGCGTCCCGACGCTGGGCGGGGAGTGTGGTCTGACTGGTGGATGGTGAGGCCCGTCGGTCGGTGAGCCAGCCAGGGCGGTGGTGGGTGGCCCCCCTGCTGATCTGGCTGGTCTTCTCGTGCTTGGGGGTCGCCCTGCCCCATCCGGCGGCCGGGGCGGGAGCCGGCGGGCAGCTCCAGATCGGAGAGCCGTGGGAGATCTGGGTGGGGTACGGGGTCCGTTTCGGGCTGCTCACCATCGAGACGCCCGCTGGGCCCGCCCGGGCCCAGTACCTCCGGGTGGATACCCGTCTGGACGGGGTCCAGGTCCGGCCCGTGCTGGCTGGGGCCACCCTGGAGGGCCGGGCCACGGTGGGTCAGATGGTCCGGGAGCACGGCGCCTTGGCCGGGGTGAATGGCACCTATTTCGCCGCCGGCCGCCCCTTGGGTCTCCTTCTCCTGGACGGCCAGATGCACAGCCAGCCCATCCTCTCCCGGACGGCCCTATTCTTTGGCCGGGGGCCCTTCGGCGAGGCCCGCTGGTGGATCGGCCCCGCCACCTTCCAAGGGGAGGTGGCGGGCCGGGAGGGGACCCGCCCCCTGGCGGCCGTCAACCGGGCGCCGGGCATCCAGGAGCTGGCCGTTTTCACCCCCCTGGCCGGCGCGGTGGCCCGGGTGCCTGAGGGCGGGGCCGCCTGGGCAGTGGTGGACGGCCAGGTGGTGGCCACGTCCGTGGGGGAGTCCCTGCCCATTCCGCCCGACGGGTACGTCATCGTGGCCGGTGCCCAGGCCGAGGCGCCGTGGCCCGTGATGCCCGGGATCCCCTTGGAGGCCCGGTGGGGCCTGGCGGAGGCGATCCCCCTGGACCACCTGGAGTGGGCAGTGGGGGGTGGGCCCCGCTTGCTGCGGGCCGGGCGTGTGGATGTGACCGCGGAGGCCGAGCGGTTTCAGCCCGACGTGGCCCGGAGCCGGGCACCCCGGACGGCAGCCGGCGTGGACAGTCGGGGCCGGCTCATCCTGCTCACCGTCAACGGGCGTCAGGCCTCCAGCGTCGGCCTCACCCTGACCGAACTGGCCGAGGTCATGGCCTCCCTGGGCGCCCAGGACGCGCTCAACCTGGACGGCGGCGGGTCCAGCACCATGGTGCTTCGCGGCGACTTGTTCAATCTTCCGTCCGACGGGCGGGAGCGACCTGTGGCCAACGCGCTCTTGGTCTTCACCGATCGCTGATTCCCGCCTCCCGGAGAGAGGGAGAGATCCATGCCCTTCACAAGGCTGAAGGCGCACGCGCTTTGGCTCCTGGTAGCGGCCCTCCTGGGCCTGACAGCGCCGGCAGGGGCCGCCCCCATCTGGAACGGCCAGCTCTTCCCCGTGGAAGAGGTGGTGCCCGGTCTCCGGGGGACGGGGTACACCGTCATCGGGGGAACGGATATCGAAGCCTTTGACGTTCTCTTCCTCGGGGTCCTCCCCGGGGCGGGGCCGGCGGGTGACCTCCTCCTGGTGGAGACGTCCGGCCCCCTCATCGAGCAGACAGGCGGCATCGCCTCCGGCATGAGCGGCAGCCCTGTCTTCGTGGACGGCCGCTTGGTGGGCGCCATCGCCTACGGCTTTGGCTACGCCGATCACCGGATCGGCCTGGTGACGCCCATCGGCGACATGCTCCGGGTTCTGGAGCGGATGGGGGCTGAGGACGCGGCGGCCCAGGCGCCCTCGCCCGCGGGACCCCGCCAGGTAGCCTTCGCTCCCGATGAGGCCACGGCCGCCCAGCTTCTCGCCCAACTGCCGCCAGGCACCGAGGTGCTGGTCCCCCTGGCCACGCCGCTGATGGCGGGCGGGTTCGGGCCCCGGGCCCTCCACCTGGTGGAGGGGTGGGCGAAGCGGCTCCTTGGGGGTCCCTTCCTCACCGTGCCCACAGGGACGGCCCCCGCCTCGGTCCAGCCGGGGACGGT
Source organism: Bacillota bacterium (assembly GCA_017577405.1). Taxonomy (GTDB): domain Bacteria; phylum Bacillota; class Limnochordia; order Limnochordales; family Limnochordaceae; genus Limnochorda. The sequence goes on from PIUA01000023.1 coordinate 113,103, forward strand.
CTCTTTCCAGCCGGGGAGCGCCTTTGGCGTCCAGCTCCTGGGCGGTGATGTGAGCCTCTCGGCCCTGGGTACCGTCACCTGGACCGATGGGGACCGGTTCCTGGGGCTGGGCCATCCCTTCCTCAACGGGGGCGCCGTCCATTGGGTGACCAGCGGCGCCGCCATCCTCCGGACCGTCTCCAGTGCCCAGATGCCCTTCAAGGTGGGCGTGGTGACCGACCCGGCGGGCACCCTGACCCAGGACCGGGCGGCCGGGGTGGCCGGGCGCTTGGGCCCCCTCCCCGAGCGGGTCCAGGTGGCGGTCCGGGTCACTGACCTGGACCATCCCCAGGGGGAGACCCCCCAACGGTTCAGCTTCTGGGCCGTGGACGACCCCTGGCTCCTGCCCGATCTGGTCACCGTCGGGGTCCTCCAGGCCCTGGACCAGGGGATCGACCGCATCGGCCCCGGTACCGCCCGGGTCCTCTTCCGCCTGGAGGCGGAGAGCCTCCCCCAAACCCTGGTCCGGGACAACATGGTCTACTCCGAATCGGACGTCTCCGCCCTGGCCGTGGGCGAGCTCCTGGAAGGGGTGGAGCTGCTGGCGGCCAATCCCTTCCGGGAAGTGCCCCTCCGCCGGGTGGAGGTGGAAGCCCGCATCACCCGCCAGCCCCAAGTGGCCCAGATCGTGGAGGTTCGCCCCGCGGCCACCCGGGTGGCCGCCGGCGACTCGGTCCTCATCGAGGTGGAGCTCCAGACCTACCGGGGCCCCCGGGAGACGCGGGCGATCCGCCTCACCATCCCGCCGGGCACCCCCGCCGGCCGGGTGGCGGTGACGGTCCGGGGTGGGTATAGCACCAGCCCTTCGGCCGTGGTCCATGCTGAGCTCTTTGCCGAGGAGAAAACGGGCGAGCCGGTGGAGGAAGGTCTCCCCCTGCCCGAGGGCGGCTCCCTGGAGGAGCAGCTGGAGACCTTCCGGACCCGGGAGCGGAACTACGAGCTGGTGGCCGAGTTCTACCCGCCCTTCGGCCCGCTGCCGCCGGCGGAGTCCCAGGCCGGCGCGGAGAACCCGGCCCGGACCGAAGGGGAGGGGGCGCCGATGGCGGAGGAGGATCGGGACCAGCCCCGCAGCCATCAGCCCAGCCTGCCCGGCAACGGGAAGCCTGTCCAGGCCCGCCTGGCCACCGACTGGGTCATCCGGGGATCGGACCAGTTCGAGCTGGAGATCGTCGAGCCAGTCCAGGAAGAGGAACCCGCGGCAGAGGCTCCCGGTTCCACCCCCTTCTGACTCCCGGAACAGGAATTACAGGCCCTTTTCCGGGAGGATGGGTCTGGGCCGCCACGAACCTATGGCTTGGCGCCGGCTCGAGCCGGGCCGGGGACCTTCACCCTGGAGCTGCCAACGACGAGTGGGGGCGTTCACGTGCGACCAATGAGGAATCAGACCATGCATCGTCTCAGGATCCTGACCTGGCTGCTGGTGGGGCTGATGATCAGCCTGGGGCCGGCCGCTGCGGTCCAGGCCCAGGAGGCGACGGAGCCCATCGTCCAGTCCATTGCGGTCCGGGGCAACCAGCGGGTCCCGGCCGAGGTGATCCTGGACCAGATCAAGGCCAGCCGCATCGGCCGGCCCGTGGACCCTGAGGCCCTCCAGAAGGATGCCCAAGCCATCCTGGAGCTGGGAACCATTGAGAGCGTCAGCTTCCAGATGCCCGTGGTGCCCGGCGGGATCCAGCTGGTCTTCGTGGTGGAGGAGCTGCCCGTCTTGACCCGGGTGGTCCTGGAAGGGCTGGAGGGTCTGGACGAGCAGGCGCTCCTCGCGGAGACGGGGCTGGTGACGGGTGAGGTCCTCGACCTGCACGAGGTTCAGAACGCCCTCGCCACCATCCAGTACCAGGCGCTGGAACAGGAGGGGCTCCTGATCCGGCCCACCCAGACCCCGACCTGGAACGATGAGGGCGTCCTCACCCTCGCCTTCGCGCCTGTCCGGTTGAACGAGATCCGGGTGGAGGGGAACCAGAAGACCCTGGACTACGTCATCCTGCGGGAGATGCGTATCAAGCCCGGGGACCCCATCGACCTGAAGGTGGTCGACCGGGGCTTGCGGGACGTCCTCCAGCTGGGATACTTCGACCAGGTGAGCCGGAGCTTCGCTGAGACGGGCGACCCCGAGACCTTGGACCTGATCGTCCACGTCCAGGAGCGGAAGACAGGGATGGCCAGCCTGGGGGTCACCTGGAGCTCGCCGGGGGGCTTCGGCGGGTATGTGGACGTCTCGGACGTCAACTTCCTGGGCCGGGGCCAGGAGGCGGGCGTGAAGATCTCGGTGGCCCGTTCCTCCAGCGAGTACGAGCTCCGCTTCCGGGAGCCGTACCTGACCGACAGCGGCCTCTCCCTCGGGGTGAGCCTCTTCCACCGGAACCGGGTGGACACCAAGCACCCGTCCCAGAGCTGGTACCACGACCTGGGGCTGAGCCTCAGCCTGGGCCACCCCGTCGGGAGCTACAGCCGCCTCATCGGGACCTTCTCCATGGACACCCGGACCTACGACGAAAAGGCGTACGACCCAGACCTGGGCAGATTTGCCAACAGCAGCTACCGGTCCTTTGAGCTGGCCCTGGCCACCGACACCACCGACCACCCCTTCTTCCCCACGACGGGGTACCGGAACCGGCTCTCGGTCACCTTCGGCGGCGGGCTTCTGGGCGGTGACTGGAGCCACCAGATCTACCAAGAGACCTTCAGCCGCTACATCAAGGTGGGGAGCTCCAACCAGACCCTGGCCTTCCGCCTCAGCACCGGCTGGCTGAACGGCGAGGCCCGGCGGAGCGAGCAGTTCTGGGTGGGCGGCTCCGAGACCCTGCGGGGGTACGACTACGGCGAGTTCGTGGGGCACGCCAAGCTGGTGGCCAACGCGGAGTACCGGTTCCCCATCGCGGATCAGGTCCAGGGCGTCTTCTTCGTGGACGCGGGCCGGGCGTGGGACTTTGAGAAGGACGAAGCGGTCCGGCTGGCCGACCTGGAGGTGGGGTACGGCTTCGGCATCCGGCTGAACACGCCCATCGGCATGCTCCGCCTCGACTACGGCATGAGCGCCGATCGGCCGGGCCAGCCCTACATCAGCATTGGACAGACCTTCTGACCCGGCACCGGGGGGAAGGGCATCAGAGGAGGGGCCAAGGTGGTACGGGAACATGGAGGGAGCTGGGGGACCGTCGTCGCCAGCCGCGCCGTCGTCGCGCTGCTGGCGGCGCTGGTCTTTCTCGCCCCTGCGGGGGCAGGGGCCCAGGGGGAGGGGCCGGCCGTCGGCTACGTGGACCTGCAGGTGATCCAAGCCCAGTACCTGCTGCCCAACCTGCAGCCGTCTCTGGCCGCACTGGAGCAACGGCTGATCGAACTCCAGGCCAAGTTTGACGAGGAGAGCGTGGGCCTGGACGACGAGGCCAAGCAGGCCCTCTTCAACGTGTACCAGGCGGAGCTCAACGCGCAATCGGCCGGGGTGGAGCGTTTCGAGGAGGAACTGAAGGCCAACATCGCGGCCGCCATCGCCTCGGTGGCCGCCGAGCACGGGGTCTCCACGGTTCTGGCCAAGGACGTGGTCCTCACCGTGACCGGGGACCATGGGCTGCCGCGGGTGATGACCCAGCCGCTGGTCCTCCACGGGGGCATCGATCTGACGGGCCCCGTCCTGCGCCGGTTGGGTGTCCAACTGGCCTCCCCGGAGAACGGTGAGGAAGGATAAGCCTTGCGGCGCCAGGCAGACGCCTCCCGCCTGGGGAGATTACAATAGGTGGAGAGCCCGCGCGCGGGCCAATGGGAAGAGGAGGCGGGACCCTTGGTCGACGAGGCGACGGTCCGTGAAGCCTTGAAGGTGGTCATTGACCCCGAATTGGGCATGAACGTGGTCGATTTGGGGCTGATTTACGGGGTGGAGATCGACGAGGCCAAAGGGCACGTCCACGTGAAGATGACCCTCACCACCCCCGGGTGCCCCCTGTACGCCACCATCAACGATCAGGTCCACGCGGCGGTCAAGCCTCTGCCCGGCGTCAACTCGGTGGAGACGGAGCTGGTCTGGGATCCCCCCTGGACGCCGGAGATGATGAGCGAAGAGGCGAAGCGGCTCCTGCGCTGGGGCATCCGCTGAGACGGGCCAGGCCCAGGAGCGCCAAGGCAGGGAGGCAGGAGGGAGAGCGGTGGAGCGCCACGCGGAGGAGCTGGCCGCCCGGCTGGGGGGCCAGCTGGACGGCCCGGCTGACCTGGTGGTGACGGGGCCCGCCCCCTTGGACGAGGCGGGGCCGCGCCATGTGGCCTATCTGGATCAAGGCCAGCCCTGGGCCCGGGCGGAGCAGAGCCGGGCCGGCCTCCTCCTGGCCCCCCGCAGCCTCCGGGATCAGGTGAAGACGACCCGCCCCGTCATCTGGGTGGACCATCCCCGGGTCGCCTTCGCCCAGGTGCTGGCCCTCTTTCAGGAGCCGGGCTGGTTGGAGGAAGGGATCCATCCCACGGCCTGTGTCGCCCCCGACGCGGAGCTGGGGGAGCGGGTCCGGGTGGGTCCCTACGTCTTTATCGGGCCCGGCGCCCGCATCGGCGCGGGCACCTGGCTCTACCCGGGAGCCCGGGTGGGGCGGGGGGCGGTGGTGGGCCGCGACTGTCTTCTGCGGGAGAACAGCGTGGTGGCCGACCGGGTCCACTTGGGGGACCGGGTCATCCTCCAGCCGGGGGCGGTGGTGGGGGCCGACGGATTTGGCTACGCCACCGACGGAACGGGAACGCACCACAAAATCCCCCATTTGGGCACCGTGGTGGTGGAGGATGATGTGGAGATCGGCGCCAACAGTACCATTGACCGGGGGACCCTGGGGGCGACGGTCATCGGGCGGGGGACCAAGATCGACAACCTGGTCCACGTGGCCCACAACGTCCAGATCGGGGAAAACTGCCTGCTGGTTGCCCAGGTGGGGGTGGCGGGGAGCGCCCGGCTGGGTCGAGGGGTGATCCTGGCGGGCCAGGCGGGCGTCAGCGACCATGTCCGGCTGGCCGACGGGACCATGGTCGCGGCCCAGGCCGGCGTCTTGAAAGATGTGGACGGGGGTCTGGTCTCGGGGCTCCCGGCTCGGCCCCACGGGGAGCAGATGCGGATGCTTGCCGCCCAGCGGCGGGTGCCCCAGCTCTTGCGGGAGGTGGCCGCCCTGCGGGCCGAGGTGGCCCTCCTCCGGGACCAGCTCGCCTTCCTTCGGGGCGAGCGGGCGGGGGAGTCCTTGAGCAGGGACGAGGGGCCGGCACGGGGAACCACGGGGGAAGAGTGAGAGCTTGAGGCGAGTGAGGTGACCTATGTGGTGAGGCAAGGGAGGCGTTGGCGGGGGATTCTGGCCGCCGTGCTGGCTGCCGTGTTCTTCGTTCCCGTCCCGGTGGGGGCCGGGGGGACCACGTCGGGCCTGACGGGTTTGGTGGAGGTGAAGACGGCCGATGTGTTGCCGCCGGAGAGCCTTCGCCTCTCCCTCTACTACAACAGCCGGTCCTCGGCGTTCCAGCCGGCGGTTGCCTTCGGCATCGTGCCGGGGTTGGAGGTGGCGGTCAACGGGTCGACGGGCGGTCGGGGTGGCGACGGCACCCTGGGCTTGGGGGCCAAGATCGGGGTGCTGGCCGAGACCCGGGATCTGCCGGGCCTGGCCCTGGGCTTTACCTGGGGCGGTGTGGACTCCCCCAGCTTCTTCGGCACGTTGAGCAAGCGCCTGAGCAACCTCTGGCGCCTCCACGGGGGTCTCACCACAGGGAGCGACCACCCCTTCTTCATCGGCCTGAGCGGGCTGCTCAACCCCGTCCAGGCGGGGGGCGGTTTCCCGCCCACCACCCTCTTGATTGAGGCCGACGGCGACTCCCTCTTGGTGGGGACCCGCTTCAACCTGGCTGCCGGATTCGACGCGACCTTGGCCCTGCGGAGTCTCGAATCCTTCCAAGTGGGCGTCAGTTACCAAACCAGTTTCTAGAAGCCTCTCATCATCTTTTCCAATCCCGTCGGAGCTTGCCGGGAGCGGCACCACTTGCTGGCCGGGGCCGCTCCCGGTCTGTGTTATAATCCGCGCGGCTCACCACGAAAGGGACGGTGTCCGTGCGGATTCTTCTCCAAGATGGTTTCGGAAAACACTTGATTCTCCTCTGGCTTCTGGCCGCCCTCCTCACCACGGGAGGAGCGTGGGCCGGCGCGCGCGTGGCCAGGGTATACCTCGGCCGGACGGTCGATGAGGCCCTGGGCGACGCTGGGGCCTACGACGCCATCCTCCACTGGCGTTCTGAAACGGCTTTCCAAAGTTTGTCCGAAGCGGAAGAGCTTCTCGCCGCGGCCTACCCCGGCGTCCGGCTCCACCGGGGGCCGGAGGTGGTGGGGAACGCCAACCTCTTCGTGGCCCTTCCTGAGAGCGCCCGGACGGCCGCCGGCCTGGAGGAACTGCCTCAGGCGGTGCGGGAGCTGCCCGGGTACAACGGGATCACCTACCTGGTGGAGCCCTCCATCGATCTGGCGGGGGTGCCCCCGGGCCTGGAAGAGGAGCTGACCCGGCAGGTGGCGGCCATCCCGGGGGTCGCCTTCGTCTTCTGGCACGGAACCACCCTCACCGCCGTTCTGGAGGGAGCGGGGCAGCTCCCTGAGGTCTCCCGCCGGTTGGAGGAGCTGGTGGAGGCCCAGAGCCTGGTGGAGGTCATCCTGGCCCAGGAGGGCCCGGCCGATGCCCAGGCCCTCGCCGATCGCCTGACAGCCGGGACGGGCCTCCCCTTCCACCCGCTGGGTGAGAGCGCGGAAGGGGCCCATCTGGCGGGGGCCGTCGCCCGGCTGGGCCAGCTCCTTCCCCTCCTGCGGGAGGAGACGGGGCTGAAGGCGGCCTTCGGCCAGACGGCCCAGGAGCTGCGGCAACTGGCCCAGGCGGTGGCCGAAGGGCAGGGGGCCGCCCGGTCCGCCATCCAGGCGGGCCAGGAGACGACCGCCCAGATCCAGACCGCGCTCCATCAGGTGGAGAGCCTCCAGGCCCGGGTCGACCAGCTGGCCCAGGAGCTGGCCAGCCCCCAGGGGCGGAGCACCACCCTGGGGCTCCTGGCCCAGATTCTGATGGAGAACCTGGTGGGTGGGACCGCCCAGGCGGCCCCCGGGCGACCGGCCACCCGGGAGGGGGCGGAGGATCCCCTGGCCGCGGTGGAGGCCCTCGACGGGGAGGGGCTGGCCGCCTTCCAGGGCGAGTTGGAGACGCTGCAGGCGAGCCTGGAGGCCATGGATCCGGCGGCCTTGGAGGCGGCCGCGGGCCGGTTGGAGGCGGCCATGGACCGTCTCCCTGAGTTGACCGACCAAGAGGTGGAGGAGCTGGCCGGTCTCCTTGCCCAATGGGGCTCGGACCTGGGCGAGTCGGGCGAGCGCCTCGCCTTCCTGGTGACGGGACCCGTGGCGGCAGAAGCCCTAACCCAAAGGATTGAAGACGCGCTGGGCGATGAGCAGCAGGGGGTGCGGGTGCTTCCTCCGGCAGCGGTGCGGCCCAGCCCCCGGGCCAGCCTGATGCAGATGCTCCACCAGGCCCAGGGGCTGGTAGCGGGGCTGTTGGTCATCGGGTTGGGCGGGGCCCATCTCCTCCTGGACCTGTCGGTCATCCGTCAGGGGGCCCGCACCTTGGGCCGCCTCCAGCCCCGTCGGCCCGCAGGACGGCAGGGGACCCGACCCCTCCGGCGCTGGAGCAGGGGGGGTTTCGACGGAACCTGGTGGCTCGCCATGGTCTGGGGCGGCTCCCTCCTGACGGTGGCCGCCACCCTCTCGGGGGCCCAGCTGCCGTGGGTGGACGGGAAGGGTACCTTCCTGCTGGGCGCGGTCCTGGCCCTCCTCGCCTGGGCCCTGGCGGGCCGGATCAACCCCGTCCGGGCCGAAGAGGTGGAGCTGGCGGTGGCGGCCGGGCTGACCCCCGTCCAGGTGATGGAGGCGGTCATCCTGCCCGAGGCCCGCCCCTCCCTGCTGGGCCTGATGACCCGGAATGGGCGGCTCCTGGAGGGGCCGGGCGATCCCCGGCGGCCCTTCTGGGCCCGGCTGGGCGAGACGATCCGAGGAAGGAGGCGGATCCATGGCGACGGCCACGGAGCGGGTCCCGGGCGCCCCTGAGCGGCTCCTGGGCGAGGAGGTCCTGCGGGTGCGGGGCCTGGTCAAGCGGTTCGGCTCCACCCAGGCCATCCGGGGTGTCGATTTGGAGGTCCGGTCCGGCGAGGTGGTGGTCCTCCTAGGGCCCAGCGGCTGCGGCAAGTCCACCCTTCTGCGGTGCATTGCCGGCCTGGAAGCGCCCGACCAGGGGACGGTGACCATCGGCGGGCTGGACGTGGCCGAACTGACCCCTCGGGAGCTGCCGCTCCTCCGGCGCCGGATCGGCTTTGTCTTCCAGGGATCCCATCTGGTCCGGCGGCTCACCGCCCGTCAGAACGTGGCCCTGGGCCTGGTGGCCGGGGGAACGCCCCGGGATGAGGCCTTGGCCCAGGCCGACGGGGCCCTGGAGCAGGTGGGGATGGCCTGGGCCGCGGAGCGGCTGCCCGATCAGCTCTCCGGGGGCGAGCGCCAGCGGGTGGCCATCGCCCGGGCCCTGGTGAACGACCCGCTCCTGATGCTCTGGGACGAGCCCACCGCCTCCCTGGACCCGGTGGTCGCCCACGAGATCCTCCAGCTGATGGAGCAGGTGGTGGCCCAGACGGAGCGGGCCATGCTGATGGTCACCCACCAGGTGGGCTTCGCCCGCAAGGTCGCCCACCGGCTGGTCTTCATGGACGGCGGCCGGGTGGTGGAGGCGGGGCCGCCCGAGGAGGTGCTGGCCCACCCCACCTCCCCCGTGGCCCGGCGCTACCAGGCCCTCCTGGGGGCGTGAGGGACGGGCTGGGGCCAGGCAGCAGGGAGCCCTGGTGGGTTGCCGAATGCTGGAGCAGCGGAAGATATGGGAAGGGGGCCGTCTCGATGCGGCAGGAGACCATCGCGCGGCCGGTGGAACTGGAAGGGAAGGGGATCCACTCGGGCCGGTGGAGCCGGATCCGCCTGGAACCGGCCCCGCAGGGCGGCGGCATCCGGTTCGTCCGCAGCGACCTTCCTGGGCAGCCGGTCATCCCCGCCAGCCCTGACGCGGTGGTGGCCACCCGCCGGTCGACCACCCTGGGGGTGGGCGAAGCCCGGGTCCAGACGGTGGAGCACCTCCTGGCAGCCCTGGCGGGGATGGGGCTGTGGCATGTGGAGGTGCAGGTCTGGGGCGAGGAACTGCCCGCCGGCGACGGGAGCGTGGCCACCTTCACCCGCCTTCTGAGTGAGGCGGGGCGGCGGGAGATCGAACCCGACGGGGAGGCCCTGCCCGTCCGGCCCATTCCCGCGCCGGTGCTGGTGGAGGAGGGCGGCGCGACCTTGGTCGCGCTGCCGCCCAGCGCGGACGAGGAGGCGACCCTGGCCCTCCGGTATGTTTTCCTGAGCCAGCACCGGAGCCTGGCCAGCCAGCAGTACAGCTTCCGCTTCCACCACGACGGGGATGAGCACCAGCCCTTCCTCCAGGAGGTGGCCCCGGCCCGGACCGTCGCCTTTCTGAGCGAGGTGGAGGCCCTCCGGCGGGAGGGGTTGGCCATGGGCGAGCCGGGGATGGCCGTGCTGGTCGGTGAGGAGAAGATCCTGACCGCGCTCCGCTTTCCCGACGAGGTGGCCCGGCATAAGTTGGCGGATCTCTTGGGCGACTTGGCGGTCCTGGGGCCGCTGGCCGGCACCGTGATCGGCATTGCCTCGGGGCATGCGTTGAACCGCCGCCTGGCCCAAACCCTTTCAGCGGTCTTTCAAGGAGGAGAGTCGGAATGAAGGCCATCATTCCCGTGGCGGGCGTAGGGACACGGCTGCGGCCCCAAACCCACACCGTCCCCAAGGCCCTGGTGCCCGTGGCGGGCAAGCCCATCCTGGCCCACATCTTGGATCGGCTGCTGCCTTTGGGGGTCGACGAGCTGGTCCTGGTGGTGGGCTACCTGGGTGAGAAAGTGGTCGAGTATGTGCGCGGGCGCTACCGCTTCCAGGTCCACGTGGTGGAGCAGCAGGAGCGCAAGGGCCTGGGCCATGCCATCCACCTCACCCGGCCGGTGGTGGCCGACGATGAGCCGGTGCTCATCGTCCTGGGCGACACCATTGTGGAGGCCGACCTGCAGCCGGTGGTCGCCGGGGGCCAGAACGCCATCGCGGTCCGCCGGGTGGAGGATCCCCGCCGGTTTGGCATTGCGGAGGTGGAGCACGGCCGGGTGGTCCGGCTGGTGGAGAAGCCCGATGAGCCCACCTCCAACCTGGCCCTGGTGGGCATCTACTACCTGACCCAGCCGGGGCTGCTCTACCGGGCCCTGGAGCGGGTGATTGAGGAGGGGCGGAAGGTCAAGGGCGAGTACCAGCTGACCGACGGGCTTCAGATCATGGTGGAGGAAGGGGCGGAGCTGACCACCTTTGAGGTGGAGACCTGGCACGACTGCGGCAACCCCGACACCCTCCTGGAGACCAACCGGGTCCTCCTGGAGCGGTCCCCGGGGTGGGCGGGGCCCTTCGAGGGCTCCATCATCCGGCCGCCGGTGGCCATCGACCCCAGCGCGGAGGTGCGGGCCTCCATCATCGGGCCCTACGTCTCCATCGGGGCGGGGGCGGTCATTGCCAACTCCATCGTCAGCGACAGCATCATCGGTGAAGGCGCCCGGGTGGACGGGGTGCTGCTCCGCCACTCCCTGGTGGGCGAGGAGGCCCGGGTCCAGGGGAGCGCGAGCCGGCTGAACATCGGGGACCACTCGGAGATTGTCATCGGCTCGGGAAGCGTGGACGAGCCGGAGCGGGGGCTGGTGCAGGGGTGAGCGTCGCCATCCATCCGACAGCCCAGGTCGACCGGCGGGCCGAGCTGGCCGACGGCGTGAAGGTCGGCCCTTATGCCATCATTGAGGGGCCTGTCCAGGTGGGGGAGGGGACGGAGATCGGCCCCCACGTGGTCATCTACGGGCCCACCCGCCTGGGACGCCGGAACCGGATCGGCGCGGGGGCGGCGCTGGGCCTGGCGCCCCAGGATCTGAGCTACCGGGGCGAGCCCACCGAACTGGTGGTGGGCGACGACAACGAGATTCGGGAGCATGTGACCATCAGCCGGGGGACGGTCAAGGGAGGCGGCGTCACCCGCATCGGCAACCAGTGCTACCTGATGAACGCCAGCCACGTGGGCCACGACGTGCAAATGGGCGACCGGGTGATCCTCACCGGCTACGCGGGCCTGGCCGGCCACAGCCGGATCGGGGACGGGGCGGTCATCGGGGGCATGGCCGGCATTCACCAGTTCGTCTCGGTGGGCCGGCTGGCCATGGTCGGGGGGTTGGCCATGGTCCGCCAGGACGTGCCCCCCTTCACCCTGGTGGCGGGCAACCCGGCGCGCGCCTACGGCTTGAACGTGGTGGGGCTCCGCCGGGCGGGCATGCCGGCCCAGACTCGGTCCTTGCTGAAGCAGGCCTACCGGCTGCTCTTCCGGTCGGGCTTGCGCCTGGAGGAGGCCTTGGCCCAGATTGAAGCCCTGGGGTCGGTCCCGGAGCTGGCCGAGCTGGTCGCTTTTGCCCGGGCTTCCCAGCGGGGGCTCGTGCGGGCGGGGGCGGACCATGACGACTGAGCGCGCGCCCCAGGGGGCGGATGAGATCCAGGGTGTGGCCATGGATGAGATCCAGGGTGTGGCCATCCTGGCGGGCAACGGGCGGCTCCCTACCGAGGCGGCCGCACGGCTCTGCCGGCTGGGCGCGCCGCCCCTGGTCCTCGCGGTGGGCCCTGAGGTGGATCCGGAGCTGCCCCAGTACGCCCGGGCCTACCACCGGCTGCCCGTGGGCCAGTGGGGGGAGGTGCGGCGGCTCCTGGTGGAAGGCGGGGTCCGCCGGGTGGCGCTCTTGGGTAAGGTGCCCAAGGTGAACCTCTACCATACGGCCATCGACCAGGCCCTGGCGGAGCTCCTGGCGGAGCTGCCCGCCCTCAACGACGACGCCATCATGCTGGCCCTGGTGGATGACCTGTTGCGGATGGGCTTTGAGATCCCCACCCAGGCGTGGGCCCTTCCCCACCTGCTGATGCCCGAGGGCCAGCTGACCCAGACGGGGCTCACCCCCGAGGAACGGCGGGACATCGGCATCGGCTTCCGGGTGGCGCGGGAGATCGGGCGGCTCGACCTGGGCCAGACGGTGGTGGTCAAGGACCGGGCGGTGCTGGCGGTGGAGGCCATCGAAGGGACCGACCCCTGCATCCTGCGGGGTGGGGCCCTGGGCGGTCCGGGGGCGGTGGTGGTCAAGGTGCGCAAGCCCACCCAGGATGCCCGCTTCGACCTGCCCACCATGGGCCTGGACACCGTCACCGTGGCCAAGCAGGCGGGGGTGCGGGTTCTGGCCCTGGAGGCGGGCGAGACCATTCTGGTCGACCGGGAGCGGGTGATCGAGGAGGCCGATCGGGCCGGGATTTGCCTGATCGGGGTGCGGGAGGAGAAGGCGACGACGTGGGGGGTGTGGCCCGGGTGAGGCGGGCGGACCGGAAGCGGATCATGATGGTGGCAGGCGAGGCGTCGGGCGACCTTCACGGCGCCGCCCTGGCGCGCGCTCTGCACGCCGCCGCGCCGGTCCGGCTTTACGGGTTGGGGGGGCCCCAGATGCGCCGGGCCCGGGTCCGGATCCTCTTCGACCCGACCCGCCTGGGGAGCATCGGCTGGAGCGAGTCCCTCCGCCGCTACCCCGTCTTCAAGCGGCTCTTCGTCCGGGTCTGCCGGATCCTGGAGCGAACCCGGCCCGACTGCCTGGTCCTCATCGACTCCCCCGCCTTCAACATGCGCCTGGCAGAGGTGGCCCACCAGCTGGGCATCCCCGCCGTCTACTACTTTGCCCCCACGGCCTGGGCCTACGGCCGCAGCCGGGCCGAGCGGGTGGCCCGGTCGGTCCGGAAAGTCTGCTCCGTCTTCCCCTTTGAGGCCCAGGTCTACCGGGAGGCGGGCGCCGATGTGGCCTACGTGGGCCACCCTCTGGTGGACGTGGTCGCCCGGGGCCTGCGGGATGAGGCGGCCCTCGCCGAGGCCCGGGAGCGCCTGGGGCTGCCCCAACCGGTGGACCGCCCGGACCTGGGAAGCCGGGAGGAGTCGGCCTCCCCGGCCCAGCCGGTGGTCGCCCTGCTCCCCGGGAGCCGGGAGCAGGAGATCCGGACCCTCCTGCCCGTCATGCTGGAGGCCGCCCACCGGTTCCGCCAGGAGGTTCCCGGCGCGCGCTTTCTTCTTCCCCTGGCGGAGAACCTGGCGGGCAGTCCGGTGGGCCAGTGGGTGGAAGACCGAGTGGCGGAGGCCCCCGCGCCCGTCCAGCTCCTGGTGGGGGAGAGCCTCCTGGCCTTGCAGCTGAGCGATCAGGCCTGGATCGCCTCGGGGACGGCCACCCTGGAGGCGGCCCTGGTGGGGGTGCCCCAGATCCTCCTGTACCGGGTCGCCACCTCCACCTATTGGATCGGCCGGATGCTCCTCCAGATTCCCAACATCGGCCTGCCCAACATCGTGGCCGGGCGGAAGATCATCCCCGAGCTGCTCCAAGGGGAGGCGACGCCCCGCCGCTTGGTGGCCGAGGCCGTCCGGCTGCACCGGGAGCCGGCCGCCCGGGAGGCCCAGCGCCAGGGGTACGCGACGGTCCGGGAACGGCTGGGCGAGCCGGGGGTGGTGGACCGGGTGGCCCAAATCGTCCTCCAGGTGGCCGGGGAGGCGGGAGGGGGCGAGGGGGCGCCTGCGCCTGGGAAGGGGCTCTCCCGACCGGGGGCAGAGCCCCGAGATGGAGCCGCCTCCCGGGGTGGGGATGAAGGTGGCGCCGGCCCATGACGGAGGTTGTGGTCACGGTCAACAGCCCCGGCGAGGTGGCCACCTGGCTTGAGCCCCTGGCCCGGGAGCTCCTGCCCCGGCTGGCCGACGGCCGGCTGACGGTGATGATCCCGCCCTGCACCTACGCCAGCGGCGCCGAGGCCCGGGTGGTCCGCTCCTTCCTGGGCGGGGACCCGCGGGTGGCGGTCTTGGAGCCCCAAGAGGTGCTGGGGTGGCTCCTCTTGGGCCGGCGTCCCCGGGGGTATGAGCCGGTGGGCCGCGGCGCGGTCCTCTTCCTGGGGGGCGACATGGTCTACGCCGCCTGGATCGCCCGGCGGTTGGGGTACCGGGCCCTGGCCTACACCGAGGGCCGGGTCCGGTGGACAGGAACGTTTGAACGTTTTCTTCTGCCCGATGAACGGGCGCTGGAGCGGGCCCTCAGGCGTCTGGGGGCCCAGGCCGAGGGGCTCCGGCCCCGCCTGGAGGTGGTGGGCGACCTGATGGTGGACGCGGCCCGGAGCCGCATCCCGCTGCCCCAGGTGCGGGCGTGGCTGGGCCTGGAGCCTGGAGAGCAGCTCCTCCTCCTCCTGCCTGGCAGCCGGGCGGCCGAGATCCACCTGGTCCTGCCCCTCTACCTGGAAGCTCTGGCCTGCCTGGCCGGGCCTTCGGGGCCCGATCCGGCGCGCGGCAAGCCGGGGCGGCCGTTGCGCGCGGTGGTCGCCCTCTCCCCCTTCGTGGACGGGGAGGAGGCCCTGGCGGTGGCCCGGTGGGCCCTCAGGCAGGCGGGCGGCTGGCGGGAGATGGGGGTTGAGGGGTCCTCAGCCGATCTTCCGGGGGTCCGGCGGGTGGTGCTGGCCGAGCGGGTGGAGGGGGGCCGGCCGCTCCGGGTGGAGCTGGTCCAAGGGGCCAGCCGGGAGCTGATGGCTGTTGCCGACTTGGCCCTCACCCTTCCCGGGAGCAGCACCGCCGAGATGGCCGCCTTCGGCCTGCCCATGGTGGTGGTCTTGCCCCTCCAGTGGCCCGAGAAGATCCCTTTGGAGGGCCTGCCGGGGCTGGTGGGCCGCCTTCCGGGGGTGGGGCCCGCGGTGAAGCGGTGGGCGGTCCGCCGGCTGGACCGGTCCATCGGCTTCGTGGCCCTCCCCAACCGGTGGGCGGGCCGGGCGGTGGTGCCGGAGCTGCGCGGGGTGGTCCGCCCCGAGGTGCTGGCCCGGGAGCTGGCCGGTTGGCTGGACGATGAGGCCCGGCGGGCCCACCTCCGCCAGGCATTGGAAGGGCTGCGAGGCGAGCCCGGAGCCGCCCAACGGGTGGCCGCCCGGGTGCTCACCCTGGCCCAGGCAGGGTTGGGGACCGGCGAGTCGGGCGGTCCCGATGTTCAGGAGGTTGTGTCATGATGCCGGCAACGGTCCCCACGTCGAAGATGACCCCCGTCCAGGCTCCGGCCGGTCCCCACCTTGACCGGAGGAGCGTGGCCCTCCGGCTCCTGGCCCAGATCCGGCCCCATCTGCGCATGGCCTTGGCCGGGCTCCTCTGCATGCTGGTGGTTTCGGCCACGGAGCTGCTCCTGCCGCTCATCTTCGGCCAGGGCATCGTCAACGAAGTGCTGAGCCCCCAAAGCTCCATGACCCGGGTCACGCAGCTGGTGCTGGTCCTGGTGGGTCTCATGACGGTTCGGGGCCTCTTCCGGTACGGCCGCAGCTACCTCCTGGGGTACACGGCCCAGCGCCTGGTGACCGATCTGCGCAGCCAGGTCCACCAGAAGCTTCAGGCCCTCTCCCTGGACTTCCACCAGCGGCACCGGACGGGCGAACTGGTCTCCCGCATCACCTTCGACACCACCCAGATCCAGCAGGGGGTGGCCAACGGTGTGGCGGACCTCATCGCCCAGCTGGCCACCCTAGCGGGCGTGGCCGTCATGCTCGTCTACCTGAATGTCCGCATGGCCGCGGTCAGCCTGGTGGTCTTGGTGGTGGCCGGCGGTGCCATCCACGGGTACGGGCGGCGGATCCGGCACGCCAGCCGGCGGGTTCAGGAGCGGATGGCCGACATCGCCGCCACCCTCCAGGAGATGCTGGGCGGCATCCGGGTGGTGAAGGCCTTCACCCTCCAGCGGCGGCTCCAGCGCCGCTTCGACGAGGAGAATGAGGCGGGCTTCCGGGCCCAGATGAAGTCGGTCCAGCTGGAGGCGACCATCACGCCGGTGGTGGAGCTTCTGACCGCCATCGGGGTGGCCGCCATCCTCTGGGTGGGGGGCTGGGAGATCCTCCACCAGCGGATGGACGCGGGGGAGTTCATGAGCTTCGTGGGGTACCTGGCCCTGGTGCTGGGCCCGGTGGGGGGGCTCTCCCGCACCTGGACCCAGCTCCAGCAGGCGGCCGCGGCCAGCCAGCGCATCTTTGAGCTGTTGGACGAGCCCGAACGGGTGGTCGAGCTGCCCCAGCCCCGGCGGCTCCGCCAGTGCCAGGGACGGGTCACCTTTGAGAACGTGTGGTTCGCCTATGAGCCCGGCCAGTGGGTCCTCCAGGGGATCGACCTGGAGGTGGCGCCCGGGGAGCGGGTGGCCTTGGTGGGCCCCAGCGGCGCCGGCAAGTCCACCCTGATCAACCTGATCCCCCGCTTCTACGACCCCGATCGGGGCGTGGTGCGCATCGACGGCATCGACGTGCGGGAGCTGGCCCTGGAGGACCTGCGGGGGGCCATCGGCCTGGTGCCCCAGGAGACCGTCCTGTTCGGGGTGAGCCTCCGGGAGAACCTTGCCTACGGCCGGCCCGACGCCACCTGGGAGGAGATCGTGGCCGCGGCCAAGGCGGCCAACGCGCACGACTTCATCGTGCAGCTGCCCCACGGGTACGACACCCGGGTGGGGGAGCGGGGGGCCACCCTCTCGGGCGGCCAGCGCCAGCGGATCGCCATCGCCCGGGCCCTCCTGCGGGATCCCCGGGTGCTCCTCCTCGATGAGGCCACCTCCTCCCTGGACGCCGCCTCGGAGCGGCTGGTCCAGGAGGCCCTGGAACGCCTCATGGAGGGCCGGACCAGCGTGGTGGTGGCCCACCGGCTCTCCACCGTGGTCAACGCCGACCGGATCCTGGTCATCGACGGGGGCCGGGTGGTGGAGGAAGGGACCCACGCGGAGTTGATGCGACTGGGAGGCCTCTACCGGGAACTTTTCGAAGCCCAGGTAGAGAAGGGGGTGGGGGCCTCTGGCTCGTGAAGCGCCGCAAAGGCTTTTGGTTCTCTCGAATGGACACGGGGAGGATCTCCTGGCCCGGACCCTGGTGCTGGCCCTCCTGGAGGAGGCCCAGGCCCGCCAGCTTCCCCTGGAGACCTGGGTCTTCCCCCTGGTGGGGGAAGGGCGGGCCTGGCAGACGACGGGGGCCGGGATCGCCCCCCCGCCGTGGCAGGTGGTGGGGGTGCAGGCGGCCATGCCCTCGGGCGGCTTCATCTTGGAGGGGAGCGGCGGGCTCTGGCGGGACCTGCGGGCGGGGCTCCTGGGCCTCATCCGGCGGCAGATGCGGAGTCTCCGGGAACTGGCGCCGGAGGTAGCCTGGGTGCTGGCCGTGGGGGATGTGGTTCCCCTGACGGCCGGTCTCCTGGTCGCCCGCCGGCCCGTCATCTTTGTGGCCACCGCCAAGAGCACCCGCATCCGGGGCTTTGGCCGGCCGGAGCAGGTCCTCATGCGCCGGGCCCGGCTGGTCTTCGCCCGGGATGGGGACAGCGCCCGGGCCTTGGCCGCCGCGGGCGTGCCCGCCCGGTACGCCGGCAACCTGATGATGGATGCCCTGGAGGAGGGCACCCTGCCGCCCCAGGTGACGGAGGGGCTGGTCATCGCCCTCATGCCCGGCAGCCACCAGGACGCCTACGGGAACCTGACGGTCATGGCCCGGGCGGCCCGGGCCATCGCCCGCCGGTGGTCCGAGCCCACCCGGTTCCTGGTCCCTCTGGCTTCGGGCCTGGACGAAGCCCAGGCGGTCCAAGCCCTGGCCGCGGCGGGCTGGGAGCCCGCCCCGGCGGCGGAGGCCTCCCCGGGTGGGGTGTGGCTCGCCCCCCGGGAGGGAGGGTCCGCCCGGCTCTGGCTCGCCTCGGGCCGCTTCGGCCCCATGGTCCGGGCCTGCCGTCTGGCGGTGGGCCTGGCAGGGACCGCCAACGAGCAGGCGGCCGGGCTGGGCAAGCCTGTGGTCGCCTTCCCGGGCCCCGGGTTCCAGGCGACCCTCACCTTCCTGCGGGATCAGCAGCGCCTCCTGGGGGAAGCGGTCGCCCTGACCGAGCCCGATCCCGAGGCCGTCGCCCGCGAGGTCTGCCAGATCCTCACCGACCCCCACCGGTACCGGCGCATGGCCGAGGCGGGCCGGGCGGTGATGGGCCAGCCTGGGGCCGCCGGGCGGATGGCCCGCCAGATCCTCGCGGCGCTCACCGGCGGGGAGGGTCCCTTCCGGGCGGTGGAGGAGGCGCCGGGCGGGCCGGAGGGAGGGGCAAGGACGTGAGAACCTTGGTGACGGGCGGAGCCGGTTTCGTGGGCGCCCATCTGGTGCGGGCGCTCCTGGATGCGGGGCACACGGTGGCGGTGCTGGATGATCTCTCCGCGGGGCGGGCGGAGCGGGTGCCGGCTGGCGTGCCCCTCTACCAGATCCCCTTGGAGGACAGGACGGCGGTGGACCGGGTGGTGGCCGAGGCCCGGCCCCAGGCCGTCTTCCACCTGGCGGCCCAGGTCGACGTGCAGACGGCCCTCCGGGATCCGCTCCAGGATCTGGCGGTCAACGTCACGGGAACGGTCAACCTGCTCGAAGCCTGCCGGAAGCACGGGGTGGAGCGGGTGATCTACGCCTCGTCTGCCGCGGTCTACGGCGCCCCGGCGGCCCTCCCCTTGGCGGAGGAGGCTCCCTGCCGGCCCCTCTCGCCCTACGGGGCGTCCAAGCTGGCGGCCGAGGGGTACCTCTGGGCCTACGGCCAGAGCCTGGGGCTGACGACCACCATCCTCCGCTACGCCAACGTTTACGGCCCCGGGCAGGAGGCCCGGGCCGAGGGCGGTGTGGTCGCCTCCTTCGCCGCCCGGATCGTCCAAGGCCAGCCGCCCCGCATCTTCGGCTCGGGTCACCAGACCCGGGACTTCATCTACGTGACCGATGTGGCCCGGGCCAACCTGGCGGCCCTGGAGGGACCGGGCGGGCTCTTCAACGTGGGGACGGGGCAGGAGGCAAGCATCCGGGAGCTGGCCCGTCTCTTCTTGGAGGAGGCGGGCTTGGCCCACCTGGAGCCGGTCTTCGAGGCGGCCCGGCCGGGGGAGATCGAGCGGAGCGCCCTGGATCCTCGCCGGGCCCAGGCCCAGCTGGGCTGGACGCCCCAGGTGGATCTCCGGGAGGGGGTGGCCCGGACCCTGGCCTGGGCCCGGGCGGGCAGCCCCATGGAGGCTGACGCCTTGTGCCGGCTGGCCGGAGGGCGGCCCCGGTGAGCCTCCAGGCCCAAGGGCTGGTCAAGGGGTACCGGGGCCGGGTGGTGGTCCGCTCCGTCAGCTTGGAGGTGGGGCCTGGGGAGGTGGTGGGCCTCCTGGGCCCCAACGGGGCGGGGAAGACGACCACCTTCTACATGATCCTGGGCCTGGTCCGGCCCGATGCGGGGACGGTCTTCTTGGACGGCCGGGATATCTCGAGGGTGCCCGTCTACCAGCGGGCCCGCCTGGGGCTGGGGTACCTGGCCCAGGAGCCCTCCATCTTCCGGCGGCTGACGGTGGAGGAGAACCTGCGGCTGATCCTGGAGCGGCTCCCTTTGAGCCGGGAGGAGCAAGAGGCCCGGGTGGAGCAGCTCTTGGAGGAGTTCGACCTGGTGGCCCTGCGGCGACAGCCGGCCGCCCTGCTCTCGGGCGGCGAAAGGCGCCGCTGCGAGGTGGCCCGGGCGGTGGCCGGGGAGCCCCGGTACCTGCTCTTGGACGAGCCCTTTGCGGGGGTGGACCCCATCGCGGTGGCCGAGCTCCAGGAGCTGATCCGCTCCCTCACCCAGCGGGGGATCGGCGTTCTCATCACCGACCACAACGTCCGGGAGACCCTGACCATCACCCACCGGGCCTACATCATGCACCAGGGGCACGTCCTGGTGGCGGGCACCGCGGAGGAGCTCCTGGAGAGCCCCGAAGCCCGCCGATTCTACTTGGGGGAGCGGTTCCGCCTGTGAAGCGCTTGGACCGGTACATCCTGAAAGAGCTGGCCGGGTCTGTCCTCTTTGGATTCGGCGCCTTCACCAGCCTCTTCCTGGCGGCGGAGATGGTCAACCTGGCCAGCCTGGCCGCCGACCTGAAAGCACCCGTGGGCGCGCTGGTCCGGGCCTTCCTCCTGGGCATCCCCCAGATCCTGGGCTGGACCCTCCCCATGGGGATCATGGTGGGGAGCCTCCTCACCCTCTCGCGGCTGTCGGCCAACTCGGAGATCGTCGCGCTCCAGGCCGGCGGCTACAGCCTCCGCCGGGTCACCCTGCCGGTGCTCGCCTTGGGCCTTGCCTTTGTGCTCATCGCCGTGGGGGTGAATGAGTGGCTCGCCCCCTGGGCCAACACCGAGCGGGAGCGGGTGATGGTGGAGCAGGTGCGGGGGCGGACCCTGCCCGTCGAGTCCCGGAATATCACGCTGGAGCAGTACCAAGGGGGGCGCCTCTCCTGGTTTCTGTACGCCGCCCGCTTCAACCCCACGGCCCAGACCATGCAGGATGTGACCATGATCCGTCTCGAGGACGGGCGGCCGGTGGAGACCACCTTCGCCCGCCGGGTGGTCTGGGTGGGCGACCAGTGGGCCATGGAAGACGGCGAGCGGTACCGGTTCGAGCCCGATGGCCGGGCGGTCCGCATCGCCTTCCAAGGGGGGCGCCAGCCTGCCGCCATCCCCTACCGGCCGGGGCAGGTGGCTCAGGGGACCAAGCCCCCGGAGCAGATGGGGCTCCGGGAGCTGGGGGCCTACATCCGGGTCCTGCGAGCCCAAGGGGTGGAGGCCCGGGCCCAGCGGGTGGAGTGGCACCTCAAACTGGCCATCCCCTTCGCCAGCCTGGTCTTCGCCCTTCTGGGCTCGGGGATGGGCATCCAATCCCACCGGAGCGCCGTTTCCGTCGGTTTCGGCCTTTCGGTGGGGGTCATCTTCGTTTATTATGTAGTTATGACCCTTGGCACAGCCCTGGCCAAATCAGGCAGCCTTCCCCCCGAGCTGGGTGCGTGGATTCAGAACCTTCTGGGGCTGGCTGTGGGAGGGGTTCTCTGGGCCCGGTTGGACCGGTAACCTGACGTGACCGGAAGGAGGAGGTGAGGGGCGATGCACGGGTGGCGGCTCATTCTGCTGTTGGTCATCATGGGCGGGGCCATCGCCTACCTGGGGGACCGGATCGGCCTCCGGGTGGGAAAGCGTCGCCTCACCCTCTTCGGGATCCGGCCCCGGTACACCTCCGTCATCATCACCATCCTCACCGGCGTGGTCATCACCGGGGCGTCGGTGGGGCTGCTCTCCCTGGCCTCCAACGACGTGCGGACCGCGCTCTTCCACATGGGCGAGATCCAGGAGGCCCTTGCCTCCACCCGGGAGCGGCTGGCCACAGTGGAGCGGGACCTGGACGCTCAGCAGGAGCGGCTGGCGGCCATCCTGGCCGAGCGGGACCAGGCGGTGCAGGAGATGGAAGAGGCGGTGGCCAGGCTGGAGGAGGCCCGCTCCCAACTGGAGGTGGCCCGGGAGTCCCTGGCCTTCCAAGAGGAACGGGTGAAGAACCTGACCCGGATCGGCCAGGACCTCCAGGCCCACGTGGACGAGCTCCAGGCCACCCGGGACCGGCTCCAGGAGCAGGTGGCCACCCTGACCCAGGAGTACCTCCAGCTCGCCTACGCCATGCGTTCGGGCCGGCTCACCTACCAGGCCGATGAGCTGGTGGGCGCCACCATCGTTGACGGCTCCCAGTCCATCGAGAAGGTCCAGGAGGCCCTGCTCGCCTTCCTCGACCGGGAGGAGCAGAAGGTCCGCCAGCGGCTGGAGCTGCCGGCTGAGCAGCCGGCCCTGGTCTTTGAGTCGGAGGATGTCTTCTACTACACGGCCCAGCAGATCGCCGCCCAGGGCGGCCGCTGGGTGGTCCGGGTGCGGGCGGTGAACAACACCTTTGCCGGCGAGCCCCTCTTGGCAGGTTTTGAGCTGATCCCCGAGGCGCGGGTCTACCGCCGGGGGCAGGTCGTCGCCCGCCGGACCATCGACGGCTCCAAGCCGGAGACGGTGGAGAGCGAGCTCCTGCAGCTTTTGTGGGATGTGAACGAGCAGGCCATCGAGGACGGCATGATGACCGACGAGCAGGGGCTGGTGGGCCAGGTGGCCAAGGCTGACGAGTTCCTCGAGGTGATCATCGCCGTCAAGGAGCGGGGCCGGCCCGTGGAAGTGGTGGCCCGGGCCCGGGAGGACACCTGGAACACCCGGCCGCCCCTGACGGTCACCTTGGAGCTCTCCTCTTGAGGCCTGGCCCGGGGCTGGCGGCCACCGCCCGTGGACCCAACGCCCGGCGGCCTGGCCCTGCCTGGGCCGGGTGACCCGGTGCGGGGGCGCCAGGGTCCGGCAGAGGGCCCAGGAGGTGGCAGGCCGGCGGGGCAGGAGGGCTTCCGCTCCCTCCCGAAGGGGGTTGGGAGCTTTGGCCGGGAGGACGAGGATGCCGTGTCGCCCCTGCACCGCCGGGTGCCCTGGACGTTGGTTGCCCTGCTCCTGATCCTCTCCCTCGGGGCCGGACTCGCGGCCGCTGGGAGCGACCCCTTCGCGCCCGTCCCCGCCGACCACTGGGCCTACTCGGCCCTGGAAACCCTCCAGCAGGCCGGTCTTCTTGAGAGCCCGTGGCTCGCTACCGGTCTTTCCTCCCTGACCCGCTACGAGGTGGCTGATCTTCTGGCCCAGGCGGCCGACGCCCTGGAGGCGGCGCCCGCCTCTTTCTCCCTGGAAGCCCAGGCCCGGGTGGCGCTCGCCTGGCTCTACCGGGTGGTGGCCCAGCTGGACCAGGCGGCCGCCCACCCAACCCTGCTCCCCTTGGACCAGCTCCAGGCCCTCCGCCAGCTCTCCTGGCTCAGCCCCACCACCACCCGTCTGAGCCGCCGGCTCGGCTCCGGGGCTTCTGGGGACGCCGCCGCTGTCCGGGTCCGGGAGGAGGCCCGGCGGGTCTACCAGCGGCTCCAGGAGCTGGTGCCGGCCGGGGTGGCCCTGGTCCAGCCGCCGCAAGAGGCGGGCCTGGAACGGGCCCTCGCCTACCGGATGGCTGCTGGGGGCCTCACCCCCGCGGAGCTGGCCGACCGGGTGGAGGTGACCAGCCGGGCCCTCCGCTCCCTGGGGCGGGCCTTCGAGGCGGAGCTGAAAGCCTTGGAGCCGCAGAGGGCGGGGAGCGTCGGGCCCGAGGCCCGCGCCCCGGCGGGCGTGGTCACCTTGGAGGAGCTCCGTCGGGCCACGGGGTTGGAGACCGATGAGGCCCGCATCCCCTTGGGCCAGGCGGGCGACCTGGAGGCCTGGCTGGGGGTTGACCCTTCTACCGATGCCCCCGGTGTCCAGCCCCAGGTGAACGTGGGCCTGGAGGCCGGCTCCGCCCGGCTCCATGCCGGCTGGCGCCTCCTCGACTTCTCCAGCCTCGATCTGAAGACGGGGTCCGGGGAAGCGGGGGTTCAGCTCCGGTTCTGACCCCACCCCACATTTTTCCACCCCTGTCTGGCCTTGCCAGCGAGGAAAGGGCGCCCCAAAGGGCGAAGAACCATCCAGCCAAGCAGGCAGGCACGCCTTTCACACTTGTCGCAACCCCTTCGCACCCGTGGAAGGAGTTTCCCGAAACGGCTCGAATACGGGCTTAGCTGCCTGTGTCCGTCCGCACAACCTGCTTGGCCACGAGGGGCGGGTCCCGGGGGATCGCATACGTGCTGGGTGTGTGCGATGGAACCTGCCCCACAGGGGCGCGCCGGTCTCGAGCTGGCAGGGCGAGGAAACGGCGGAGACTCGTCCTGTCCTTTCGAGTCCAGGGAGCGTCTCGGGAGAATCAGACGGGGCGATGAGCACCTGAGACGAGGAGGTTTCCAAGAACCATGCGCAAAAAGGGCTTGGCGGCGCTCCTCGCCGGCCTGATGGTCCTGGCGTTGAGTGTGCCGGCGCTGGCACAGCAAAGACCCTTCCCCGACGTGCCGGCAAGCCATTGGGCGGCCGAGTCGGTGGAGTTGCTGAGGGCGGCGGGGTTGGTCATTGGCTACCCCGACGGTGAGTTCAAGGGCAACCGGCAGCTGACCCGGTATGAGTGGGCCATGATTGTCGCCCGTCTCGTCGACCGGCTCGATGCCATGGTGGCCAGCCAGGTCGATGCGGCCTACGCGGAGGTGGAGGCCAACGCGGTTGCCCGGGTCAACCAGGCCATCGCGGACCTGGTCGCCCGCCTGGAGGCTGGCGAGGCGGCCCAGCGGGCCTTCTACGGCGTGGAGCCGGCTGAGGTGGCCTCCATCGTCGGGTCGACCGGGCGGATCCCCCTGTCGGCCGCGGCCGAGTCCACCTTCGCCTCCCTGGCGGCCAACGTGATCGAGGCGTACCTGGCCTCTTACCAGCCGCCTGAGGAGCTGAAGGGTGACATCGAGGCCATGGTGGCCGACGCCCTCTCCGGGCTGGACAGCCGGGTCACCCGTCTCGAGGCTCGCACGCTGGTGGCCCAGCAGGACATCCGGGAGACCCGCCGGCTGATCGAGGAGACGGCCAACACCCTCAAGGGGAGCGTCCAGGCCCTGCTCGACGAGTTCCGGGCCGATCTGGATGCCCTGGGGGTCCGGGTGGCTGACCTGGAGGCCTGGCGGGCTGAGACCGACAACCGCATCACGGCGCTCGAGAGCCGCGTCGAGCAGCTGGAGCGGGAGACCGTCAACCTGAAGAACCGCATCGACATGACCCAGGCGACGGCCGACGAGGCCATCAACCGGGCCATGGCCCTGGAGCGGACCGTGGGCCAGGCCACCCGGAAGGCCCTGACCGGCGCCTATCAGCTCGAGTACCTGGCTGACGGCGACGCGAGCGGTTTCCTGGGCCAGGCCCAGCTGGTCGCCACCGAGGTGGCCGGCACCGACGCTTCGGCCAACGTCACTCTGGGTATGGTGGCCAGCGGCGATCAGGCTAGCCCCTTGTTCAGCTTGGGCGTGACGGGCCCCATCGGCCGGGTGGACACCGGGGCTGAGGTGGCCGTCCTCGGCGCTACGACCCGCTTTGACCTGAACGCTGGCCTCGACATGGGCATCCTCCGCTTCACCACCGGGGCCCGGTTCGTCAACGGCGCTAGTTATACCGGCGTCGACTTGCAGGTCCCCGGCTGGAACCGTCGCCTGGCGGAGGGCATGACCTACCACGTGGGCCTCGGCCTGCCGCTGGAGTGGCGTGCCTTCACCATCACCCCGGTGGTCGACGCGGTCATCGCCGACGCCGATGCGTCCACGGACGGCGCCGAGACGGGCATCGGCCTGGGGGCTGAGGTGGCCACCGCCTTCCTGGGCGGCGAGCTGAAGGGCCGGCTCGTCTACCCGGTGAGCGAGCAGGCGGCCCTGGCGGCGGCTGACAAGGCGGCTTCCTCCGTCAGCGTCAGCGTGCCCGTCGGCGCCCTCAAGCTCCTGGGCAGCGTCTCCACGGAGCTGGGCGTGGCCGATGGCGACGAGGCCATCACCATCTACGCTCTGGGTATCCGGGGCGAGTTCTAAAGGCGGCACGAAGCGACCGACATGGGCAGGATCCCCGCTTCGGCGGGGATCCTGCTTCTTGGTGGGGCGGAGGAGGCGGTGGGCCGGTGGTCTCGGCGGGAGCGGGGGAGTTGCCCTGCCTGCTCGCCATGGATCCGGGCCGGGCCAAGTGCGGCCTGGCCGTGGTCCAATGGGACGGGAGGGTGCTCGCCCGGGCGGTGGTCCCCTCGGAGCGGGCCCTGGCCCAGGCTCAAGCCTGGAGCCGGACCTACCGGCCCCGCTACCTGGTCCTGGGCGACGGGACCACGGGCCGGGCGTGGCGGGACCGCCTGGCGGGGGCCGAAGGGCTGCCGCCGGTGGTGCTGGTGGATGAGGCCCACTCCAGCGAGGAGGGCCGGCGCCGGTATGTGGAGCTCCACCGGCGGGGCTGGCGCCGGTGGGTGCCGGCGGGGCTCCTGACGCCCCCCGAACCCTACGATGACCTGGTGGCCGTCATCTTGGCAGAACGCTTTTTGGCCCGGGAGGGCCGCTCGGGGGACCCCTGAGGCCAGCAGGGTTTGGCTGGGTGACCGAGAAGTCTCTGGCAGGACAGAGGGGCAGGGGTCCGATGAAGGTCCGGTGGAGTCCCCTGGCCGCCGCCATGGCGCTCGTTTTGGCCCTTCCGGGTCTGGCCCTGGCGGCCGCGGGGGTTGAAGGGAACCAACTCTTTGCCGAGCTTCCCCCCCAGCATTGGTCGTATGGGGCCGTCCGGTCCCTGTCGGCCGCGGGGCTTCTCAGCGAGCCGCCCAAAGGGTTCGGCGGGCCGCTCACCGTGACGCGCCTGGAGATGGCCCTGGAGGTGGGCGAGGCCATGGAGCGCCTGGGCGTGGGCAAGGCCGAAAGCCGGGCCGTCTCCCTGCCCAGCCTGGTGGCCCGCTACAACCAGCAGGCCGACAAGCCCTTGGGCCTGGAGCAGATGCGTCTTCTGGAAGAGCTGGCCCAGGAGTTCTCCGTCGAGCTGAATGTGCTGGGCTACACCGTCATCCCATCCCCCCAGAGCCTCCGCCTTCCTGAAACGGCCAAGCAACCGGCCTTCCCCGAGCTGGACGCGGTCTGGATCGATCTGGGCCAGGGCGGCGCCTTCACCTGGAGCCCGTCGGCCGCCCCCCTTCCCGAGGCGAGCCTGACCGAGGGGAAGCTCCCCTCGTGGCTGGAGCCCGAGCCGGCGGAAGGGAGCCAAGGCTTGGCCCTGGGCGCGCGCATCCGGCTCCTGCCGAGCCTCTCCTTGGAGGGGGAGGTGGCGCCCTGGGGTGAGAGCGCCGGGTACCGGGTGGGGGCAGGCATTGACCTGGGCGATGTGTACATCTCAGGCGGGTACGATGTGCCCACCCGTCCTGGCGAGGCGGAGCGGGGCGAGGGGAGCCGGAGCGACGACGGCCGGACCCGGTGGGGCCTCCGCTGGACGGCAGGGGATGCGGAGCTGACGGCCGCCTACGAGTTTGTCACCCTCGACCAGCTGGAGGTCCGAGGTGGGGCCGAGTTGCCCTCCCGGCTGGAGCTGGGGGTGGGGGTGACCACCCAAGGTGGGGCCATCCGGGTGGGCTGGAGCCGGGAGCTGCGGGACCGGCTCCCGGTCCAGAGCCTGGCCGGCGGTGAGACGGCGAAGGGCGAGCCGCCTGACGGTGAGACCGACGGGCCTGACGAGGGCGAGGGGATCCCGGCCGGGGGCCAGCTGGCCCGGGAGGTGAACACCACCTGGCGGCTCACCTACGATCTCTCCAGCGTCGCCTCCTTCACCTTGGGTTATCAGCTGATCGACTTCACTGCCGCGGCCGGCGAGACCCTGGAAGACGGCACCACCAGCGAGACCCGGGCCATCGCCGAGTTGACCCTTCGGTTCTGAGGGATCCGCTCGTTCTCGGGAGTGGGTTGGGAAGGGTGTGACGGCGGGGTGGGGCCGAGGGCGCGACCGGCGCCTGGCTTTGGGGGACGGGCCCGCGCGAGACGGGACGAGGAGGATGGGACCATGATGCAACGTCGCTTTCGGTGGCTGGCCGCGGTGCTGGTCCTGGGGATGCTGGCGGCGCCCGTGCCCGCCACCGCCCAGGAAGGGACCCCGCTGGCCCGCCTGGAGGCCCTGGAGGAGGCCGCCTACGGGCAGATCAAGCAGGGCTCGCTCCTGGCCCGGGTGGAGGCCCTGGAGCAGGATCTTTTGGGAACGGTTCAGCAGGGGGCCCTCCTCGACCGCCTGAGCCGGCTCAACGGCCTGTTCTACGCGCCGGCGAGCGACGGCACTTCGTTGATGATGCGCCTCAGTGCCGCGGAGTGGGTGCTCCTAGGGATGATGGGCAGCGGCGCGGTGGAACCCAGGATCCAGACCCTGGAGGAGCTCCTCCTCGGCGAGCCCCAACAGGGCTCCGTCTTGAGCCGGCTGGCCACCATTGCCCGGATGATCTGGCCGGACGGGGCGGTGAGCATTGCCCAGCGCCAGGTTCCCGCCGGCACCCGGGTGAGCCTCCGGTTGGAGGCGGAGGTGAACTCGGGCTCCGCCCGGGTGGGGCAGACCATCCCCTTCACCGTCCTCCGGGATGTGGTCGTCGACGGGGACCTGGTGATCCTGGCGGGCGCCCAGGGTGAAGCCCGGGTGTCGGAGGTGCAGGCGGCCGGCGCCCTGGGCCGGAACGGCAAGATCAGCCTGGACTTTGGCTCGGTCCCGGCCTTCGACGGTACCCCCGTGCCCCTGGGCCTCACCCAGCGGACGTCCAACTCAGGCTCGGAGGAGCTGGCGGCTGCCGCGGGCCTGACGGGGGTGCTCCTGGTGGGGGCGGCCACCACCGTCGTCTTGGCGCCCGTGGGCCTGGCGGCCGGGGCCCTGATCCAAGGCCAGAACGTGGTCCTGCCCGCGGGGACCGAGATGGTGGTGGAGGTGACCCGAGCCGTTCCTGTGACGGCCCTTCGGGGCCTCTGACAGGGCGCCGCGACAGCGGCGCCTTTTCTCTGCCCGGGGTCACGTTTTCCGAACCAGTCCAGGCGCACCGGAGATGGACCGATCCGGCAAGGGACTGGAAAGAGGATCGCTGGCGGCCTTGTCGAAAGGCGTGAACGGTCCTCGAGGTTCGGGAAACGTTGGATGATCCAAGATGCCTGTGGGGTCTTGACGGGGCATCTTGGATTGCCGTAGAGAAGAGGAGGCAGGGCCCGTGCCGGAACTGGAGCACGTCCCTGTGTCGCTGATCGACCCGGATCCCGGCCAGCCCCGCACCCGCTTCGACCAAGAAGCCCTCGACGGGCTCGCCCGGAGCTTGCGTGAGGTGGGTCAACTCCAGCCCATCCTCGTCCGGCGGAATGGGGATCGCTTCCGGCTGGTGGCTGGGGAACGCCGGTGGCGCGCCGCCCGGCAGTTGGGCCAAAAGGCCATTGCGGCGCTGGTTCTGGACCAGGGCCCGCCTGCCCAAGGAGGGGACAGGCTCCTCCAGCTGGCGGAAAACCTCCAGCGGGAGGACCTGGACCCCCTGGAGCGGGCCCGCGCGGTGGCCGCCCTCATGGAGGCCGAGGGCTTGAGCCAGAAGGCGGTGGCCGAGCGACTGGGTCTTCCCCGGACGACCATTGCCGACTGGCTCGACCTGCTGAAAGTGGAGCCCCGCTTTCAAGAGGCGGTGGTCGCCCAAGCCCGGGGGGAGGCGGGAGGGCTGAGCCTCTCCCACGTGAACGAGGCCTTGGCCCTGGCCAACGTCCGGGGCGACGAGGCCCTGGCCGGCCAGCTCCTGGACCTGGCCCTGGCGTCCAGCTTGAGCAAGGCGCAGATGCGCCGGGCCTGCCGCCTGCTCCGGGATCACCCGGAGATGGAGCCGGAGGAGGCGGTCCGGCGAGTTCTCCAGGAGGCTCGCCCCAAGACTCGGGCGGAGGTGCCGGAGCCGGGTACGCCGGAGGCCAACCTGCAACGCCTTTTGGTCTCGTTGGACCGATCCGCCTCCTACGTGGAGCAGCTGAGCCATGTCTCCTCCCGGTTCCTCCCGCCGGAACTCCGGGAGGCGCTGCTGGAACGATTTACTCGGCTCCACGAGGTCACGGAGAAGGCCTTGGAGCGGTTAAGCGCGTCGCCCCGGGAGGCGGCGCAGCAGGCCAAGGAGGAGCGGCGGGTCCGGCGGCAGGTGGAGCGCCGCCGGCAGAAGGAGCGGGCCCGGCGGCTGGCTTGAGCGGAGCCGGGCTGGGCTCCGGCACATGCTAGGCACAAAGCCGGACGCGATCGCGTTCAAGATGGGGCCGGAGAAGGCCGATGGATGCCGGTGAGACGAGGTTGTGCTCTGGAGCCTTCCCGGGGCTCGCGGAGGCGGGTCCAGTGGGAAGGGATCGGCTGCCGGTGGACGAAGGTCCGAAGGGAGAGCCATCCGGCGCGGCGTACCGGCTGGGGAAGACGACCGTCTCACCAACGACGGGGAAAGAGGTGGCCAGCTTGGCGTTACGGGTAGGGGTTGTCGGGGTCGGCAGCATGGGGAAGAATCACGCTCGCATCTACGCGCAGATGCCCGGTCGCGTCAAGCTGGTCGGAGTGGCCGACATCGATGCGGCCCAGGCCCAGCAGGTGGCCCACCTGTATGAGTGTGAGGCGTACACCGACTACCGGGAGCTTTTGGACCGGGTGGATGCGGTCAGCATCGCGGTGCCCACGTCCCTTCACTTTGAGACGGCGGCCCACTTTCTGGAGCGGGGGATCCACGTCCTCCTGGAGAAGCCCATGACCTCCACCGTCGAGGAGGGGGCCCGGCTTCTTCAGATCGCCCGCGCCAACGGCTGCACCCTCCAGGTGGGGCACGTGGAGCGGTTCAACCCGGTGGTGACGGAGCTGCAGCGGATCGTCCGGGAAGAGGAGATCACCGCGGTCAACATCCAGCGCCTCAGCCCCTACGACGGCCGGGTGGTGGATGCGGACGTGATCCTCGACCTGATGATCCATGACCTGGACATCCTCACCATGCTCTTCGGCCAGCCCATCCGCCCCATTGCGGGGATGGGCCGCTCCCTCCACAACCCGGAGCAGGTGGACTACGCGGTGGCCATGCTCCAGGTGGGGGATGAGACCCTGGCCACCGTGACCGCCAGCCGGGTGACGGCCAGCCGGGTGCGGCGGATGGAGCTTTCCAGCCCCAGCGCCTGGATCGTGGCCGACTACATCGAGCGCCGGATCACCATCACCCGGAACCCGATGGGCCGAGCTTCCCGGAACGGCACCTACCGGCAGAAGGGGGTCTTGGAGCAGATCTATCTGCCCGCCCTGGAGCCCCTGGCCGAGGAGATCCGCCACTTCCTGGAGTGCATCGAGACCCAGAAGCACCCCCTGGTCTCGGGTGAGACGGGCCTGGCCGCCCTCAAGCTGGTGGAGCACATCCAGCGCGACATTTACGGACGAGTTGCAGAAAGGGGTATGGCCGCTGCCCTCTGACGGAGTCGCTCCCATTCCCATCGCCAAACCGTTCCTGACCGAGCGGGAGTACGAGCTGGTCCGGGAAGTGCTCGACTCGGGCCAGCTCGCGGAAGGGTCGTACGTCCACCGGTTCGAGGAGGCCTTTGCCGCCGCCCAGGGCGTGCCCTACGTGGTGGCTACCAGCAACGGGACCACCGCCCTCCACACCGCCCTGCTGGCGGTCGGGGTCCGCCCCGGGGACAAGGTGTTGACCACGCCCTTCACCTTCATCGCCACCGCCAACGCCATCCTTTTCTGCGGGGCCCGGCCTGTCTTCGCGGACGTGTCCATGGAGACGGCCAACCTGGATCCGGCCTCGGTGGAGGCGGCTCTTAAGGCTGACCCCAGCATCCGCTACATGTTGGTGGTCCACCTCTACGGCCTGCCCGCGCCCATGCGGGAGCTGATGGCCCTGGCCGAGGCGTACGACGTCACCGTGGTGGAGGACTGTGCCCAGGCCCACCTGGCCACCCTGGACGGCCAGCCCGTGGGCACCTTCGGCCGGGCGGCCGCCTTCAGCTTCTACGCCACCAAGAACCTGACCACCGGTGAGGGAGGCTGTGTGGCCACCACCGACCCGGAGGTGGCCGAGCGGGCCCGCCTCATCACCCACCATGGCCAGACGGGCCACTACTTCCACGAGGTCCTCGGGTACAACTACCGGATGACCAACGTGGAGGCGGCCATCGGGCTGGGCCAGGTGGAGCGGATCGAGGCCATGACCGAAGCCCGCCGGGCCAACGCGGCGTTCTACACCCAGGCCTTCCAAGGCCACTCCTTTGGCCTGCCCGTGGAGCCCCCCGGGTACCGGCACGTCTACCATCAGTACACCCTCCGGGTGCCGGGGAAGAACGGCGAGCACCGGGACCAGCTGGCCGCTTTCCTCAAAGCGGAAGGGATCGGCACGGGGATCCACTACCCCCGGCCCCTCACCCGGCAGCCCTCCCTGGCGGGCCGGTTCGATGTGGTGGGTGACGGCGAGCTGCCCGTGGCGGAAGAGCTGGCTTCCCAGGTCCTCTCCCTTCCCGTCCACCCCCTGGTGAGCGAGGCGGACCGGGAGCGGGTGGCGGAGGCCGTTCTCCGCTGGGAGGCCCAAGCCCTCCGCTGATTCCACTCACCTAAGCCCACCAACACCGCGGATCCGAGGCAAGCGGATTCGAGGCAGAGTCGAAAGGGAGGGGCGCCCGTCAAGCGGGCGCCCCCTGTCCCAGACCCTCTTCACCCAACTCGCCCGGCACCACACTGCGGGTGCGTCCCACCGTGGCCAGCACCGCCTTCTGGGGGAAGCGCTCCCGGAAGAGGCGGTAGTAGAGGAGCTCTTCCCGGGAGCGGACGAGGGGCATCCCCGTCTGGCGGGAAGCGGCCTGCTGCTGGGCCCGCCGGAGCGCCTCGGCCGAGATGCGGCGGGCCGCGATGGCCTGGAGGACCTGGCTGGTTCCGGTCCCGTGGGCGAACTTGGCCTTCTTCCGGGCGACCACCGAGGCGGGCAGGAGCCCTTCGGCCGCCTTGCGCAGGACCCACTTCTCCACGGGCTCCGACCCCCGCAGCTTGACCGACGGGTCCAGGCGGAAAGCCCAGCGGACCACCTCCAGGTCCAGGAAGGGGACCCGGGCCTCCAGACTGTGGGCCATGGTCATCCGGTCCACCCGTTGGAGGTTGGTGTTGTGGAGCGCGGCCGTCACCGCCCGCAGCTCCCGCTGGAGCCGCTGGCGGTCCAGCCGGCGGAGGTAGGCGTAGCCGGCGAAGAGCTCGTCGGCGCCCTCGCCGGAGAGGACCACCTTCACGTGCTGGCGGGCCAGGCGCGCCGCGAAGTAGGTGGGGATCGCGCTCCGGACCAGGGCGGGATCGTAGGATTCCAGGTGGGCGATGACCGTGGGGAGGGCCTCTTCCAGGTCGGCCTCGTCGTAGGCGTACTCATGGTGGACGGTCTCCAGGGCCTCGGCCACCCGGGCCGCGTAGCGGAGGTCGTCGGAGCCAGCCAGTCCCACCGCGAAGGAATGGAGCTGGCGGGAGGTGAGCTGGCGGGCCAGGGCGGCGATGAGGCTGGAGTCGAGGCCGCCCGAGAGGAAGACGCCCACGGGCACCCGGGCGAGCAGTCGCTTCTCCACCGCCCGGCGGAGCCGCTCCCGCACCCCGGCGACCGCGGCCTGGGGATCGGTGATGTCCGGCGGGGCGGTGGGCACGTCCCAGTAGGGCTGGGCTTGGTCGGCGAGGCAGGTCAGCGGCTGGGAGGGTTCCTGGACCGCCCGGACCAGGCAAGAACCCTGGGGAAACTCCTCCACCTGGTCCGTCGCCGCCAAGAGCCCGCCCAACTCCGAGGCGAAGTAGAGGGTCCCGCCCTGGAGCCCTCCGTAGAGGGGCTTGATGCCCAGGGGATCCCGGGCCAGGAAGAAGCGGCCCGCCCGCCGGTCGTAGAGGGCGATGGCGAAGACCCCATCCAGGCGGGTGACCAGCTCGGGGCCGTGCTCCTCCCAGAGATGGACCACCACCTCGGTGTCGCCCCGGCTCCGGAAGGTGTGGCCGTGGGCCTGGAGCCGGGCCCTCAGTTCCCGGAAGTTGTAGATTTGACCATCGACCACGGCGATGACGGCCCCGTCCTCGTTCCTCAGGGGGAGCGGGCCTGGCGTCCGCTCCATGGTGGTGAGCCGGTTCTGGCCTAGGACCACCTCCTCCGACGCCCAAAAACCTTCCTGATCGGGGCCGCGGTGGCGCATGTGGGTGAGCATGCGCCGGACCGTGGATGGGTCGGGGCTGCCCAAGCCCCCTACAATGCCTGACATGGGGCGACTGCCTCCTCTCGTCATGGTCGTGGGGCATCTCTGCCCGTGTGGGGAAAAGGGAGGAGGGGGCTACGCCCCCTCCGTCTCAAGACCGGGCCGACGCCCGTTGGAGGATCCGGTCCACCCGCTCCCGTTCGGTCAGGATCCGTCCGGAGTCGGGGTCGACGGCCACGATCTTGCCGTCCACAGGCTGGGTGACCAGCTCGCCCCGGACCTCCGGTGCCGGGTTGCCGGCAAAGTGGGGCGTGTCCAGAAGCCCGATGGTGACCGCCCGGGTGAGGGTGTCAGCATCGGTGAAGGGATCCTCGACGCCCGGCGGCGCGAGGGAGGCAATGGCGTCCAAGAGGACCTGGGCCTCGGCCAGGAGCTCCTCCTTGCGGGCCTGGACCCGGGGGTCGGCCGTCATGTCCGGCGCGCCGCCCAGGAAGTCCCGCACCACACCCCGGGCGATGCGGCAGCTCTCGATGATCTCGGGCGCGGTGGCCGCATGGTCGGCCTCGCTGTAGGCCACCACGTGGAGGATGTGGGGCTTGAGGGCCATCTGCAGGAAGATGGAGGCGGCCATGTGGCCCTTCGCCTCGTCCAGGTTGGGCGGGTGGGAGCGCAGGCCCACCCGGGTCTCCCGGAAGACCTCGAAGGTTTCATCCTGGAGGGACTCGATCAGCTCCACCTTGGCCAGCATCTTGGCCAGGTCCATGGCGAACGAGGTCTCCGGCGGGGTGTTGAACATGTACTGGGCCACGTAGTGGCGCACCCCTGCCGCCTTGGCGTTGCGCGCGGCCAAGTAGGCCATCACCACGGCGATGGTGTCGTGGGCATCCCGCAGGCTCCAGTGGTGGGACTCGTTCATCTCAACGGGGATGCCCCGGGAGGCGTGCCACCGCATGACCTCCTGGGCCTCCAGGATCGTCTCCCGCAAAGACCGGTCCGACCGGCCGTCCAGAACGCTGTACCAGGTGAGGGGGATGGCGCCCCAGGCCAGGTTGATGGTCTCGTGGAGCACCTCGGCCATGCGGATCAGGTTGCGGGTGCCCGCATAGGAGCGCATCAAGGGGTAGTTGCCCGTGCGGGAGGCCTCATAAAGCGCCCGGAACTGCTCGGGCGTCCGCACCGGCACCCCGCCCGCGCCGTCCTGCTTGGGGTCCGCCTCCTCGGGGTGGAAGAAGTGCTCCTGGGTGTTCTGGTCCACCCCCAGGGAGATGACGTCCAGGGTCTCCGACTCGGCCAGCAGCCGGACGCCCTCGAGGGTCTCCTCGAAGGAGGGCTGCCCGTAGTGATGGCGGATGATGGGCTCCGGGGCGCGGAACGCGATCCGCTCGGGGAGGGTCTGAGGCCAGGAGACCTGCCGTTCTTCCAGAGGCACACCCCGGAAGTAGGCCAGCACCGCCTCGGGGCCCTCGGTGCCGTCGAAGGCCCGTTCGAAGAGGGGAAGCCGCTCGGCAATCCGGCAGACGGGTGGCGTGCCGCCGAAGACGAAGCGCCGGCGGCTCAAGCCCGCCTCCTGGACCAGGCGCTGGAAGTGGCGCAAGACATTGGCCCCCGCCTGGGGCGAGAGCCGGTAGCTGATGGCCACCAGGTCAGGGTCATGCTCCCGGATCGCGTCGACCACCCGCTCTGGGGCGACGGCCGGGCCCAGCATGATGGTCTCGAAGCCGGCCTCGCGCGCGATGCGGATGACCGCGTGGAGGCCCGCCACGTGGACACAGTCGCCGATGGCCGCGGCCAGCATCAAGCGGGGCCGATGGTTGTGGGCCACGCTGCCCAACCTCCTTTCGACGCGCAGGGATGTCTTCATGCTAACATCCTGACCGGGGAGGGTCAAATAAAGGGGAGGCTGGTCCTGGCCAGCCTCCCTCATCCCTTGGATCGCGGCTCATCCCGGCCGGAGCGGGGTCCGCCCTCAGGCCTCCTTCTTCTCTTCCTTGCCGAAGAGGCTCACAATCCAGGCGATGACCGCCGCGCCGATGATGGCCGCGATGACGTTCGCGCCTCCGAGCATCCAGCCCCAGTCACCCAGGACCAGATCGCCCAGCCAGGCGCCTACCAACCCGGCCAGGAGGGCGACCCAGATCCCGCCGGGATACTCCTTCTTGGTGCCGTACTCCTTGATGATCCAACCAACGATGAGTCCGACAACGATGATGGTAATCCAGCCGCCTGCGGTCATCGATGACGACCTCCTTAGGAGATGGATTGGGCGGGGCCCTGGAGACCGGAAGCACCCAAGAGCTCCCAACAGGACCCCAAAAAACCCAAGAACATGATAAACGTTCCAGCGCTGGATGTCCAATGCCCGCCCGGGGGGTCCGCCGGGGCCACCTGGGGAACGCCCGCCGGCAAGCTCCCGTTGGGCACCCACCTGTAACCTGACGTTCACAGACGGGCAACCCGGTTGTAACGGGCCCCCGGTAGGCTAAAGGTGGTCCACGGACCAGAACGCGGGCAAGGCCCGTCCGAGCAAGGAGGGTTTGGTCCTGTGAAGGTCCTCCGGTGGATGGCGGGGATGGTCCTGGCGGCGGCCTTGGCCTGGACACCGCTGGCGGTCTCGGCCCAGACCATTCAGCTCAACGGCGCCGGCGCCACCTTCCCCTACCCCCTCTACTCCCTCTGGTTTGAGGTCTACCGTTCGGTCAGCCCCGATGTTCAAGTGAACTACCAGGCCATCGGCAGCGGAGGCGGTATCCGCCAGGTTCTGGCAGGAACCGTCGACTTCGGCGGCACCGACGCCCCCCTCTCCGATGAGCAGCTCGCTTCCGCTTCGGTGCCCATCCTTCACATTCCCACCGTCATCGGCTCCATCGCCGTCGTCTACAACCTGCCCGGGGTGGGCACGGGCCTGAAGCTGACCCCTGAGGTCCTGAGCGCCATCTACCTGGGCGAGATCACCCAGTGGGACGATGCGCGGCTGAAGGCCCTCAACCCCGACCTGCGGCTGCCTTCCCTGCCCATCGCGGTGGTGCGCCGGTCCGACGGGAGCGGGACCACCAACATCTTCACCACCTACCTGAGCGCGGTGAGCCCCCAGTGGGCGGAACGGGTGGGGAGCGGCACCTCCGTCTCCTGGCCGGTGGGGCTTGGCGGCCAGGGGAACGCGGGGGTGGCCGGCCTGGTCCGGCAGATTCCGGGGGCCATCGGCTACGTGGAGATCGCCTACGCCCTCCAGAACCAGATGACCTACGCCGCCCTGCAGAACCAGGCGGGGAACTTCGTCCTGCCCAGCCTGGAGGCGACCAGCCTGGCGGCCAACGCCCCGGTGCCTGAGGATCTCCGGGTCTCCATTGTGAACACGCCGGACCCCCACGGGTACCCCATCGCGGGCTTCACCTGGCTTCTGGTCGCCCAGGAGCAGCCGGACCCGGTCAAGGGGAAGGCCTTGGTGGAGATGCTCTGGTGGGCCCTCCACGAGGGGCAGGCTCTGGCGCCCGAGCTGGACTATGCGCCCCTGCCGCCCAACGTGGTCGCCCTGGCCGAGGCGATGATCGCCTCCATCACCCATCAGGGCCAGCCGCTCTTGGAACGGTAGGCGGCCGGCACCGGTGATGCCTGGGGAAGGGTCGGGACCGATGGGTCGCCGGCCCCGTCCCGCGTGGCAAGGACTGGACGCCGGGCCAGCCCGGCGTCCGGGAGGAGGCTCACGATGAACCAACCCCTGCACCACCCGACCCGGGTCGTCAACCGAGGCGACCGGCTCTTCCGGGGGATCCTGCGCCTTTTCGGGCTCGTGGTCCTGGCCATCGCCCTCCTCATCCTGGTGGAGCTGTGGGAGGTGGCCCGGCCCAGCGTGGAGCGGTTTGGGCTGCGCTTCCTCATCGAGACCCAATGGGATCCGGTGAGGGAGCAGTTTGGTGCACTCCCCTTCGTCTACGGCACCCTGGTCTCATCCCTGATCGCCATTCTCCTGGCCGTTCCCCTGGGGTTGGGGGTGGCCTTCTTCCTTTCGGAGATGGCCCCCCGCTGGCTGCGGGAGCCGGTCTCCTTCCTGGTCGAGCTCCTCGCGGCCATTCCCAGCGTCGTCTACGGCCTGTGGGGCCTCTTCGTCCTGGTTCCCATCATCCGGTCCTTGGAGCTGGCCATCCTGCGGACGGGCTTGAGCCGAGTGCCCCTCTTCAGCGGGGCCCCCTACGGTATTGGCATGCTGAGCGCCGGGGTGGTCCTGGCCATCATGATCGTGCCCACGGTGGCCGCGGTCTCCCGGGAGGTCTTCCGGGCCGTGCCCGACAGCCAGCGGGAGGCGGCCCTGGCCCTGGGCGCCACCCGGTGGGAGGCGATGAAGGTGGTCTTCGACTACGGCCGCCCCGGCATCGTGGGCGCGGTGGTCCTGGCCTGGGGACGGGCCCTGGGGGAGACCATGGCGGTCAACATGGTAATCGGGAACCAGCCCATCATCTCCGCCTCCCTCTTCTCCCCGGCCCACACCATGGCCAGCGTCATCGCCAGTGAGTTCAACGAGGCGGTGGAACCCATGCACGTGGCCGCGCTGGCGGAGATCGGCTTGGCCCTCTTGGGCCTCACCCTCCTTTTGAGTGCGCTGGCCCGCCTCCTGGTCCTCCGGGTGGAGCGCAGGAGCCGGGGCCGGCAGGCCGCCCAGGGGGTGACCAGTCCATGAGCCAAGAGCCTCTGGCTGCCACCCACCTTCCGTTGAGCCGCTGGGGGATCAGCCGCCGGCAGCTGGAGGGCCGGATCCGCCGGCGGCGCTGGGCGGACCGGATCATCCGGGGGCTGATGGTGGCCAGCGTGGTGGTGGTCCTTATCCCCCTCTTCAGCCTCCTGATCTACGTGGGCCGCTCGGGCATCCAGGGGCTGGACCTGGCCTTCTTCACCCAACTGCCCAAGCCCGTGGGCATGCCCGGCGGCGGCATGGCCAACGCCATCGTCGGCTCCCTGATTCTGGTGGGCCTGGCCGCGGCCATCGGCGTGCCCGTGGGGGTGATGGCCGGCGTCTTCCTGGCCCGCTCCACCAGCCGTCTGGCCGACGGGGTCCGCTTCGTTGCTCAGGTGCTCAACGGGGTGCCCTCCATCGTCGTCGGTTTGGCCGTCTACGGGCTCATGGTGGTCCCCATGCAGACCTACTCGGCCTGGGCCGGCGGGGTGGCCCTGGCCCTGATCATGATCCCCCTGGTCACCCTCAATACGGAAGAGATGGTCCGTCTCGTGCCCCGGGACCTGAACGAGGCGGCCCTGGCCTTGGGAGTGCCCGCATGGCTGGCCACCCTCCGGGTGGTGGTCCGCACCGCGCTCCCCGGGATCCTGACGGGCATCATGCTGGCCCTGGCGCGGGTGGCGGGGGAGACGGCGCCCTTGCTCTTCACCGCGCTGAACAACGCCTTCTGGCACCAGGGCCTGAGCAACCCCATCGCGTCGTTGCCCGTCACCATCTACAACTACGCCATCTCACCCTACCCCGAGTGGCACCAGAAGGCGTGGACGGGGGCGCTGGTCCTGGTGGCGATGGTCTTGATCACCAACGTGCTGGCGAGGTTCTTCGGCCGGTCCCGGTATGACCGGCGCTGAGCGGCAGGACGAGCCCCGGCCTCGGGCCGGGAGCTGGGGAGGCAACGGTCATGGCGGTGCCCATCCGGGTGGAACATCTCAACGCAGCCTTCGGCCCCTTCCAGGCCCTCCACGACGTTACCCTCACCCTGCCCGCCCGGCAGGTGACGGCCATCATTGGGCCGTCGGGGTGCGGCAAGTCCACCTTCGTGCGGTGCATCAACCGGATGCACGAGGAGACGCCGGGCGGCCGGGTCTGGGGGCAGATCTACCTGGGCGACGAGCCCGTCTACGGGCCTGATGTGGACCCGGTGGTCATCCGGCGGCGGGTGGGGATGGTCTTCCAGCGCCCCACGCCCTTTCCCACCATGTCCAT
The DNA here is from genome assembly GCA_017577405.1 of Bacillota bacterium. Classification (GTDB taxonomy): domain Bacteria; phylum Bacillota; class Limnochordia; order Limnochordales; family Limnochordaceae; genus Limnochorda. The sequence goes on from PIUA01000023.1 coordinate 152,668, forward strand.
CCTGGAGAATGTGGTGGCCGGGTACACCCTCCTGCCCGGGAGGCCCCGGGATCTGGAAAGCCTCGCGGAGCGGAGCCTGCGGCAGGCGGGCCTCTGGGATGAGGTGAAGGACCGGCTCCGCGACTCGCCTTTGAACCTTTCGGGCGGGCAGCAGCAGCGGCTCTGCATCGCCCGGGCCCTGGCCGTGGAGCCGGAGGTGATCCTCCTCGACGAGCCCTGCTCCTCGTTGGATCCCATCTCCACCGCCAAGGTGGAGGAGACCATCATGGAGCTGGCCCAACGGTACACGGTGGTCCTGGTCACCCACAACATCCAGCAGGCGACCCGGGTCTCCCAGCACACCGCCTTCTTCCTCCTGGGCCGACTCATCGAGTTCGGGCCGACGGAGCAGCTCTTCACCAACCCGGCCAACGAGCAGACGGAGGCGTACATCACGGGCCGGTTCGGCTGAGGATCTGGGCCCCAGCTCCTGGAACGCCTGAAGGCCCCTCCCCCGGCCGGCGCTCTGCCGAGGGAAGGGGCCCCTTCGGGAAGGTTCCCCCGGTTTCAAGCCGAAATAAGGATCGGAACCATTGCCGGGAGGCTGGCGGCCGGGCCAGCCCTCCCGCGTCGGGAGGCAGGGTAGATGCCTGTTCCGGCTTTCGTGGCTGCGTTGGTGGCAAGCGTCATCGTCGTCTTGGCCGGGGCGCTGGTGATCGGCCTGGTCGCCCTCTTTGCGCCGGAACTCCTGAAGCGGGTGGATCCCCAGGCGCCGGTGGCGGTGGTGGTCGCCCTCGCCTTGGTGGTGGCGGTGGCCATGGCCCTGGAGCTGACGGGGCTCGCCTGAGGCGGGGGCCCTGGGGCCGGGCCCGCCCGCCGGGCAGGATGACGCGGGCCGGCGGGGCCGGCCGCGATGAGGAGGCGCGTCCATGGGGCAGACCTATCGGTGGGATCAGGTCCCGCTCCGCCAGCTGCCGCTGGAGGCGCGGCTGGCCACCTTTGCTGAGGTCAACCAAGGGTACACCTACGAAGAGGCGGTCCTGGAGGCCCAGCGGTGCCTCCAGTGCCCCTCGCCCGCCTGCCAGGACGGGTGCCCCAACGGCAATCCCATCCGCGACTTCATCGACCTCCTCGCCGAAGGGGATCTGGCCGGCGCCATCGAGCTCGATTGGACCCGGAACGCCCTGCCCTCGTGCACGGGCCGAGTCTGCGCGTGGGAGCTCCAGTGCGAGGGCTTCTGCGTCATGGGGGAGCGGGGCGATCCCATCCGGATTGGAGCTTTGGAGCGGTTCATCGCCGACTGGGCCGCGGAGAACCTGGACCTTCTTCAGTTGGTGGATACAGAATACCGCCCTCGGGCGCAGCGGGTGGCGGTGGTGGGGGCCGGCCCGGCCGGCCTGGCCGTCAGCCACTTCCTCGCCCGCAAAGGGTACCCGGTGACGGTCTTTGAGGCCTGGGCCCTCCCGGGGGGCGTGATGGCCTACGGCATCCCCGAGTACGTCCTCCCCCAGCAGGTGATCGACCGGGAGGTGGCGCGGCTGGAAGCCCTGGGGGTGGAGTTCCGCACCGGGGTCCGGGTGGGCCGGGACCTGACCCTGGATGAGCTCCTCCAGACCTACGACGCGGTCTTCGTGGGCACTGGAGCCAACGAGCCGGCCACCCTGGGGATTCCCGGCGAGGAGCTGGAGGGCGTCTGGACGGCCAAGGAGTTCCTCATGCGGGTCCAGGCCTCCCAGATGGCCGACCGGCTGGCCGATCGCCTCCCCGCCGAGGAGATGAGCCCGCCCCGGGTGGGCCGGCGGGTGGCGGTGGTGGGCGCGGGGAACACGGCCATGGATGCGGCCCGGACCGCCCGGCGGCTGGGCGCGGACGAGGTGACCGTCGTCTACCGGCTGGATGAGGCCCAGAGCCCTTCCCGGCCCGTTGAAATCGACCATGCCAAGACGGAGGGGGTCCGGTTCCAGTATCTGGTCACTCCCGTCCGGTTCCTGGGGGATGAGGCGGGCCGGCTGCGGGCGATGGAGCTAATCCGGATGGAGCTGGGCCCGCCTGATGGGTCGGGACGGCCCCGGCCTGTGCCGGTGCCGGGCAGTGAGTTCCAGATGCCGGTGGACACGGTGATCGTGGCGGTGGGCTACGCACCGGAGCGGGAACTCGCGGCACGCGGGGGCCTGGCCACCACCTCGTGGGGCGGTTTGGTGGTGGACGAGGCGACGGGGGCGACCAGCCGGCCCGGCGTGTTCGCTGCCGGGGATTGCGTCACGGGCGCCAAGACGGTGATCCACGCCATCGCCGGGGCGCGCCGGGCGGCCGAGGCGATGGAGCGGTATCTGGAGGCCCGGGGAGCCGGACACGCCGTCTGGCCGCCGGCTCCCCAGACCAGGGATCCTCAGGCCCTCCTCAGGCGGTGACCCGCCGGGCGGAAGCGGCCTTCTCCAGCGCCAGGCGAGCCAGGAGGTAGGAGAGGGTCGATTCGGCCCCCTGGTTGGCGTTCACCCGGTCGGGCTGGAGGCCGTCGCAGCAGCCGCCCGTCTCCGGATCGTAGAGGGGCTGGCCGATGGCGTTCCGCCCCAAAAACCACTGGAAGGCCTGACGGGCCCGGGTGTACCACCGGTTCTTCCCTGTCAGCTCGTAGGCGGCCAGGCACGCCTCGACCATGGCGGCGGCATCCAAGGGCTGCTGGTCGAAGCGGGCCAGGGTGCCGCCCTCTTCGTACCAGCCCCGGTTCCCCACCAGCTCCAGGTAATCCCCCCGCCAGAGGAGCTGCCAGAGGAAGGAGAGGCTCTCCAGAGCCAGGTAGCCCCAGCGGGGCTCCCGCGCGGCCCGGGACGCCTTGAGGAGCGCCTGGGAGAGCCGCGCGTTGTCGTAGGTGAGCCGCTCCTCAAACCAGCGCCAGGTGGGGGTGCGGCTCGCCTCGTAGCGGGCCGCCAGGCTCTCGCCCAGGGGCCGGAGGAGCTCCCGGGCCAGGGGAGCCTCCGGGTGGCGGCTCCGGGCCAGGTCGGCGAGGCCGATAAGCGCGTAGGCCTGGCCCCGGGGCGCGGTCAGGCGGGGGAGGTGGGGGCCCAGCCCGGTGAAGAGGCGGCGAGCCGCCACCTCCAGGGGGGTCCCGCTGAAGGCGAGGAGCGCCTCCGCCAGACCCCACGCCACCCGGCCTTGGGTGTCGTCCGGCCCGATCTCGTCGTCGTAGGTCCGGTCGTAGGCGATGTCGTTGCGGAACCGGCCGTCGGGCAGGACGGCGTAGAGCAGAAAGCTCAGATACCGGGTGGCCAAGGAGGTGACCTCGTCGTACCCGCACCGGGCCAGCCGGGCCACCACGGCCAAAGCCCGCGCGTTGTCGTCGACCGTGTACCCTTCCAGGGGGTTGGGCACCGCCCCCAGGCTGTGTTCCAACAGTCCCGTGTCGTCGGTCAAGCGCTTCAGGTGGTCGAGCTTAACGGGCGGCCAGGCCATGAGATCGTCCTGCACGCCCGCCATGGACCTTCCCCTCCTCTGCCATGGCCACTCGGGCCGGCTTGGTTCCCCACGGCGTGACGACTTTGGGCCCGTGGCCCAGCCTCCGGCGGGCCCGAGCCCGGGCCGGTTCGGTCATCTCACGGAAGAGCTCCACGTACTGGCGAGCCACCGTGGCCCAGGGGAGTTGCCTGGCAAAGGCCTGGGCCCGCCGCTGCAGGGTGGTGAGCAGCCCCGGCTCTTCCAGGAGCCGCCGGATGCCGGCCGCCATGGCGTCGGGGTCCGAGAAGGGGACCAGCAACCCGCGGCCGCCCCCCAGCACATCCTGCGCGTAGAGGTAGGGCGTGGAGACGATGGCCCGCCCTGTGGCCAGCGCAAAGGTCAGAGTCCCGCTGGAGATCTGGTTCCGGCCCGGGTAGGGGGTGAAGTAGATGTCCGTCGCCGAGAGGTACAGGCTCAGCTCTTCCAGGCTCAGGTACCGGTCGACGAAGCGGACGTGATCGCCCAGGTCAAGGGCCTGAACCCGCTCCTCCAGCCCCCGGCGGTACGCCGGCCCCTGCCCCTGCTCCAGCCGGGGGTGGACCCGCCCCAAGATCAGGTAGAGCAGCTTGGGATGGTCTTCCGCCAGGCGAGCGACGGTGTCGATGGCATACTCCAGGCCCTTCCCCGGCCCAATGAAGCCGAAGGTGCTCATCACCACCCGGTCTTCGAGCCCCAGCTTGGTCTTCGCCTGGGGATCGACGGGCAGGTGGGGGGCACCGTGACGAATGAGCCGGATCTTGCTAACGGGGATGCCGTAGCGCTGGCTCAGGATGGGGATGGCCGCACGGCTCATCACCACCACCCTCTCGGACCGGTGGGCCAGTTCCTGCAAGACGCGGAGTTCCTGACGGGACGGATCAGGAAGCACAGTGTGAAGGGTGGTGATCAGGGGCCGTTCCAATGCACGGGCCAAGCCGAGGATGTGCTCGCCCGCCTCCCCCCCGAAGATCCCATATTCGTGCTGAATGCAGACCACATCGCTGGTCTCATTGGCCAGCTGCGCTGCTTCAACGTAGGCTTGCGGTTCGTCTTCGGGAATCTCCCGGAGTACCTCGTCTGGGTAGGTGTAGGCATGACCGTCCCCCATGGCAAGCACCCGGATCGCCAGGGCCTTCCCCGCCGCCTGCTCCAGACCCTGGATCAGGTCGCGGGTGAAGCTGGCGATCCCGCATTGCCTTGGGGGATAGGTACTGACAAAACAGACAGATTGCGCCATACGGTTGGCTCCTTTCGCGAGATACCGCTCTGGCGGGGAGCATCCTGGTCGGAGACGACGCTCCCGGAGCGACCGGACCCCGCGCCGCGTCGGTGTGACCTCCAACCATCGACCGACGTGGAGACCGTTCCTGAGAGCGATGAACCTCCCCACCTTTGGGAGGACGTTGGGGGAAGAATAAGCCGGTTGGAGAGGCGCTGGGTCCGTTTGTACCCGCGGGGCTCATTGTACCAGATGGTCCCTCGGGAGACAAACGGCCCTCCTTGCCCAGGCTTCCATCCGGACGAGGTTCACAGGTACGCGGTGTACCCTTCCTCGGCGATTCGTCCCACCAGGCGGCGCAACTCCTGGGCACGCGCTCGATCGCAGACCAGGATGGCATCCTCGGTCTCGACGATGACCAGATCTTGCACACCCAGGGCGGCGATCAGCTTCCCGCTCGAGTGCACGATGGAGCCGCCGACGTCCTCAAGCACCACCTTTCCGCGGGTTAGGTTGCCCGCCGCGTCGGTCGGGAAGACCCTGGCCAGTGCAGGCCAGCTGCCCAGGTCGTCCCAAGCGAAGCTGCAGGGGAAGACCAGGATGCGCCGGGCCCGCTCCATCACGCCGTAGTCGATGGAGATGGAGGGGAGGCTGGGGTAGATCCGGCGGACGGCCGTCCAGAACTGGGGGGTGTCCACCTGGTCTTGAAGGGCCGCCAAGGGCTCGTAGACTTGGGGCATGTGCTGGCGGAGCTCCTCCAGGATGACGCCCACCTGCCAGATGAAGATCCCCGCGTTCCACAGGTAGTTGCCGTCCGAGAGGTACCGCTGGGCCCGGGCCCGGTCGGGCTTCTCCACGAAGGCTTCCACCGGGTGGGCAGGCAGTCCCTCGAAGGTGAGCCGTTCGTGGCTGTGCCGGATGTACCCGTAGCCCGTCTCCGGCCGGCTGGGCCGGATGCCCAGGGTGACCAGCCAGCGGTCCGACTGGGCGGCCTTGATGGCGCTGGCCAACACCTGCTGGAAGGCCTTCACCGGCCGGACCCAGTGGTCCGAAGGGAGGACGACCATGGTGGCGTCCCGTCCCAGCCGCTGGGCCATGACGACGGCGGCCAGCCCGATGCAGGCCGCGGTGTTCCGGCCCACGGGCTCCAGAATCACGTTCTGGGCAGGCAGCTGGGGGAGCTGTTCCATCACCTGGTCCGCGTACGCCTCGGTGGTCACCACGTAGGTGTGCTCCGGGGGCACCAGGGAATCCAAGCGGGCCACCGTCTCCTGAAGGGGGCTCCGCCCGTCCAAGAGCGGCAGGAACTGCTTGGGCCGGGCGCGCCGGCTGGCGGGCCAGAAACGCTCCCCCTGGCCGCCGGCCATGATGCAGGCAGCGATCATTCCCATCCCTCCTCGAAACCTGATTCCCGTTCAGAGATCAGTATTGGTCAGAACCGGGCGGGCCTCCTACTCGACCGGGGGGGGCGGCCTGGCCCCGGTCCAGCAGGTGGGCGATGGCCCGGGCAAGGGCGTCGGGGTCGGTGACGCCCAGGGGGACGGGCAGGCCCCGGGCCCGGAGCCGGCTGGCCAGGCGGAGGGTGGCGGGCGGCTCCACCCCCCAGCGGGCCAGCTCTTCAGGCCGTTGGACCGCCTGGGCCAAAGGCTCATCCACCACCAACCGGCCTTGGTGGAGGATGAGCAGCCGCTCGGCCCAACCGGCCACCTCTTCCAGGCTGTGGGTGATGACCACCAGCCCCATGCCCTCCCGGTGGAGCCGGTGGAGGAGCCGGATCAGCCCCTCCACCCCCGCCGGATCGAGACCTGTTGTCGGCTCATCCAGGATGAGGACATGAGGATCGGTGGCCAGCAGGCCCGCCAGGGCCGCCCGGCGCTGCTCGCCGCCCGAGAGGGTGAAGGGCGAGCGGCCGCCGATGGCCTCGGGATCGAGGCCGACCAGGGCCAAGGCCTCCTCCACCCGGGCCTGGACCACCTCCCCGGGGAGGCCCAGTTGCCGGGGCCCGAAGGCCACATCCTCCCAGACCGTCGGCTCAAAGAGCTGATGCTCCGCCTCTTGGAACAGGTAGGCCACCCGCAGCCCCTCACCCGCGGGCGCCCATGGGCCGGCGGGCCCGGGGCGGCCCGCCCACCGCACCTGGCCCACCGAGGGGCGGAGCAAGCCGGCCAGGATCTGGGCCAGGGTGGACTTGCCCGCCCCCGTCTCGCCCATCAGGGCCACCGCCTCACCGGGCCTGAGGGTGAGGTCCACCCCCCGGAGGGCGACCACCCCGCCGGGGAAGGTGTGGCTGATCCCCCGGGCTTCGATCACCGGCCCATCCCCCCAGCGCGCCAGGCCTGGAGGACGGTCTCGGTGAGGGCCTGGAGGGTGGCGGCCTCCTCGGGCACGGGGAGGCCTTGCCGACGGAGGGCCCCTGCCAGGCGGATCACCTCCGGGGGCCGGAGCCCCCACGATTCCACCGGGCCCTGCCGCCCGGCCAGCAGCGGGGCCGGAGGGCCGGCGGCCACCACCTGGCCCCGCTGCAGGATGAGGAGCCGGTGGGCCAGGAGGGTCTCCTCCAGGCGATGGGTGATCCAGAGCACCGCCGTCTTCTTGCGGCGGTTGAGGCGCCGGACGGCGGCCAGCACCTCCTCCTGCCCCCGGGGGTCCAGCATGGCCGTGGGCTCATCCAGGATCAAGAGATCGGGCTCCATGGCGAGGGCCCCGGCCATGGCCAGACGCTGGCGCTGGCCCCCGGAGAGGGATCGGGTGGGCCGGTGCCGCATGGCGGCCAGGCCCACCAGGGCCAGGGCCTCCTCCACCCGGCGGCGGATCTCCGAGGGAGGCAGGCCCAGGTTTTCCGGCCCGAAGGCCACATCCTCTTCCACCGTGGCGCCCACCACCTGGCTGGCGGGATCCTGGAAGACCAGCCCGACCCGGGTCCGGACGTCGTAGGCCTGAGGGGTGAGCCGCTGGCCGTTCAACCAGAGCTCCCCCTCCTGGTAGGGGATCAATCCGGCCAGCACCCGGGCCAGGGTGGACTTGCCCGAACCGTTGGGACCGGCCACCGCCACCCACTCGCCCCGGGCCAGGGTGAGGGAGAGCCGGTCCAGGGCAGGGCGCCCTTGGGCCCGTCCCGGGTAGCGGCAGGTGACGTCAACGGCCTGGAGGAGGACGGGATCCCTCATAAGCGGGGGCCGCCTTTCGCCGGGGAGGGGGCCGGCCGGATGGAGACGTCTGCTGCGTAGACGGCCACCGCGGGCCCGGTTCCTTCCGGCCGGACCAGGAGCGCGCCGTCGGGGGCCAGGCCAACAGCCAGGCCCGTCCAGACCCCCTCTGCCTCGGTGACCGCCACCCACCGGCCCACCGTGGCCGAATGGTGGGTCACCTCGTCCAGCAGGGGGGCAAAACCTCCCCGCAGGGCCTGCCGGTAGCGGGTGGCCAGGTGGCGCAAGATGGGGTGGAGGAGGGTTTCCCGGGGAAGGGGACGGCCCACGCTGAGGCGCACCGAGGTGGCCCGGCCCCGCAGCTCGGGAGGAAAATCCCCTTCCTCTTGGTTGACGTTGAGGCCGATCCCGACAATCACCGCTGGGCGGGCCGCCGGGCCCGCCATCTCAGCCAGGATCCCGGCCAACTTGGCCCCTGCCACCACCACGTCGTTGGGCCACTTAACCTGGGCGGCCACCCCCGCCACCTCGTGGACCGCCGCCCGGACGGCGGCGGCCGCCAGCAGGGCCCAGAGGGGAGCCTCCCGGGCGGGGCGGGAGGGCCGAAGGAGCACGGAAAACCAAAGCCCCACCCCCGGCGGTGAGGCCCACGAGCGCCCCCGCCGCCCCCGGCCCGCGGTCTGGTGGTCGGCGAGGACGACCGTCCCCTCGGGGGCGCCCTCCCGGCTCAGCTGCCGCAGGTGATCATTGGTGGATGGGAGCTGGTCGAACTGGAGCAGGCGGTACACCAGGCCTTCGGACCGCCCGGACAGGTCCGTTGGGGGCATGGTCCACCCTCCTCGGGCAGCATCGCCCAAGCCAGCATAGGCTTGCCATCCGCCTCCCGTCAATGGCGGGGGCCGGCAGGCCCCCCAAAGGAATCCTGTATACCCGTTGAGAAGAGTAATGGGGGTTATCCTTGCTTTGTGGCACTGGCGAGGGGGGACGTGCGATGGCGATCAAACGGGAAGATGCCCTGGAGTACCATGCCAAAGGGCGCCCGGGCAAGATCGAGCTCCGGGTGACCAAGCCCTGTGACACCCAGCGGGATCTCTCCTTAGCCTACTCACCCGGCGTCGCCGAGCCCGTTCGGGAGATTGCCCAGAACCCCGATGCGGCCTACGAGTACACGGCCCGGGGGAACCTGGTGGCCGTCATCTCCAATGGGACCGCGGTGTTGGGCCTGGGCGATGTGGGGGCCCTGGCGGCCAAGCCTGTGATGGAGGGGAAGGGGGTCCTCTTTAAGCGGTTTGCTGACATTGACGTCTTCGACCTGGAGATCAACGCCACCGATCCCGATGAGATGGTCCGCATCATCAAGGCGCTGGAGCCCACCTTCGGCGGGATCAACCTGGAGGACATCAAGGCGCCTGAGTGCTTCGAGATCGAGCGGCGCCTCCAGCAGGAGCTGAGCATCCCCGTCTTCCACGATGACCAGCACGGCACCGCCATCATCAGCGGCGCCGCCTTGATCAATGGGCTCCACCTGGTGGGCAAGCGCATGGACGAGGTGCGGGTGGTGATCAACGGCGCCGGCGCCTCGGCCATCGCCACCGCGGACTTCTTTGTGCTCCTGGGCGTGGACCCGGAGAAGATCCTCATGTGCGACTCCAAGGGGGTCCTCTACCGGGGGCGGACCGAGGGCATGAACCCCTACAAGGAGGCCTACGCCCGGGAGACCAACCGGCGGACCCTGGCAGAGGCGCTGGAGGGGGCCGACGTCTTCGTGGGGCTCTCGGTGGCCAACGTGGTCAGCGCCGAGATGGTGAAGACCATGGCCGAGCGGCCGCTCATCATGCCCCTGGCCAACCCCGATCCGGAGATCCCCTATGAGGTGGCCAAGGAGGCTCGGCCCGACGCGCTGGTGGCCACCGGCCGGAGCGACTATCCCAACCAGGTGAACAACGTCTTGGGCTTCCCCTACATCTTCCGGGGGGCTCTGGACGTGCGGGCCCGGGCCATCAATGACGAGATGAAGGTGGCGGCCGCCAAGGCCCTGGCGGAGCTGGCTCGCCAAGAGGTGCCCGACACGGTCCTGCGGGCGTACGGGCTGGAGCGGCTCCAGTTCGGGCCCGACTACCTGATCCCCAAGGCCCTCGATCCCCGGGTCCTCACCTGGGTGGCCCCGGCGGTGGCCCAGGCGGCCATGGCCTCGGGCGCGGCTCGGATCCAGATTGATCTGGACGAGTACCGGGAGCGGCTGGCCCGCCGGTTCGGGAAGGCCCGGGAGGTGAAGCACTTCATCATGAGCCGGGCTCAGCAGGATCCCAAGCGGGTCGTCTTCTCCGAAGGGGAGGAGCCCAAGATCATCCGGGCGGCGGCCCGCTTGCGGGACGAGGGCTTGGCCCAGCCCATCCTCCTGGGTGATCCCGACCGGGTGACGAGCCTCGCCCAGAAGCTGGGGGTCAACGGCCAGCTGACCGTCATCAGCCCCGAGGCGCACCCCCGCTTCGAGGAGTACGTGCACCGCTACTGGGAGATGCGCCAGCGCAAGGGGGTCACCTTGCGGGAGGCCCGGAAGCTGGTCCGTCAAGGGAATGTCTTTGGGCCCCTGATGGTGGCCATGGGGGATGCGGACGCCTTCGTCGCCGGCCTCACCTACCACTACCCCGAGGTGCTCCGGCCGGCCCTGCAGGTGCTCCGCATGCGGCCGGGGGTCACCAAGGTGGCCGGGCTCTACCTGATGGTCTTCGACGACAAGGTCTACTTCTTCACCGACCCCACCGTCAACATCGAGCCCACCGCCGAAGAGCTGGCGGAGATCGCCATCATGGCCGCCGAGCGGGTACGCATGTTCGGCATCGAGCCGCGGGTGGCCATGCTCTCCTTCTCCAACTTCGGGTCCACCATCCATCCCCAGACGGAGAAGGTCCGCCGGGCGGTGGAGCTGGTCCGGGAGCGGCGGCCCGACCTGATCATCGACGGCGAGATGCAGGCGGATACGGCCGTGGTTCCCGAGATCCTGGAGCAGGAGTACCCCTTCTCCGTCCTCCAGGGGGGCGCCAACGTCTTGGTCTTCCCCGACCTGGCCTCGGCCAACATCGCCTACAAGCTGCTCCAGCGTCTGGGGGGCGCCCAGGCCATCGGGCCCATCCTCATGGGGACCGGCAAGTCGGTCCACGTCCTCCAGCGGGGCGACGACGTGGACGACATCGTCAACATCGCCTGCGTGGCCGTCATGGACGCGCAGGAGCTGGAGCGGGCCGCCCAGCATCCTGAGATGCAGGAGATGGCGGGGCGGTCGTAGAAGCTCCGCCGAACCGACGGGAACAGGCCGGGGCCGCCCCCAGCGGCCCCGGTTTCGCCATGGAGGAGGGTGGCCATGAGCCAGGGAACGGAGCCCCAAACCGCGCCCGACGTCCTGCGGGCCTGGCCCAAGGCGGACCTCCACCTCCACCTGGACGGGAGCGTCCGGCCCGAGACCTACCTGGAGCTGGCCCGGGAGCTGCCGGGCCAGGAGGCGCTTACCCTGGAGGAGGTGCGGGCCGCCATCACCGTGGGTGATGGGGCGGGGAGCCTCACCCAGTTCCTCAGCCGCTTCCCCGTCATCAACCGGGTCACCCAAACGGCCCCGGCCCTCCGCCGGATCACCCGGGAGGCCCTGGAGGACGCGGTCCAGGCCGGCGTCCGGTACGTGGAGCTCCGGGCCGCGCCCTGGCTCCACACCCAGGGGGGCCTCGCCCCCGAGGCGGTGGTGGAGGCGATCCTGGACGGCATGAAGGAGGCGGCCAGGCAGATTCCCATTCTCTCCCGCCTGATCCTGGTGGCCCTGCGGGGCCGTCCGGAAGAGGAGAACCGGCAGGTGGTCCAGCTGGCCCTCCGGTACCGGGAGCACGGGGTGGCAGGGATCGACCTGGCGGGGGATGAGTCGCTCCATCCCACCGCGGCGTACGGGGGGATCTTCCGGGAGGCCCAGGAGGCGGGGCTGGCCATCACCGTCCACGCCGGGGAAGGGGCCGGGCCCGAGAGCATTTGGACCGCGGTCCGGGAGCTGGGCGCCCGGCGGCTGGGCCATGCCACCAGCGCGGTGCAGGATCCGGCCCTGCTGGATTACCTGAGGGAGCACCAGATCTGGGTGGAGGTCTGCCTCACCAGCAACCTCCACACGGGGGTGGTCGCCCGGCTGGAGGAGCATCCCTTCCGCCGCTTCCTAGAGGCGGGGGTGCCCGTCACCCTCAACTCCGACGATCCCGGAGTCTCCCAGATCGACCTGGCCGGCGAGTGGGTACGGGCGGCCCAGACCTTCCACCTGACCCCCGAAGAGCTGGCCCAGCTGGCCCTGAACGGGGTGGAGGCCGCCTTCGTCCCCGAAGCCACCCGGGCCATGCTCCGGGCCGAGTTCGAGACGCAGATCGACCGCCTCTGGCCGCAGGTGACCGCCAGCCGTCGCTAGGGCCAGCCGCCGGTGATGGCGAGGGGAGCTAAAACCTGGAAGGAGGGAGCTCCATGGAGGGGAGCATCCACGATGCCCTCCGCAAGCTGGATCAGGAGTTCAGTGGGACCCTCGCCGTCGCGGCGCGGGGCCTGGCGGGCCAGCCCGCCCGCCGGCCGGCCATCGCCTACCGGGCCGGCGAGACCTTTCCCGCGGCCAGCGTGATCAAGCTGCCCATCCTGGTGGAGGCGTACCGGCAGGTGGATGAGGGCCGCCTCGACCTGTCGGAACGGATCCCTTTGCGGGCCGAGGACCGGGTGGGCGGCAGCGGCGTGCTCAAGGAGCTGGAGCCGGGGGCGGCCCTCACCCTGCGGGACCTCCTCACCTTGATGATTGTGGTCAGCGACAACACGGCCACCAACATGGTCATCGACCGGGTGGGGCTGGAGGCGGTCAATGCTTCGGCCCGGTCCTGGGGTTTGGAGCAGACCTTCCTGGCCGGCCCCCTCATGGCGCCCCCGGAGCGCCAGACGCCCGCCCAGCGGGAGGGCCGGCGCTCCACCGTCTCTCCCGCCGACATGGTCGACCTCTTGACCGCCCTCCACCGGGGGCAGATCCTCTCGGAGGCAAGCCGGCGGGAGGTGCTGGCCATCTTGGGGCGCCAGCACTTCTCCCTCTTGGGCCGGGAACTGGGCTACGACCTGGACGCGGTGGAAGCGGGCACCGCGCGGCTCAGGATCGCGTCCAAGAGCGGCTCCATCGCCGGCGTCCGCCACGATGTGGGGATCATCACCACGCCCGCCGGTGCCTACGCCATCGCGGTGATGACCAAAGACGCCCAGGACCGGGGCTTCACCTTCCACAACGAGGGCGAGCGGGTGGTGGCCCGGGCTTCCCGCCTCATCTACGACCACTGGATCGACGAGGACGACGATGCCGACCCCGACGGGGGCGAGGACCTCACGGTGTGAGGACGGTCGGGTGAAGGCTTAGCGGCCGAAGAGGAACCAGCGGCGCTTCTTCACGGGCCGCCGGAGGAGCTCCTCCAGGGCGGGAAGCGCGGCCATGGCCGCCACCCGGCCGGCGTGGAGGTACTCGGGGATGAGGGAGGCGTCGGTCATGGGGCCGTCCCGCAGGACGGGGTGGATGACCAGATCGGCGTCCCGTTCCAGCTGGAGGCGGGTGATGACCCCCTCGCCGATGGCCAGCACCCGTCCCAGGATCCGGGTGAGGCCCTGAACCTCCTCTGGCTGTTGGGAGGTGGGGGTGAGGTCCACGGCGACTACCTTCTGCGCGCCCAGAAGCCGCGCCGTGGGCGCGGGGACGGGCTCGCAGACCGCGCCGTCCACCAGGATCCTGCCCCCCAGCCGTTTGGGCATGTACAACCAGGGGATGGAGGAGCTGGCCCGGACCGCGGCGGCCACATCCGTCTCCTCCTCGGTGAGGAAGGCGGTCCCCGCCGGCGGCTGGTCGGGCAGGAGGTGGCTGGAGGCCATGATCACCCGTTCGCCCGAGCGTATGTCGACGGCCACCGCCGCGAAAGGTAAGGAAAGCTGATCCAGTTTGGGCACGGGCAGGTTCTCCCGGATCCAGGCTTCCAGGCGGCGCCCGGCGGCGATCCCGCTGGGGGTGCGGGCGGTGCGGCGGACGAGCTCGAGGGCCATGCGCTGTCCCAGGAGGAGGAAGGAGAGGGGCCCCATCTCCGTGTCGACCAGGATGTCGGCGGACAGGGAGTAGGTCAGCTCCGCCATCTGGTAGGGGTCGACTCCTGCGGCGTAGAAGGCGCCCACCAGGCTGCCGGCGGAGGTGCCGGTGACGAGGGACGGGAAGATCCCGTGCTCGTGCAAGACTTGGAGGACGCCCACGTGGGCCACGCCGCGGAGCGCGCCGCCGCCCAAGGCCAGCGCCAGGTCGTACTGGTGCTTCGGGGAGCCCAAACCCATCCCACCCAGGAAAACGGAGTGAACTGACGAACCCTAGCCTCTGAGTTGGTTCCAGCCGGAGCGGGGCAAGTCCTACCTGGGCCGGCTGGAGGGAGATGGCGGGGCTGGGAGTCGACGCCGCGGCGCCGCCGCAGAGCGCCGGCTCGGAGGAGCGTGGGCCTATGGAAACCTTCTTCATCGTCAATCCTTCGGCGGGCTCCGGGCGGGCCATGCGGGCCTGGAGGCGCCTGCAGGAGCTGGTGGGCGCCCCTTTGGCCGGCCGGTTCACCAAGGGCCTGGGTCACGCGAGCGAGCTGGCGGTGGAGGCCGCCCAGGAAGGGTACCCCCTGGTGGTTGCGGTGGGCGGTGATGGGACGGCCAATGAGACGGTAAACGGCCTCATGCAGCTCCCTCCGCACCGCCGGCCCGCCTTCGGCCAGCTGCCTGCGGGCACCGGCAACGACTTTGCCCGGAACGTGGGGCTGCCCCGGCGGGTGGACCAGTGGGCCCGGATGCTCCGGGAGCCCCGCCTCCGCTCCCTGGATCTGGGCGAGGTGAACGGGCGCTTCTTCCTCAACGCCACGGGGGTGGGCTTCGATGCGGAAGTGGCCTACCTGGCCGACAAGATGCCCACCCTCATCGCAGGAACCTTCACCTACATGGTCTCCCTGGCCGTCAAGCTCTTCACCTACCGGAGCCAGCCCATGCGGATCCAGGTGGACGACACCCGCCTGGAGGAGCGGTGCTTCCTCACTGCGGTGGGGAACCTGCCCCACTTCGGGGGCGGTATCCGGATCTGCCCCGGCGCCCGGGCGGACGACGGCCTCTTCGAGGTGGTGGTGGTGGGCGACTTCTCCCACCTGGAGGTCCTGCGGGTGCTGCCCCGGGCCTTTTCAGGGAACCACGTCACCCACCCGAAGGTCCGGGTCCTCGCGGGCCGGCGGGTGATCATCGACTCCGACGCCCCCCTCCACCTGCAGGCGGACGGTGAGGTCTTCAGCGGGCTCCCGGCCCACTTCGAGGTTCACCCAGCGGCTCTCCAGCTCCTGGTGCCCGCCTCGGCGGCGGCCAGCGAGCCGGCGCCCGCGGCCCTCCAGGATGAGGCGGCGCCCAGCCTGATCCAGCCGGCGAGCCCCGACGGCTGATCATCGGCCCGTGGATCATCGGCCCTGGTGGGCTGGAAGGAGGATGTGCCCATGGACCTAGGGCTTCAGGGACGGAAGGGTGTGGTGCTGGCTGCCAGCCGGGGGTTGGGGCGGGCCATCGCCATGGAGCTGGCCCGGGAGGGGGCGGACCTGGCCATCGCGAGCCGGGATGAGCAGCGCATCGCGGAGGCGGCCGACCTGATCGCGGCCGAAACGGGCTGCCGGCCCCTCCACCGGGCGGTGGACGTCACCCAGAAGGAGGCCCTGGAGGCCTTCATCCGGGAGTCGGCCGAGGCCCTTGGGGGGCTCCACCTCCTGGTCTGCAACGCGGGCGGGCCGCCCGCCGGCCGGTTCGACCAGTTGGACGACGGGGCGTGGGAGCACGCCTTCCAGCTCAACCTGATGAGCGTGGTCCGGGCCATCCGGGCGGCCCGGCCCTACCTGGAGGCCGAGGGCGGCGCCATCGCCATCGTCACCTCCATGTCGGTGAAACAGCCCCTGCCCGGGCTGATCCTCTCCAACGCCTTCCGGCCGGCGGTGGCCGGGCTGGCCAAGACCCTCTCCCAGGAGCTGGCGCCCCGGATCCGGATCAACTGCCTGGCTCCGGGCCGGCTGGACACCGAACGGGTCCAGGAGCTGGACCAGATCAAGGCCGAGCAGGCGGGCACGTCGGTGGAGGCGGTCCGGGCACAGTCGGCGTCGGCCATCCCCCTGGGCCGCTACGGGGATCCGGCCGAACTGGGGCGGGTGGCCGCCTTCCTGCTGTCCGACGCGGCTAGCTACATCACCGGCCAGACCATCCTCGTCGACGGCGGGCTGGCCGTCCCCCTGGCCTGAGCCAGGGTCGGCTGGGGCACGGCAGCCCGGCAAGGAGGCGTCGTCCTGGAACGGCTCGATGTGGGTGATCTTCGGCTCGCCTTCCGCCAGGAAGGGGAGGGCGAGCCCGTCCTCTGGGTGCCTCCCTTGGGGGGCACCCATGCGGCCTTCAACCACCTGCGGCGGGCCATGCCCCCGTGCCGGGCCATTCTCTACGATCCCCGGGGCCTGGGGGCCAGCGACCGGCCCCCGGACGGCTACACGGTGGAGGACGCGGCCGCCGATGCCTGGCGGCTGCTGGACGGCCTGGGTGTCGCCCGGGCGGTCCTGGTGGGGGTCTCCTGGGGCGGCACGGTGGTCCAGGCCATGGCCCACCAAGCGCCCCAGCGGGTCCGGGGGCTGCTCTTGATCTCCACGTGGCTCGCGCCCGACCCCCACCGGAATGAACTCTTGCGTCTCTGGGGCGAGTTGTACGGACGCGTTTCGTTGGAACTCTTCTACCGGGAGGTCCATCTCTGGACCTTCCCTCCCGGCTTCTACCGGTCGGCGCCCGGGGCCATCGGGCGGTTCCAGCAGGGATTGGCCCGCTCCCGGGGCCATCCCCACCCGGAGGTCTTCCGGGCCCTGGTCCGGTCGGCCCTCGCCTTCGACGGACGGGGTCGCCTCGATGATCTGGCCGTGCCGGCATGGGTCTTGGTGGGGAGTGAAGATCGGGTGACGCCGCCCGACGAAGGGGCCCGCCTGGCCGGGGCCATCCCTGGAGCCCGGCTCCGGGTGGTGCCTGGCCGGGGCCATGGGCTGCTCTGGGAGGCGCCGGAGGAGCCGGTGAGGGCGCTGGGGGACCTTTTGGAGCGTTTGGAGGTGAGCGGCGGGTGACGGCAGCCCAATTCTTGGAAACCATCTCGGAGCTGCCCGGCATTTCGGGCCATGAAGGCCCGGTGGCGGCCCGGATCCGGGAGGCATGGGCTCCACTGGTTGATGAGATCCGGACGGATCCCCTGGGGAACGTCATCGCCCTGAAGGCGGGCGAGGGGCCAAAGCCCCGCCCCCGGGTGATGATCGCCACCCACATGGATGAGATCGGCTTCATGGTCCTCTCCATCGAGCAGGGGGGCTTCCTCCGGGTGGCCCCCGTGGGGGGGATCGACGTTCGGAACGTGCTCGCCCACCGGGTCCGGGTCTTGGGACGGCGGGAGCTGGTGGGGTACCTGGGCATGCTGCCGCCCCACCTGACCACCGATGAGGAGATGACCCGGCCCGTGCCCATGAAGGATCTCTTCGTAGACGTGGGCCTGCCCGAGGAGCGGGTCCGGGCCCTGGTGGAGCCGGGGGACCTGGTGGTCCGGGAGCAGCGGGCCGTCCAGCTCCTGGGCGGGCGGATGGCGGGGAAGGCCTTCGACAACCGGGCCAGTTGCGCGGCCGCGTACCACGCGCTCCAGGAGCTGGCCCGCCGGCGCCACCAGGTGGACGTGGTGGTGGTGGCCACCGTCCAGGAGGAGGTGGGCCTGCGGGGGGCGGTCACCAGCGCCTTCGGCGTCGCCCCCGATGTGGGGATTGCGGTGGACGTGGGCTTTGCCCGGCAGCCCGGGGTGGAGAAGGACCGGTCGGCCGAGCCGGGCGGAGGGCCGGCCATCGCCCTGGGCCCCAACATCCACCCCCAGGTCTACCGGTTCTTGGTGGAGCAGGCCCAGCGGGAGGACGTGCCCTACCAGGTGGAGCCCGTTCCCGGGCGGACGGGCACCGACGCGTGGGCCCTCCAGGTGGCCCGGAGCGGGGTGGCCACGGGGCTGCTCTCGGTGCCGCTCCGGTACATGCACAGCACCGTGGAGACGGTGGATGTGAAGGACATTGAGGCGACGGGGAGGCTCCTGGCCGCCGCCTTGGCCGCCATGGAGCCCGAGTGGGTAAGGGGGCTCAGCCGATGACCACCGCGGCCCAGGAACCATTGTGGACGCCCACAAAGGGCCAGGAGGCGCTCATCACCAGGCTCCGGCAGCTGTCGGAGCTGGATGGGGTCTCGGGCGGGGAAGGGCCGGTGCGGGAGTGGCTGCGGGCCCAGATCGAAGCCCAGCCGCCCAAGGGCCCCTTCACCGTGGAGACGGACCCCATGGGCAACCTGCTGGTCCGGGTGGGGGAGGACCGGCCCGGCCCCCGGGTGATGGTGGCCGCGCACATGGACGAGGTCGGGCTGATGATCACCGCCATCGAGGACGACGGGCTCCTGCGCTTCCGGCCCGTGGGCGGCATCGATCCCCGGATCCTCCCGGCCCAGGTGGTCCGGATCGGCCAGGGGCGGGTGCCGGGGGTGGTGGGCGGCAAGCCCATCCATCTGCAGACCCCCGAGGAGCGGAAGAAGGCCTACCGGGTGGAGGAGCTCTACATCGACATCGGCGCCCGGAGCCGGTCGGAGGCCGAAGGTGCCGTCCAGCTGGGGGAGTACGCCACCTTCGACACTCCCTTCCAGGTGCTGGGCGAGGGCCTGGTGATGGGGAAGGCCTTGGATGACCGGGCGGGCTGTCTCATCCTCCTGGAGCTCCTGCAGGAGGAGTGGCCTGTCCCCTTCCTGGCCGCCTTCACCGTCCAGGAGGAGGTGGGCCTGCGGGGGGCCCAGGTGGCCGCCTACCGGCTCAACCCTGACGTGGCTCTGGTGCTGGAGACCACCTCCTGCGCCGACCTGCCGGGGGTGCCGCCGGCCAAGCAGGTCACCCGGTTGGGGGCGGGGCCGGCCCTCACCTTCCGGGACCGGACGAGCATCGCCGACCCCCAGCTGGTCCGGCTCCTCATTCAGGAGGCGGAGGCGGCGGGCCTCCCCTGGCAGTGGAAGCACGGGACCGCCGGCGGGAACGACGCGGGCGCCATCCAAACCCAGCGGGGCGGGGTGCGGGTGGCCAGCCTCTCCCTCCCCTGCCGGTACCTCCACCAGCCGGGGAACGTCCTCTCGGTGCGCGACTTGGAACACGGGTTGGAGCTGGCCCGGCGGGGTCTGCACGCCTGGGCCCGGGAACTGTCGAACGGAGGCGATCGCCGGTGAAGGAGATCTTTCGCAGGTTGAGCGAGGCCATGGGGCCCGCCGGGGCCGAGGAAGGGGTGCGGAAGGTCCTGGAGGAGGAGCTGGAGGGCGTCGTCGACCGGCTGGAGACCGACGCCCTGGGCAACCTCTATGCCATCCGGGAGCCCGAGGGCGAGGGCGGGCTCACCGTCCTCTTGGATGCCCACATGGATGAGATTGGCCTGGTGGTGACCTACGTGGAGGAAGAGGGGTTCCTCCGGGTGGCGCCCATCGGGGGTGTCTCTCCCCAGGTGGCCCTGGGGCAGCGGGTCCGGTTCCTGGGCGGCGCGGAGGGAGTGGTGGCCGCCGACCACCTGGACGACCCCAAGGAGCTGGCCATGAAGCACCTCCTGGTCGATATCGGCGCGGCCAGCCGGGAGGAGGCCCTGGCCCGGGTCCAGATCGGTGAGGCGGGGGTCTTCGTCCGTCCCGTGGTGGAGGCAGGCGAGCACCGCCTCATCGCCAAGGCGGCCGACAACCGGGCAGGCTGCGCGGTGCTGGTGGAGGTCCTGAAGGGGTTGAAGGCGTCGCCCCACCGGGTGGTGGCCGTCTTCGCCGTGCAGGAAGAGGTGGGCCTGCGAGGCGCAGGGCCGGCCGCCTACCGGGTGGACCCGGACCTGGCCATCGCCATCGATGTCACCCTCACGGGGGACACGCCTGAGGCCCCCAAGATGGCCGTCGAGCTGGGGAAGGGGCCGGCGATTAAGGCGATGGACCGGAGCGTGATCGCCCACCCGGCCGTCCGCCGGCTGCTGGCCGAGACCGCCCGGGATGCGGGCATCCCCTACCAGATGGAGGTGCTCACCCGGGGCGGCACCGACGCGGGCGCCATCCACCTGAGCCGGGAGGGGGTGCCCACCGGGGCCGTCTCCATCCCCTGCCGGTACGTCCACACGCCCTCGGAGATGGTGGACCTGCGGGATATGGCTGGTGCCCGGGACCTGCTGGTGGCTCTGCTCCAGCGGCCCATCACCCTCTAGCAGGCCCCGGCCCCGGCTTCGGCCGGGGCCAGGGCCCGCCCCGTAGTCCCTCCGCGCCCCTCCCGTCGGGCGGGGTGTCCCTCGGCCGCCCCAACCCCCCGGGCCCACGCCAGGGGCATCTGCCGCTTCTGGGACACCCGGGCCGGTCCAAGAAAGGGAGGATCGGGCCATGGAGGATCCCGGCCCTCCCGCCGATACCATTCCATTGGATCAAGGGCAGCACCGCACCTTGGAGAGAGCGAGCGGACCAGTCGCCGGCAGGTGAACCGCCGCCCGGCCGTCTTGCCGCCTTCTTCCCCCATGTCGGGCCCAACCCGGCAGCGCGTCGCGCCGTACGCCCTGTCTCGTTCCAACCGAGCGCACCTGTCCGATTGGCTTCCCATCGCCCCGTTCGGCCACCCTCGGATCCGGCGGGCCCGCCCTGGTCGGCCGGTCCACGCCCTGGGCCCATGTCTTGCAGGTTGACGCGCTCCGGAGGGACCCCCGTCGGTGTCCTCTCCCGGGCGGACAAGGAGGGTGAGAACCTCTGTGATCAAAGCCTTTCACAATCTCCCCGTGCGGGCCAAGATGGTGCTCACGGCCATGGCCCACGTGGGCCTGTTCACGCTGGTGAGCCTCCTCGCGGTTTCGGGGCTGAGCCGCACCCACATCGTCGTCGCCGGCCTGGCCAGCTCCGGGCTCAGCCTCATTTTCCACCTGCTGGCGGCCCGGGACATCGTCCGCCCGTTGGTGACCGTTCGGGATCAGCTCCAGGCCCTGGCGGCCGGCGGGGCGGACCTCACCCGGCGTCTGGCGGTTCCCTCCCAGGACGAGCTGGGCCAGCTGGCCGCCCGGTTCAACGCCTTCGTCGACACCTTGCAGGCGCTCATCATCCAGATCCGGGATTTGGCCGACCAGGTGGCGGCCTCCTCCGATGAGCTGGCCGCCTCGGCCGATGAGGTGGGCCGGGCGGTCCAGCAGGTGGCGGCCAGCGTCGATCAGATCGCCCACGGGGGCCAGCAGCAGGCCCAGGCGGCCGCGCGGGCTTCGGAGCTGGCCAACCGGATGGGCGGGCGGGTGCAGCAGGTGGCCGCGGCGGCCCAGGCCCTGGCCGATGGGGCCCAGCGGGCCGCCCAGGAGGCGGACACGGGCCGTCAGGCGGTGGAGACCATCGTGGCCCGGATGGAGGAGATCAAGGCGGCGGCCGACCGCGCTGGCCAGGCGATGGAAGCCCTGGGCCAGCAGTCCCAAGCGATCGGCCGCATCGTCGATGCCATCACCCAGATCGCCAGCCAGACCAACCTCCTGGCCCTGAACGCGGCCATTGAAGCGGCCCGGGCCGGCGAGCACGGCCGGGGCTTCGCCGTGGTGGCCACCGAGGTCCGGAAGCTGGCCCAGGAGTCGGAGGAGGCGGCCAAGGAGATCACCCAGCTCATCGACCAGATCCGCCAGCATGTGGCCGTGGCCGTTGCGGATGCCGGCACCGTCCTGACCGCGGTGGAGGAGGGGATCCGGGAGGTCACGGGGTCGGGCCAGGTCTTTGCCCGGATCCTTCAGAGTGTGGAAGAGACCGCCCGGGAGATTCAGGAGATCGGCACCGCCTCGGAGGCGATGGCGGCCGGCACCGACCGGGCGGTGGAGGCGGTGACCGAGATCGTCTCCATCACCGAGGAGAGCGCCGCCATGACCCAGGAGGTGGCGTCGGCCACCCAGGAGCAGGCGGCGGCGGTGGACGAGATCTCCCGGGCCACCGCCCAGCTGGCCGGGCTGGCCCAGAACCTGAAGCGCCTGGTCGACACCTTCAAGACCTGAACCCCCAACAACCTGAGCCCAACAGCATGCGCCCCCAGGCATCCACGCCCCAGGGCCCTGGCTTGGTCCAGGGCCTTTCCGCGTCCGCTTCGTTTGGGAAGAGAGGCTATTCAAGTTGTCGTGTCTTGTCGATAAGGTGAAACGTGGGGGATCGTTTGGAGCCGAACCACGACGGGCGCGGAGGAGGGATGGATGCGGCGGCCCTTCCGAGATCCCCTGACCGGCAGACGCCACAGGAGGTAGGCACCGGCGATGAAGGCCTTTCGCAATCTCCCGATCGCAGCCAAGATGATGCTCATCACCGGAGTCAACCTGATCATTCTGGTGGTGCTCGGGATCCTCTCCCTGCACAGCTTGACCACCGCCAACGAGCACCTGAGGCAGACCTACGAGGCCAACGTCATCGGCCTCCGGCTGCTCTTGCAAGCCTCCCAAGTCCGGGAGCAGACGGCCAACCAGGCCTTGCTTCACCTGATGCAGGAGAACGAGGCCCTCCTGACCCAGATCGAGGCCGAGGTGGCCCGCCTGTCCGGCGAGTTTGTGGAGCTGATGGAGGCCTACCAGCAGACGACCGTCACCGAGGAGGACCACCAGCTGGCCGGGGAGGTGCTGGCCACCTGGCCGGCCTTCCAGGACGCGGTGGACCGCCTCCTGGTGCTGAGCCGGGCCAACCTGAGCCAGTTTGTCGTCCGCCAGGCGTTGGGGGAGGTCACCTCTCTGAACGAAGCCATGCAGGCGGCCATGGACCAGATGGTCGCCCATGCCACCCAGTTGGCCGCCGACCGGTACGCCGCGAGTCAGGCCCGCCACCGGCAGACCTTGGCCTTCCTCCTCGTTGCGGGGACCGCGGGGCTTCTTTTGAGTTTCACCCTGAACCTGACCACCGCCCGGGCGGTCACCCGGCCCCTGCGGAGCGTCCGGGATCAGCTCCAGGCCCTGGCGGCCGGCGGCGCCGACCTGACCTGGCGCCTCCAGGTGGCTTCCCAGGACGAGGTGGGGCAGCTGGCGGTGGGGTTCAACACCTTCCTGGAGAGCCTCCGGGCCCTGATCCTCCAGGTGCGGGACCTGGCAGACCAGGTGGCCGTCGCTTCTCAGGAGTTGGCCCATGCCTCGGAAGAGGTGGGCCGGTCGGTCCACCAAGTGGCCGAGGGCGTGGACCAGATCGCCCGAGGCGGCCAGCAGCAGGCAGAGGCCGCCGCCCGGGTGACGGAGCGGGCCCGGCTGGTGGGCCAGCAGGTGAAGCAGGTGGCCGACTTGGCCCAGGCCCTGGTGGACGGGGCCGACCGGGCAGCCCAGGAGGCCGCCGGCGGGCGGGAGGCGGCCGCGGCCATCGCCCAGCGGATGGGCGCCATCAAGACCGCCGTCGACCGGTCGGGGCAGGCGGTGGAGGCCCTGGGTCAGCGCTCCACGGCCATCGGCCGGATCGTCGAGGTGATCACCGCCATCGCCGACCAGACCAACCTCCTGGCCCTCAACGCGGCCATCGAAGCGGCCCGGGCTGGCGAGTCGGGGCGGGGGTTCGCCGTGGTGGCCGAAGAGGTCCGGAAACTGGCCCAGCAAGCGCAGCAGGCGACCAAAGAGATCGCCGCCCTGGTCCACCAGATCCAGCAGGATGTGGCCGCCGCGGTCCAGGAGACGGGCGCGGTCTCCCAGACCGCGGACGAGGGGAGCCGGGAGGTGGCCCAGTCGGGCCAGCTCTTCGCCGCCGTCATCCAGCAGTTCGAGACGATGGCCGCGCAGATCCGCCAGATCGGCACGGCCGCGGAGGAGATGGCCGCCGGCACCGATCAGGCGGTGGCGGCGGTGGACGAGATCGCCTCCGTCACCGAGGAGAACGCGGCCATGACCCAAGAGGTGGCCTCGGCCACCGAGGAGCAGACGGCGGCGGTGGGAGAGATCTCCCAGGCCGCCGCGGAGCTGGCCACCTTGGCCCAGAACCTGAAGGGCCTTGTGGGGACTTTCAAGACCTAAGGGCGAGCCAGCCGGAGGCGCCCGATGGATCCCATTCGGCGCCGCACCTCCGGCCTCCCCTGGGAGCGAACGCCCCGCACCACCCGGTGCGGGGCGCCAGCGTTCAGGACGGCCCTCGCCGGCGGGGGGGATCACGCCACCAGAGTGGCCAAGGCCTCCTCCGCGGCCGCGATGGTCTGCTCCACGTCTTCCTCGGTGTGGGCGGCGGTGACGTACCAGACCTCGTAGGGGGAGGGGGGCAGGTGGATCCCCCGCTCGAGCATGGCCCGGAAAAAGCGGGCGAAACGCTCGGTGTCGGCCCGCTCGCAGCCGGCGAAGTCCTCCACCGGCTGGTCGGTGAAGTAGGGGGCGACGCCACCACCCATCTGGTTCACCTGGAGGGGGATCCCCACCCGGGCCGCCGCCTCCCGCAGACCCTCCGCCAGGCGCCGGCCCAGAGCCTCCAGGCGCTGGTAGAGTCCGGGCTCCCGGAGCGCGTCCAGGCAGGCGGCCCCCGCGGCCATGGAGAGGGGGTGGCCTGCCCAGGTGCCGTCCTGATAGACGGGCCCCAAGGGCGCGACCAGCTCCATGATCTCCGCCCGGCCGCCGTAGGCGCCGATGGGCAGGCCGCCGCCGATGATCTTGCCCAAGATCGTCAGGTCCGCCTCCACCCCGTACAGATCCTGCACCGACCCGTAGCGGTAGCGGAAGCCGGTGAGCACCTCATCGAAGATGACCAGAGCCCCCGCCGCCCGGGCCCGTTCCACCATCCCCTCAAGAAAGCCCGGCTTGGGGGGCACCAGGCCGAAGTTGCCCACGATGGGCTCCACCAGCACCGCCGCCACCTGGTCCCCCTGGGCCGCCAGCACCCGGTCCAAGGGCTCCAGCTGGTTGTACGGCAGGCTGATCACGTCGGCCAGCACACCAGGGGTGATCCCGGCCGAGTCGGCCAGGCCCAGGGTGGAGAAGCCCGAGCCCGCAGCCACCAGCACCGGATCGGAGTGACCATGGTAGGACCCGTCGAACTTGACCAGCTTGGGCCGGCCTGTGAAGGCCCGGGCCAGGCGGATGGCCGTCATGACCGCCTCGGTGCCCGAGGCGGTGAACCGGACCTTCTCCACGGACGGAATCGCCTGGCAGAGCCGCTCGGCCAGGGCCACCTCCAAGGGGGTGGGGGTGCCGAACAGGAGACCGTCTGGGGCCGTCCGGCGGACCGCCTCCACCACCGGGTCTGGCGCGTGGCCCAGGATGATGGCGCCGTACCCGCAGACGTAGTCAATGTACCGCCGCCCGTCGGCGTCGAAGAGGGACGAGCCCTTGGCCCGGACCATGAACCGGGGGGCGCCGCCGCCGACGGCGTCGTAGGAGCGGGAGGGCGAGTGGACGCCCCCGCTGGCCACCTTGAGGGCCCGTTGGTAGAGTTCCTCCGAACGGGGGCTTGGCGAAAGAGCGTGCGACACCAGCGATTCCTCCAAGAAAGACGATTGGGCGGACCCCTGCGGGCGGGGAACCAGGGCTGGAGGCCCCAGGGGCTCCCGAGCCGAAGGGGTTCGCCTCATGGACGGCCGTTCCTGCCCTGGGCGCCCCGGCGGGTAAACTGGGCCGGAGGGTGGCGGTCCAGACCCCCGCTGAGCCCCAACAGCCTGCCACCCCCACCCATGATCCCCGCCGGGACGGGGCCAGGGCCGGGGCGGAGCGCCGGGGAAGCGGCCGGGAGGCGAGGCGGGGAAGGGAGCCAGCCTTCAAGCACGAATGGATCGAAGACAGAGCCCGACCGCCTGGGGCCGGGGCGGCAGACGGGGGGTTGGGCCTGGGTTGGAGCAGGAGGCGACACGGGTGGGCGAGTGGGTCTACCTCAACGGCACCTTTCTTCCCTACGACGAAGCCTGTCTTTCCGTTGAAGACCGGGGATTTCTCTTCGCTGACGGCATCTACGAGGTGATCGCCTTCCAGAGGGGCTGGGCCTTCCGCATGGCGGATCACCTGGAGCGGCTGGAGCGGAGCGCGGCAGCCATCCGCCTGCCCCTGCCCCGGCCCCTGGAGGATCTGGAGGCGGCGGCCAGCGCCCTCATCGCCCGGAACGGCCTGGAAGCCGACGAGGCCATCGTTTACCTCCAGGTGACCCGGGGACCGGCCCGCCGGGAGCATGCCTTCCCCCCTCGGCCGGAGCCGACGGTGCTCATGCTGGCCCGGCGGGTGCAGCCGCTGGATCGGGCCAAGCGGGAGCAGGGCGTGGCCGTCATCACCGTGCCCGACACCCGCTGGCACTGGTGCCACGTGAAGGCCATCGGGCTCCTGCCCAACGTGCTGGCCAAGCAGCAGGCCCTGGAGGCGGGGGCCCACGAGGCCGTTTTCGTGCGGGACGGGCGGGTGACCGAGGCGAGCGCCGCCAACCTCTTCGCCGTCTTCAACGGGGTGCTCTGGACCCACCCGGCCGACCAGTGGATCCTGCCCGGCATCACCCGGAAAGTGGTCCTGGAGCTGGCCGCCCGGCTGGAGGTGCCCGTCCGGGAGGAGGCCTTCTCCGTCGAGCACTTGGCCGAGGCGACGGAGCTCTTCCTGACGGGAACCACCATCCGGGTCCTCCCCGTGGTCACTGTGGACGGGCGGCCCGTCGGCTCTGGCCGTCCCGGCCCCATCACCCGCCGGCTGGAGGAGGCGCTCAACCAGGAGATGGAGCGGCGATGAGCCACCCCGCCATCATCGCCCACCACCTGGCCCGCCTCCAGGCGCCCGCCTGGCGGCCTCGGGCCCAAGCGGCCCGCCTCCTGGCTCCCTATGCGGCCCAGCCGCCCGTTTGGGAGGCCTTGGCCGCCCGGGTGGCTCAGGACCCCAACCTGGCCGTCCGCATCCAGGCCCTGCGGAGCCTGGCCCGCTCGGGCCGGCCCGAAAGCCTCCCCATCCTGGAGGCGGCCGTTGCCTCAGGGCCCGAACCCCTTCAGGAGCACGGGTTGTCGGGCCTGGCCGAGTGGGGGGTGGCCGCGGGTCGGGAAGAGGAGGCCTTCCGGCGGCTCCTGGAGCGGATCGAGTGTTGCGACGACCCGGAGGGCCTCCGGCGCCGGGGGGTGGCCCTCTACGCCCTGGGGGAGCTGGAGGTGGCCGGGGTTGAGGCCACCTTGGACCGGTTCGTCACCGCCCAGGAGCCGGTGGTGGCCGGCGGGGCGTGGAGCAGCCTGGCTTACCAGAAGCGGCGGGAGGTGCTGCCCCAGCTCCTGGAGCGGGTGGCCACCGCCCCAGATGAGTGGACCCACGACCAGGCGCTGAAGACCGTCCGGCTCCTGGCCGATGTGCAGACCCGGTACTACCAGGTTCCCTGGTCCGACGATGCGGGCTGGCTGGCGGGGATGCAGCGGGCCTTCCCCCCGCCCCTCCAGCCCCAGACCCAGGAGCTGGTGGACGGGCTGGTCGCCGCCTGGCAGAGGGAGGATTACCCGGGGGCCGCGGCCCGTTTGGCAGCCCTCGCCGACCGGCTGGTGGCCGCCTTCGGCCGGTATCATGGCCGCTGGAACGGCGCCCCCGATGAGCCCCTGCCCGACGCCTGGCTCTGGGAGACCGACCCCGTCACCTGGGCCCGGTTCCAAATCCTGCGGGCGTGGGCCCATCGACCCCATTTGTTCGCCGGCCGGTGGCGGCGCTGGGCCCAGGAGGAGCTCAGGACCGCGGTCGCCTGCTTCCTCGAGACGACCCGCCGGCTCAATTGGCTCCACCGGGCGTGGACGGGCCAGGCGCCGCCCGAGGCGGCCAGCGCCCTGGGGCACGCGGTCTGGGCCTTGGATGCCGACCAGGAGCGGCCCCCCTACCGGCGCCTCACCCTCCTGAGCCGCCAGGGCCGGGAGGCGCTGCCGGCCCTCCGGGCCTTCCTCGCCGATCCCCTGGCCACCCACGGCCACCTCTGGGCGGCCGAACTCCTGGCCCGGTTGGGCGAGCCTGAGGACCTGGACCGGTTCCTGGCCCTGGCCACCGATCCTTGGGTGGGGGAGGCGGCCCAGGCGGGGGCGGCCGCGTATGGGGCCGCCGCCCTCACCCGGGTGAGCGGGTGGCTCCGCCAGAAGGAGGAGGACGCCTGGCTGGCCGCGGTGGGGGTGGCCAGCCGGATCCCCCTCCCCGAGAGCTGGCTCCTCCTGGGGGAGCGCCTTCCCCAGGCGGAAGGCCCCCGCTTCCACGCCCTGGTGGCCGGGCTGGTCCGGCTGGGGGGAGCGGCGGCGCTGGAGCGCCTCATCGAGGCGGGCCGGACTCTGGACGGGGAGCGGGCCCGGCTCGCCCAGCAGGGCGCGGTCTACCTGGCCCACTGGGAGGAGCTGACCCACCTGCTGCCCGCCGAGTGGGCGGAGGTCCCGCCCCTCGCGCCCCTGCCCGATGCGCCAGCGGTGGGGGTGCACGAGTTCGACGTCTACACCACCCCCGACCAGCCCGACCCGGACCCCTCGGACCCACGCCTGCCCGAGCCGCCCGCCCCTGTCGAGCCCGGCGGGGCCTGAGCGGGCCTGGGCCTCTGACGGGCGGGCCAAGGAAGGACGATGTCTGTGCAGCTCGGTTGCCACCTGAGTGTCAGCAAAGGCTTTGCCAAAGCGGTGGAGCGGGCCCACGAGCTGGGTGCCGATCTCCTCCAGTACTTCCCCAAGAACCCCCGCAGCCACCGGCCCAAGGCGGTGGACCGGGAGGCCATGTTCCGCCAGTCCCAGCGGGCCCGGGAGGAGGGGTTCCTCTCGGTGGCCCATTCGCCCTACGTGACCAACCTGGCCACCCCCGACCCGGACCTGGCGGAGATCACCGTCACCTCCATCGTCAACGACCTGGAGATCGCCGAAGCCTACGGCACCCCCTACGTGGTGGTCCACTGCGGCCGCCACATGGATCAGGGGCGGGAGGCGGGCATCCGGCGGATGGTGGAACTCTTGGACCGGATCCATGAGCGCTACCAGGGTCCCGCCCAGCTCCTCTTGGAGAACACCGCCGGCCAGGGGACCGAGCTGGGCACCCACTTTGAGGAGCTGGCCGAGATCCGCTCCCGGCTGGCCCAGCCTGAGCGGGTGGGGTACTGCATCGACACCTGCCACGCTTTCGCCGCCGGCATCCTGGACTTCGAGGCCTGGGACGAGTTCCTGGCCTTGATCCAGCAAGACGGGTTCCTGGAGTGGGTCAAGGTCTTCCACCTGAACGACAGCCGCTTCCCCCAGGGGAGCCGGCGGGACCGGCATGCCAAGTTGGGCCAGGGGGAGATAGGCCAGGCCAACCTGACCCGCTTCCTCACCGAGCCCCTCTTCCAGAGCATCCCCTTCATCCTGGAGACGCCGGTGGAGGACGAGCTGGAGTACGGCGACGAGATGCGGCTCGCCCGGACCTGGGTGGCCCAGGCCCAGGGCTAGCGCCGCGCCCTGCGGAGCCGGCGCCAGAGCCCCCGGCCGTTGAGGAGCGCGGAGAGAAGCTCATCGGCCACCAGGGCCCAGGCGGCCCCCAGGATGGTAAGGTCCGGCCGGGCGACCAGGACGTGGATGAGCCCCAAGCGGAGGCTGCTGGCGAGCAGGAAGGTGACCAACGGCGTCCGGGTCTCGCCCAGCCCCAGCAGGGCCGCCGTCAGGGTGTGGTTGACGTAGGCGAAGGGGGCCGACAGGGCCAGCACCCGGACCTGGCCCGCAATCTGGGGCTCACCGTAGAGGAGGCCGGCCATCCGGGCGGGTTGCCAGGCCAGCAGGGCCCAACTCGCCAGGCCCACCGCGCCCGCCAGCACCAGGGCCTGGCCGAGGCGGCGCTGGACAGCGGTCCAGCGCTCCTGGGCCGCCTGGGCGGCCAGGTCGGGCATGAGCACCTGGGTGATGGGCCAGACGGCCACCATGGGCAGGTAGAGGAGGGGCAAGGCCATGCCCGTCAGCTCCCCGTAGAGGATGGTGGCCTCGGCCGCGGCCAGGCCCGCTGCCTGGAGCCGGCGGGGGATGAGGACCGCGTTGATGGTGGCCGTCAGGTTGTTCACCAGTTGGAGGAGGAGCAGGGGGGAGGCGAGCCTCAGGAGGCGGCGGGCCACCGCCAGGGGGCTGGCCCAGAGGAGCCACACCCCACCCGTCCGGGAGGCCGCGGGGAGGGGAACGGGCGGCCAGGAAGGGGGCCCCACCCGGAGGCGCCATGCCAGGGCCAGGAGGCTGACCAGCTCCCCCACCGCGGAGCCGACGACGATGGCCGCCGCCACCGTCCCGTGCCCGAAGGGAAGGGCCATCCAGGCAAGGGCCATCACCGCGCCCACCCGGACCACCTGTTCCACCGTCTGGGTGGCGGCCAGATCGGCCATCATCTGCCGGCCCTGGGCGATGGCCCGGACCACCGTGCCCACGGCCGCGGGCAAGAGCCACAGGGGCAGGACCCGCACCGCCAGCAGGCTCCGCTCGTCGTGGAGGAGGCGCTGGCCGATCCACGGGGTGAGGAGGGCCAGGCCCGCGCCCGTGGCCAGGGTGGCCACCACCGTCAGACCGAGGCCCGTCTGCTCCACCCGCCGGGCCTGGAGCCGGCGGGCCCGGCCCCGGGCGTCGGAGGTCATCTGGGCGACGGGGCCCGGCAGCCCCAGGGTGGCCAGGTGGAGGGCCAGCCGGAAGATGGGAGAGGCCATCTGGAAGATGCCGATGGCCTCCGCGCCCACGAGCCGGACCAGGGCGACCCGATAGAGGGCGCCCAAGCCGCGGGCGAACAGACCGGCGATCCCGAGCCAGATGGCCCCTCGGATCAAGGGTGAGCGCAGCGTGCGACCGCTCCTTCCCGGCGGAGAGAGGCTCTCAGGGAAGGATATCGGCGGGGTCCCCTGGGAAGAACCTCGCCCCAGGGCGGCCGCCGGGGCCCGTCCTCACTCGGAACGGACGGGCTCGAGCCGCTTCACCTGGTAGGACGCTGAACGGCCGTCGCGCATCCGGCCGCTCCGTCGCCCCAACTCGTTCAAGACCCGCCGCAGGTACTCCGGGTCGGACCAAAACCGCCAGGAATCACCCTGCATCCCGATCGCCCCCCTTCCCGTACGGTGGACTCTCCTCACCAAGGTACACGGGGCGGGGGCGGGGGGTGGTAGCTCCAGGGTCCCGGTTCCCTCAGCCGCCGGCCGTCTCCGGCGCCCCGAAGGCGTTGGGGGCGGGGCCGGGGGCGGCGGGTCCCGGGGCGGGCCGGGCGGCCGCTTCGGGATTCTGGCTCTGGAACTGGAGCTGGTACAGCCTCCAGTAGAGGCCCCGCTGGGCCAGGAGCTCCTCGTGGGTGCCCGCCTCCCGGATCCGGCCCCGCTGGAGGACCAGGATCTGGTCGGCCGACTGGATGGTGGAGAGGCGGTGGGCCACCACCAGGGTGGTCCGCCTGGCCATGAGGGTGCGGAGGGCCTCCTGGATCAGCATCTCCGTCTCGGTGTCGATGTTGGCCGTCGCCTCGTCCAGGATGAGGATCCGCGGGTCGGCGGCCAGGGCCCGGGCGAAGGCCAGGAGCTGGCGCTGGCCGGCGGAGAAGGTGGAGCCCCGCTCGCTCACCATCTCCTGGTAGCCGTTGGGGAGGCGTTCGATCCACCGGTCGGCGTGGACCGCGGCGGCCACCCGGCGGACCTCATCGTCGCTCAAGGGCTTGCCTAGGCGGATGTTGTCGGCGATGGTGCCGCTGAAGAGGAAGACATCCTGCAGGACCACGCCCACCTGGGAGCGGAGCTCCCTCTGGGGGATCTCCCGGATGTCGACGCCGTCGATGAGGATCCGCCCCCGCTGCACGTCGTAGAGACGGAGGAGCAGGTTCAGGATGGAGCTTTTGCCCGCCCCCGTGGGGCCCACCAGGGCCACCGTCTGGCCCGGCTCCACGTGGAAGGTGATGTCCTCCAGGACCCAATCCTCATCCCGGTAGGCGAAGAAGACGTGCTCGAAGTCGATCCGGCCCCGGATGGGGCGGACGTGCTTGGGATGGACCGGGTCGGGGATGGCCTCCTGGTTGTCCAAGAGCTCAAAGATCCGCTCGGCCGAGGCCATGGCCGACTGCATGATGTTGTACTTCTCCGTCAGGTCGTTGATGGGCCGGAAGAGCTGCTGCAGGTAGTTGATGAAGGCGTAGAGGATCCCGAAGGAGAGATCCCCCGCCAGGACCCGCACCCCGCCGTACCAGAGGAGGGCGGCGATGCCCAGGGAGGCGATCAGGTCCATCAACGGCCGGAAGATGGCGAAGTAGGTCAGCTCCCGCATGCTGGCCTCGTAGTAGCTCCTGTTGATCCGCTCAAAGGCCCGGGCCTGGCGGGCCTCCTGGTGGAAGGCCTGGACCGTCTTCATCCCCGCCAGGTTCTCGGCGAAGAAGGCGTTGATCCGGGAGAGACGGCTCCGGACCTCCCGGTAGGCCGCCCGGGCCTTCACCCGGAAGACGATGGCCGTGACCACCACCAGGGGCAAGACCGCGAAGCTGATCAAGGCCAGGCCCCGATGCAGGCGGACCATCACCACCATGATCCCCACCAGGATCAAGAGGTCCTGGAAGAGGTTGACCAACACGTTGGTGTACATCTCGTTGAGCTGCTCGGTGTCGTTGGTCACCCGGGTGGTCAGCCGTCCCAAGGGCTGCCGGTCGAAGAAGGCCAGGGGCCGGCCCTGCAGGTGGTGGAAGATCTCCTGGCGCATGTCGAAGATGATCCGCTGGCTCGTCCACTGGAGGACGTAGAGCTGGCCGAAGCGGAGCACGAAGGCGGTCACCTGGAGGCCGAGGAGGATGAGGGCGATGCGGACCACCGCCCGCAGGTGGCCTTCCAGCACCTGGCTCGCCTGGCCCGCCACATACCCCGCCGTCACCTGGGAAAGGTGGTTGTCGATGGCCACGCTCACCAGGTAGGGGCGGGCCAGTTCGGTGACGGTGATGATCAGAAGCATGAGCACACTCAAGAGAATCCACGGCCAGTAGGGGCGGGCGTAGGCCAAAAGGCGCCGCATCAGGCGGGCGTCGTACGCCTTGCCCAGAACCTCGTCCTCGTGAAAGGCCACCCTCACACCTCCTCCAGGCTGGCCTCCAGGAGCTGGCGCTCGTGGAGCCAGGCATAGAAGCCGCCCTGGGCCACCAGCTCCTGGTGGGTGCCCCGCTCGACCACCCGGCCCTCATCCAGGACCAGGATCTGGTCGGCCTGCTGGACGGTGGAGATCCGGTGGGCGATGAGCAGGGTGGTCCGCCCCCGGATCACCTCCCGCAAGCCTTGGAGAATCCGCTCCTCCGTCTGGGTGTCCACCGCCGAGAGGGCGTCGTCCAGGATGAGGATGGGGGGATCCTTGGCCAGGGCCCGGGCGATGGCGATCCGCTGCCGCTGGCCGCCCGAGAGGGTGACACCCCGCTCGCCCACCTCCGTCTCGTACCCTTGGGGCAGGGCGACCACCTCGTCGTGGATTTGGGCGAGACGGGCCGCCGCCTCCAGCCGGCCCGGGGGCGGCTCGGCAAAGGCCAGGCCGATGTTCTTGGCGACGGTGGTGGAGAAGAGGAAGCTCTCCTGAGGCACGTAGCCGATGGACTCCCGGACGGTGGCCAGGGGCAGGTCCAGGATGTCGTGCCCGTCCAGGAAGATGGTCCCCCGGGGCGGATCGTACAGGCGCAAGAGGAGCTGGGCCAGGGTGCTCTTGCCCGAGCCCGTCCGGCCCACCAGGGCCAGGGTCTGGCCCGCCTCCAGCCGGAAGCTGACGTCCTGCAGGGCCGGGGTGGTGCTGCCCGGGTAGGTGAAGGTGAGGTTGCGGACCTCGATGCTTCCCTTCAGACTCTGGACCGGCAGGGGGTTCTCCGCCTCCACCACCTCCGAGCGCTGGGCGAAGAGGGCGTTGAGCCGCTCCATGGAGGCCGAGCCCCGCTGGAGGTGGTTGATGACGAAGCCCATGGCCATCACCGGCCAGACCAGCATCCCTAAGTAGCTGTTGAAGGCGACGAAATCACCTAGGGAGATGGTCCCCCGCAAGACCATGGCCCCGCCGTAGGCCAGCATGAGGACGAAGCTGAGGCCTGAGACAAACTGAACCAGAGGCTGGAAGACGGCGCTCACCCGGACCAGGCGCATTTGGGCCCGCACGTACGCCTCGTTCACCCGGGCGAACTTGGCCTCTTCCGCCGCCTCCTGGGCGAAGGAGCGGATGACCCGGACGCCCCACAGGTTCTCCTGGACCGTGTCCGTCAGCTGGGCGAAGGCCTCCTGCACCCGGCGGAAACGGCGATGGATCTGCCCCCCGAAATGGGTGACCGCCCAGGCCAGGAAGGGGAGGGGGAGGCTGGCCAGCAGGGTGAGCCGCCAGTTGGCCACCAGGAACATGGAGACCAGGGTGGCCACCGAGAGGAAGAGGGAGTCGACGGCCATAACGATGCCCGGTCCCATGGCGTGCCGGATGGCGTGGATGTCGTTGGTGGCGTGGGCCATCAGATCCCCTGTCTTGTGACGGTCGAAGAAGCTGGGGGAGAGGCTCTGGAGGTGCTCGAAGAGGCGCTGACGCAAGGTATAGTCGAGCAGGCGCGCCGTGCCGTTGATGTACATCCTCCAGAAGTACCGGCCCACCGCCACCAAGAGGGCCAGGCCCAAGATGAGGCCCGCGTAGCGGAGGGCCAGGGCCACGGTGAGCTGGCCCGCCTCGTAGGCATCGGCGAAGCGGCCGAGAAGCCGGGGCGTGATCAGCTGAAGGACGTCCACCACCAGGAGCCAGAGGATGCCGAGAGCATACCGGTGCCAGTAGCGACGAAAGAAGGGTCGAAGGGAACGAAAAGCGCGCACCTCTGTCCTCCTTGGTTGGCCGGGGTTGGGCTTGGGGCGGCGAACCCGTGCCCCGGTGGTGATCACCGCCTTGAGGTGGGCGTTCCAGCCCTGGAGCCCTATAATGAACGTGAAGCCCGGTTGATGGACGATTCACGTCCCAGGTTACTCGACCCCCAGGAGGTTTTCAAGGTGGCGGCCCCCATCCCCCTGGCCTCGGTGGAGGCCATCGAAAAAGAGCACACCCTCCTCCTGCGCCCCGCCCCTGGGGAGCCGCTCCGCCTCCTCAGCCTCGACGGGGAGGGGCGGTGGCTCCGGGCCCAAGGCGAGACCTGGTACGCCAAGCGGGGCCTGGACAGCCGGGTTCTCATGAAGGAACGCTCCGGAGGCCGCTGGCAGGCCCGCCGCTTGCCACCCGATGAGGCGGCGGCCCTCCACCACCAGATCCACCGGTGGCTCTCGGGCCTGGCCCAGGTGGCCCCCGCCCAGGGATGGACCGAGCGGGTTCAGCGGTGGGTGGAGGCGGCCGCCGCTTGGACGCCCAGGCGGCTGGCGGCCGAGGCGGATCGGTACCGGCACGTCTACGGCCGCATCCCCATCCTGCCGCCCGATCTGTACAACGCCATCGTCATCCAGGCGACCCGGGGCTGCAGCTACAACCAGTGCTCCTTCTGCACCTTCTACCACGGCATCCCCTTCCGGCCCCTGGCGCCCGAGGAGGTGGAGGCGCAGATCGAGGGCCTCCGGGTTCTGTACGGGAAGGATCTGGAGCGCCACCTGAAGCTCTTCCTGGGGGACGCGAACGCCCTGGTCCTTTCCCAGAAGCGCCTGGAGCAGCTTTGGCAGGTGCTGGAGCGGCACTTCGCCATCGATCCCGACGCCGCCTTCGGCGAGCCCCGGTGGGACGAGCAGGGGCGGCTCCGGGTGGAAGGGGTCTACACCTTCATGGACGCCTTCAACACCCGGCACAAGGCCCCGGCCACCCTGGCGTGGCTGGCCGCCCACGGCCTCCGGCGGGTCTACATCGGCATGGAGAGCGGCAGCGACCGGGTGCTCCGCTTCCTCACCAAGGTGGGGACGGGCCGGGATGTGGTCCAGGCGGTGCGGGCCTTCAAGGCCGCGGGCATCGCGGTCGGGGTGATTCTCCTCGCCGGCGCCGGGGGCCGAGAGCTCCAAGAGGAGCACATCGCCCACACCGCCGCCCGGGTGAACGAGATGGGCCTGGGGCCCGAGGATGCCGTCTTCTTCTCCCCCTTGGTGGTGGAACCGGGCGGCTCCTGGCTGGCCCGGGCCCGCCAGGAAGGGGTCACCCCCCTGGACGCGGAAGAAATAGAGTGGGAAATTCGGGAGATTCGTGCAAGACTCCGCTTCGGGCCGGGGCCGGCACCCCGGATCACCCGGTATGAGCTGAGGGAGTTCATCCACTAGGCCGGCCCCGGGCAGGCTCCCTGGGGTGGGCTCCGGCGGGGTCGGCCAGGGGGGAACGGCAGGTGGCGGTGGCGCCGCGCACACGGGCCGTGGTGCTGGGCTTGGCCCAGCAGCGGTGGGTGAGCCGGTTCATCACCCGGCATGGGCTCCGTCTGGGGGCCCGCCGCTTTGTGGCCGGAGAGCGCCTGGAGGATGGGCTGGCGGTGGTGGCCCGCCTCAACCGGGAAGGGATCGAGGCCACCCTCGATTACTTGGGAGAGTCCGTCCAGGAGGAGGCCCAGGCCCGGGCCGCGGCCCAGGTCTACCTCCAGGTTGTGGAGGCCATCGCGGAGAGGAACCTGAGGAGCCACATCTCCCTCAAGCCCTCCCAGCTGGGGCTGGACCTGGACCGTGAGCTGGCCCTGGAGCTGGTCGGGGCCATCGTGGCGCGGGCCGAGGCCCGGGGGACCTTCGTCCGCCTGGACATGGAGGACTCCAGCCGCACCCAGCGGACCCTAGATCTCTTCGCCGCCCTGCGGCAGCGCTGGGAGAACGTGGGGATCGTCATCCAGGCGGCCTTGCGCCGGAGCGAGGCCGATCTGGAGGCCCTGGCCCGCATGGGGGCCAACGTGCGCCTCTGCAAGGGGGCGTACTTGGAGCCCCCCGAGGTCGCCTTCCCGCGCAAGGAGGACGTGGACGCCAACTACACGAAGCTCCTCCGGGGGTATCTGGCGTCGGGCAACTACCTGGCCGTGGCCACCCACGACGATCGGATGATCGAGGCGGCCAAGAGGGCGGCCGCGGAGCTGGGCATCGGCCGGGACCGGTTCGAGTTCCAGATGCTCTACGGCATCCGCCCTCAAGCCCAGCGACGCCTGGTGGCCGAAGGGTACCGGGTCCGGGTCTACGTTCCCTTCGGAACCGAGTGGTACCCCTACTTCACGCGCCGTCTGGCGGAACGGCCGGCCAACCTGCTCTTCCTTCTGGCCAACCTTGTCCGCCGGTGACGGCCCGTCGGCCAGCGGGCCAGCGCCCGTCAGGAGGTGCCGCCATGAAGGGCGCCGAAGCCCTGATCCCTCTCTTCCCCTTGCGGAAGGTCCTCTTCCCCAAAGGCGGGCTCACCCTCGGGGTCTTCGAGCCCCGGTACCGGGCCATGCTGCGGGATCTGGAGGCGGCGGGGGGCCCCTGGCGGTTCGGCATCGTGCTCATCCAGCGGGGCCGGGAGGTGGGCACCGAGGCGGACCTGCACAGGGTCGGCACCCTGGCCCAGGTGGAACGGCGCCGGGTGGAGGGCGGCATGACCTTCCTCACCATCCGGGGCCTGCGGCGCTTCCAGATCGCGGCCCGGGAGCCGGGCAAGCCGTACCCCCGGGCCTGGGTCACCTTCCTCCCCGAGGAGGATGGGGACCCGCGCCTCTGCGCCGAGCTGGCCAGCCAGGTTCAGGCTTCCTTCCGGGCCTACCTGCGGCACATCCAGCCCCGGGGCTGGCGGCGGGTGATCCCCTCGGAGCCCAGCGATCTGGCCTACCTGGTGGCCCAGGCCCTCCAGTGCCCCCTCTCGGAGAAGCAGGCCTTGCTGGAGGCCCCCACCACCCAGGCCCGGTTGGAACTGGAGGCGGAACTCCTCCGGCGGGAGCGCCGCTTCCTCCTCCGGTACGGTCAGGGAAGCTCGGCCGAGCGGTGGGGCCCCTTTGCCGTCAACTGACAGGCGTTCAGCCGCCGAGGCGGCCGCCCGGCTGCAGCTCGGCCACCTCCAGCCCGTCCACGTCCTTGGCCGCCTCCCGGAGGGCCTGGGGCGTCCCAGTCAGCACGGGGAAGGTGCCCCAGTGGAGGGGGACCACCTTCTTCACCCCCAGGAGCCGGATGGCGTGCGCCGCCTCCCGGGGGCCCATGGTGTAGTGGTCACCGATGGGCAGGCAGGCCACGTCCGGCTGGTAGAGCTCGCCGATGAGGCGCATGTCCCCGAAGAGGGCCGTGTCGCCCGAGTGGTAGAGGCGGAAGCCGTTCTCCAGCTCCACCACGTACCCGACGGCCTCGCCCCCGTAGAGGATCTGATCCCCCTCCTGGATGCCGCAGCTGTGGTCGGCGTGGACCATGGTCACCTTGATGCCGTCCACGTTGACGGTGCCGCCCTTGTTCATGTCGATCACCCGCTGGACGCCTTTGGCGCGAAGCCAGTGCGCGATCTCGAAGATGGCCACCGTCTGGGCGCCGCTCGAGTGGGCCAGGGGGATGGCGTCCTGGATGTGGTCGTTGTGGGCGTGGGTGACCAGGATCAGGTCCAGGCGGCCCACATCCTTCAGCTCTTCCGGGCAGGCCGGGTTGTTCTGGACCCAGGGGTCGATGAGGATCCGCTTGCCGCTGGGACTCTCAAGCAGGACCGTGCCGTGGCCCAGCCAGGTGAGGGCCACACCTTGGGGCAGGTTCACGTGGAGACGCTCCTTTCTCTCGTGTGGTCGTCTGGGAAGGAGCCTCCCCGCGGCTGGTGGAGGTATGGCGGGGCGGCAGGCCTACTCGATCTTACTCGCCCTTGGTGGCGAATCCTTCCAGCGGGCCAGCACCCCCAAGGCGTCCTGCCGGCCCCGCTCCATGGCCGCCTGCAGGGCCTCCCGCTGGCGGAAGCCGAAGGTGCCCGGCGGCTCCAGGGCCTCCCGGGGCCCGATCTCCACCAGCTGGACGTACCGCCGGTGGGGCTCCAGGCCCCCGCCCCGGAGGAGCTCCAGGAGGCGCTGGCGGAACCCCCGGGGCAGGTTGGGGTAGGCTTCCAGGAGGGCGAGGAGCTCGTTGGTCTCCACCGCCCGGCGGAGGTCCCGGTACATCCGCTCTTCCAGGAGGAGGCTGAGGATCCGCTGGGCCACCTCCACCGCTCCGTTGAAGGCGTCGGGGCCCGAGGGGACGGCCGGCCCCTCCTTGGGCCGCAGGGAGATGACCACCACCGTGGCCGCCCCCCGCCGGAGGACGTGGGCCAGGGGCGTGTTGTCCAGGAGCCCCCCGTCCACCAAGGGGGCCCCCTGGAGGTAGCGGCTGGGGAAGAGGATGGGGTAGGAGAGGGAGGCGAGGAGGGCCTCCCGCACGGGGACCGGCGAGCGCTCGTCGAAGACCTTGACCCGGCCCGTCTCCAAGTTGGAGGCAGTGACGAGGAGGCGGGTCCGGCGGTAGTCGGCGAAGGCGCGTCCCGGGGGCAGGAAACGATCGACGGCGGCCCGAAGGAAGCCGTCGGTGTAGACCGAGGGAATCTCTCCCAAGGTCCGCCAGCGGGGCCCGTGCCGGAGGAAGGCGTGGAGGGCGCCCCGCCAGTTGAGGTGCAGGCGGGGGCTCTCGGCGAGCCACGCCGCCGCCTGCTCCCGCACGAAGGCCAGGGGGTCGCCTTGCTTCACCCCCTCGGCCAGCATGGCCGCAACCAGAGCCCCGACGGAGGAGCCGCAGACCAGGTCGGGTGGGGGCAACCGCTCGAGCAGGACCTCCACCGCGCCCACCGCGTACGCGCCTTTGGCGCCACCGCCGCTCAGAACCAGGGCCAGCGGCCGCCGAATCACCGGCTCTCCCTCCTGGGCGGGAGGGGCTGGAGGAAGACTCTGGCAGGAGCATACCATGGCAGACGGCTCGGGACAAGGCGTCCGGGCCGAGCGGAGGCGAGGGTGTTGGCGTTCAAGCTGGACGAGGCATACCAATTCACCATGGAGTTGGCCCGGGAGGCGGGGGCCATCCTCCGGGAACGGTTCGGAACGGCCCTCACCGTCGAGCAGAAAGGGCCGGCCGATCTGGTCACCGAGGCCGACCGCCTCTCGGAGGCACATATACTCCGCCGGATTCGGGAGCGCTACCCGGACCACGACATCCTCGCGGAGGAGTCGGGCCTCCAAGCCCGGTCGGGAGCCTTCCGTTGGATCATCGACCCGCTGGACGGGACCACCAACTTCGCCCGCAGCCTTCCCCTGTTCGGCGTCTCCATCGCTTTGGAGGTGGAGGGGGAGCTGGCCCTGGGGGCCATCTACGATCCGATGGGGGAGGAGCTCTTCAGCGCGGTGAAGGGCCGAGGGGCCTGGCTCAACGGCGAGCCCATCCGGGTGTCGACGGTGGAGCGCCTGGAGGACGGCCTCTTTGCCATGGCCTTTCCCTCCGCCCTGCGGCGGACGCCCATGGCCCAGAAGAGCCTGGCCCAGTTCGCGGTCTTCTCCCAGCGGAGCCTGGGGGTGCGGCGGCTGGGGACGGCCGTCTTGGAACTGGCCTACGTGGCCGCCGGCCGCCTGGACGGCTACTGGGGGCTGGAGCTCAACGCCTGGGACATGGCGGCGGGGGTGCTGGTGGTCCAGGAGGCGGGCGGCCAGGTGAGCGGGCTGGACGGGAGCCCCTTCCGGCTTGACGGGCGCCAGATCCTGGCCAGCAACGGGCGGCTGCACCCGACCATGGTCCACAGGCTGGCCGAGGCCGGCGCCAGGGATGGCGCCGCGCTGCCGGGCCAGGAGGAGGGCCGCCCGTGAGCGGGTCCGGGCGCGGGGTGGGGGCCTCGCCCCGCCCCGGCCGGCCGGTGGCCGTCGTCACCGGGGCGTCGGGGACCATCGGCGGGGCCATCGCCCGCCGCCTGGCCCGGGAGGGCTACGATCTGGTGGTGGGCGCCTTCCGGAACGGGGCGGCGTTGGAGGGCCTGGCGGCCGAGGCGGCCCGGTGGGGGGCCCGGACCCGCCCCTTCATCGGGGATCTGGCCGACCCGGAGGCGAGCCGCTCCCTGGTGGGCGAGGCCTTGGGCGGTTTCGGCCGGGTGGACGTCCTGGTCCACGCGGCGGGGGACGCCCTCTACGCCCCCCTCCTGGACACGGAGGTGGAGGCGTGGGACCGGCTCATGGCCGTCCACCTGCGGGCCGCCTACCTTCTGGCCCGGCGGGCCCTGCCCGCCATGCTGGAGGCGGGCTGGGGCCGGATCGTCTTCATCAGCTCGGTGTGGGGCTTGCGGGGAGCGGCCGGCGAGGTGGCCTACTCCGCGGCCAAGGCGGGCCTGGTGGGGCTCACCCGGGCCTTGGGCCAGGAGGTGGCCCGCTCCGGCGTCACCGTCAACGCCGTCGCCCCCGGCTTCATTCAGACCGCCCAGACAGCCCACCTGAGTCCTGAGGAGGTGGCCGCCCTGGAGGAGGCTATCCCCATGGGGCGGGCGGGCCGCCCCGAGGAGGTGGCGGCCACCGTCGCCTTCCTCGTCTCCCCCGAGGCCGCCTACCTGACGGGTCAGGTGATCGCCCCGGCGGGCGGCTGGGACCTGGCTTAGGCCGCCGCCCGGGGGTCGAACCGCTTGAGCAGGACCGAGTTGGTCACCACCGAGACGGAGCTGAAGGCCATGGCCGCCCCGGCCAGGATGGGGCTGAGGAAGCCCAGGGCCGCCAGGGGGATCCCCAGGGAGTTGTAGATCAGGGCCCAGAAGAGGTTCTGGCGGATCTTCCGCATGGTCTGGCGGCTCAGCCGGATGGCGGCCGCGATCCCCATGAGATCGCCGCTCATCAGGGTGATGTCCGCCGTCTCCAGGGCCACGTCCGTTCCCGTGCCGACGGCGATCCCGACGTCGGCCGCGGCCAGCGCGGGCGCATCGTTGATGCCGTCGCCCACCATGGCCACCCGGAGCCCCCGGGCCTTCAACGCCTGAACTTGGCTCGCCTTCTGGTCGGGCAGGACCTCCGCCAGGACATGATCGGGTTCAATGCCCACCTGGGCGGCAATGGATCGGGCGGTCCGGACGTTGTCGCCGGTGAGCATCCAGATCTCCAGGCCCATGGCCCGCAGGGCGCCGATGGCCTGGGCCGCCCCCGGCTTCACCTGGTCGGCGACGGCCACCAGGCCGGCCGCCTGACCGTCGACGGCGACCAGCATCGCGGTCTGTCCCGCCGCCTCCAGGGCCTCCTGGGCCTGGTGGAGGGCGGCGGTTGCGATGCCGGCCTCCGCCATCAGCCGCTGGGTCCCCACCAGCACCTGGCGGCCTTCCACCCGGGCCCGGACGCCCCGCCCGGGAAGGGCCTCGAAGGCCTCCGGCTCGGCGAGAGGAAGCTGGCGGGCCTCCGCCCCGGCCAGGATGGCCGACGCCAGAGGATGCTCGGACCGCCGTTCGGCCGAGGCGACCACCCGCAGGAGCTCCTCCTCCGTCCACCCGGGCAGGGGGACCACCTGGGTGAGGTGGGGTTCGCCGGTGGTGATGGTCCCCGTCTTGTCCAGCACGATCGCATCCAGCCGGTGGGCCGCCTCCAGGTGCTCGCCCCCCTTGAAGAGGATGCCGTGCTCCGCGCCCAGGCCCGTCCCCACCATGATGGCCGTGGGGGTGGCCAGGCCCAGCGCACAGGGGCAGGAGATGACCAGGACGGCCGTCATGGCCAGGATGGAGGCGGTCAGGTCGCCGGTGGTGAGGTACCAGCCGGCGAAGGCGAGGAGGCTCAAGCCCACCACCGCGGGCACGAAGACCTGGGAGACCCGATCGGCCAGGCGCTGGATGGGCGCCTTGGAGGCCTGGGCCTCCTCCACGATCCGGATGATCTGGGCCAGGGTGGTGCCCGCGCCCACCCGGGTCGCCTCGAAGGTGAAGCTCCCCTGCTTGTTGATGGTCCCCCCCACCACCTCATCGCCGGGACCCTTGTCCACCG
This sequence comes from Bacillota bacterium, assembly GCA_017577405.1. Classification (GTDB taxonomy): domain Bacteria; phylum Bacillota; class Limnochordia; order Limnochordales; family Limnochordaceae; genus Limnochorda. Next base: position 195,261 of record PIUA01000023.1, read on the forward strand.
GGAGGCTCTCGCCCGTCAGCATGGATTCGTCCACGGACGAGTGGCCCTCCACCACCCGGCCGTCCACGGGAACCCGCTCGCCGGGCCGGACCACCACCCGGTCGCCCACCTGGACCTGATCGATGGGGAGCTCGAGGGTCTCACCGTCGCGGATCACCCGGGCCGTCCGGGGCTGAAGCCCCATCAGCTTCCGGATGGCCTCGGAGGTCTGGCCCTTGGCCCGGGCCTCCAGGAGCTTGCCCAGGAGAACCAAGGTGATCAGCACCGCGCTGGTCTCAAAGTAGTAGCCGGGGATGCCCAGCTCCGGCCAGAGGAGGGCGGCCAGGCTGTAGCCATAGGCGGCGGAGGTGCCCAGGGCGACCAGGACTGACATGTTGGCGTTCCGGCCCCGCAGGTTGACGTACGCATCCTTGTAAAACTGCCAGCCGGCGCCGAACTGGACGGGGGTGGCCAGGAGGAACTGGACCCACCCGTTGTTCAGGAGCTGGCTGAGCCCGCCCCCGACGCCGGCCATGTGGAGGATCATGCCGAGGAGGAGGGGCGCGGAGAAGAGGGCCGCCAGGCCAAAAGCCCGCTGCTGGCGGCGGATTTCCTGCTCCCGGGCGGCCTTCTCAGCATCGGAGGCCTCAGGGGCCCCGTCGGCCAGGGGGTAGGCCTGGTAGCCGGCCGCCTCCACAGCCTTCCGGAGGTCGTCCACCCCCAGCTGGGTCGGATCGAAGGTGACCGTCGCCTGCTCCGTGGCCAGATTGACCGTCGCGGTGATGACGCCGGGCAGCCGGGCCAGAGCCCGCTCCACCCGGGCCGAGCAGTTGGCGCAGGTCATGCCGACGATGCCCAGGCGGGCCCGGGCGCCCTGGTCCACCGCCTGACTGGACGCTGCCATGGCTCAGCCACTCCCTTAGCGCATAGATACCCTACATGGGTACCCCATCTACACTCCCAGTCTAAAAAAGGTGAGGACGCCTGTCAAGCACGGCCGATCGGTCACCGGGAGCCTTTGGCCCGCCAACGGGAGCCGACGCCTTGACCCTTGGCCCACCCCGACATATACTGCTCCAAAAGGTCAAGGAAGGTCAGGAGGGTGGGGCCATGGAGCGGGACGGAGAACTTCTGGATGCTTACTCCCAAGCGGTGATCCACGCCACCGAGGTGGCCGGGCCGGCCGTGGTCCAGGTGCGGACCCGGCAGGCGCCGTCGGCCTTCTTCGGGCTGATGCCGCCCCGCCAGGGTCTGGGTTCCGGGGTGGTCATTGATGGAGCCCGGGGGCGGATCATCACCAACAGCCACGTGGTGGCCGGTTCCGAAGGGGTGGAGGTGGGCCTGCAGGACGGGCGGCGGGGCCGGGCCCGGGTGATCGCCTCCGATCCTGCCCGGGACCTGGCCCTCTTGGAGACGGACCTCCGTCCCCTCCAGGCGGCGGAGCTCAGCCCCCACCCGCCCCGGGTCGGCCAGCTGGTGGTGGCCATCGGCAATCCCTTGGGCTTGGAGTCGACGGTGACTGCCGGCGTGATCTCAGCCATCGGGCGGGCTCTGGTCTCCCCCCTGGGGGAGATGACGGACCTGATCCAGACCGACGCCTCCATCAACCCGGGCAACAGCGGTGGGCCCCTGGTGGACGGGGCCGGACGGGTGGTGGGCATCAACACGGCGGTCATCTCCGGGGCCCAGGGCATCGGTTTCGCCATCCCGGCCGAGGCGGTCCGCCGCTTCCTCGCCGAAGTGGACGGGAGCGAGGTCCGGCCCTTGGGCCAGCGGGACCGGCTCTACCTGGGCCTGAGCGGCATCCCCCAGATGCTGGAGGACGGCCGCATGGGCCTGCTCGTCCTGGAGGTCTTCCCGGGCTCCCCGGCGGCCGCCGGGGGCCTGCAGCCCTTGGACGTCATCCTCTCCGTCAACGGCCAGCCTGTGGCCAGCCCTGACGAGATCCGGGCCGCCCTCCGGCGGGCAGGACGCCGTCCCGTCTGGGTGGAAGCTTTGCGACAGGGGAGAAGGTTAAGGGTGCGGATCACGCCCGCGATCGTGCGGGGGCCGGCATGAGGCCTGAGGAGGATGGCATGGCGGCGAAGAGCCGGTTCTTCATGGATCCCGTCCACGGCTTCATCGTGCTGTCGGACGAGCTGATGCTCCAGCTGGTGGACACCGCCGAGTTTCAGCGGCTGCGCCGGATCCGGCAGTTGGGGGCCTCCTTCGGCACCTACCACGGGGCGGAGCATACCCGCTTCGGCCACTCCCTGGGTGCGCTCCACCTCCTGGAGCGGGCCCTGGCCTCCCTCGCCCAGCAAGGGGTCCGGCTGGCGCCTGACGAGGCCCGGCTCCTGCGGGCCGCGGTCCTCCTTCACGATGTGGGGCACGGCCCCTTCTCCCACGCGCTGGAAGGGCTGATCACGCCCGGGCTCTCCCATGAGCGGTGGGGGGCAGCCATCATCACCTGGCCCGGCAGCCAGGTCCATCAGGTTCTGGCCGCGTGGGATCCCCAGCTCCCCCACCAGGTGGCCAGCCTCCTTTTGGGGCAGGACGCCGCCTTGCCGCCCTGGGCCCGGGCCCTGCTCAGCAGCCAGTTGGACGTAGACCGGATGGACTACCTCCTCCGGGATGCCCACTTCACCGGCAGCCGCTACGGGCTCTTCGACCTGGACCAGCTCATCCGGCTCCTCCAGGTGCAGGACGGCGAGCTGGTCATCGGTCCCGACGGGCGGGAGGCGGTGGAGGAGTACGTCCTCGGCCGGTTCTTTATGTACCGCCGGGTGTATCTCCACCGGACCACCCGGGGCCACGAGCTCCTGCTCCACCAGGCCTGGCGGCGGGCCCGGGAGCTGGCGGCGGCCGGCCGGGGGGAGCCCAGCCGGTTGGCCTTCTGGCTGGCGTGGGAACCCGGCCGGGAGCCGGACGCTGAGGCGATCCGAGCCTACCTGAACCTGGACGACAGCGACCTCTGGTATGCGCTCAAGGGGTGGCGGGCCGATCCCGACCCAATCCTGGCCGATCTGGCGGGCCGGTTTCTGGACCGGCGCCTCCTCAAGCCCCTCTTCCGGGAGCCGGTGCCCCACCTGCCCGCAGGGTTTTTGGAGGCCGCCTCCGAACGGGTACGCCAGTCGGGGTGGGATCCGGCCCACTACCTGGTGGTCGACCGGGTGCAGAGCATCGCCTACGATCCCTACGGCCCGCAGCCGGGCCGGGCGCCCATCACCGTCGCCGGGCCCGAGGGCCCCGTGGAGCTGAGTCAGCTCTCCACCCTGGTCGCCGCCGCGGCCGAGCTGGCCAGGCCGGCCTTCCAGGTCTACGTGCCAGCGGAGGTGCGGCCGGAGCTCCAAGCCCTGATGAGGGATCTCGGGGAAGCGGAGGGGCAACGAGGGTGAACTCGGCATTGACCCAAGGGACCACCGGGCCTGCGGCCGTCTGCCTGGGTGAGCTGCTCATCGACATGGTGCCGGAGCCGGCGGGCGTTCCCCTGGAGGAGGTGGCCGCCTTCCGGCCCGCGGTGGGCGGCGCGCCGGCCAACGTGGCCGTCGGCTTGGCCCGGCTGGGCCATCCCAGCCGATTCGTGGGGAAGGTGGGGGAGGATGGGTTCGGCCGGCGGGCCATCCAGGTGCTGGCCGAGGCCGGCGTCCAGGTGGACCAGATCCGCACCACGGCCCAGGCCCGCACGCCCCTGGCCTTTGTCAGCCTCAGCCCCACGGGGGAGCGGGAGTTCCTCTTCTACCGGGAGCCGGGCGCCGACAGCCTGCTCACGGGGGAGGAGCTGGACCGGGCCAGCCTGGAGCGGGCCCCCATCTTCCACCTCGGTTCCATCAGCCTCATCCACGAGCCCTCCCGGACGGCCACCCTCACCGCGTTGCGGTGGGCCCACGAGGGGGGCGCGCTCATCTCCTACGACCCCAATCTTCGGGCGCCTCTCTGGCCCAGCCTCGCCGAGGCCCACCGGCGCCTGCGGGAGCCCTTGGACCGGACCCACATCCTCAAGGCGAGCATCGAGGAGCTGGCCTTCCTGGTGGCGCCAGCCCCTGACGGGGCGATCCTCGCCCGGCCTCTGGAGCCCTCCGACGGGGAGGCGGCTTCGGCCCAGCTGATGGAGGCGTATCCCAACCTGGTGGCGGTGGTGGTCACCTTCGGGGGGCGGGGCGCCGCGGTGCGGACCCGGTGGGGCTGGAGCTTCGTGCCGCCCTTCCGGGTGCCGGTGCGGGACACCACCGGCGCGGGGGATGGGCTGGTGGCCGGCCTGCTCCACTGGATCTGGCGGGTGGCCCGGCGGGAAGGTCGCTCGCCCCGGGAGATGGCAGCCGCCTTGGACCGGGATCGGTGGTACGGCGCGGTCCGCTTCGGTCAAGGGGTGAGCGCGGTGACCATCACTCGTCTGGGGGTCATCCCGGCCCTGCCCACCTTGCAGGAGCTGGCCGCCTTCCTCGCGGCCCAAGGCGAAATGGAGCTCCTCTGATGGGGAGCTCCTACAGGACGATCTTCAGGACCAAGCCGGCCAGGGCCAGCACGCCCAAGCCGATGAGGAAGTACCGCCAGTTGATCTGATCGGTCATGGCTCCATCTCCTCCCAGAAGGCCTGCCAGCGGTCGAGGGCTTCGGCCAGCCGTTCAGTGGACGCGGCGTAGGAGAGGCGCAGGTACCCTTCGGTCCCGAAGGCGGTGCCCGGGACGGTGGCCGTCGCCGCCCCTTCCAGCAAGAGCTCGGCCAGCTGCTGGCTGCTCTGGATCACCTGGCCCCGCCACGTCCGGCCGAAGAGGCCCGAGACCTTAGGGAAAAGATAGAAGGCGCCCTGGGGCGTCGGGCAGCTGAGGCCAGGCAGCCGGCGCAGTCCCGCCAGCAGCAGGTCCCGCCGCTCCCGGAAGGTGCGGACCATCGTCTCGACACTGGCCTGGGAACCCTGGAGGGCCTCGATGGCGGCTACCTGGGCGAAGGTGGTGGCGTTGGAGGTGGCGTGGCTCTGGAGGGTGGTCATGGCGGCCACCAGGGGCTGAGGCCCTGCCGCGTAGCCCAACCGCCAGCCCGTCATGGCGTAGGCCTTGGAAAAGCCGTTGATCACCACCGCCCGCTCCTGGAGCTCAGGCTTGAGGCGGAGGAGGCTCTCGTTCCGGGCGCCGTCGTAGACGAAGGGCTCGTAGATCTCATCGGAGATGACCCAGCAGCCGGGGGCCTCCGCCAGGACCTCCCCCAGGGCGGCCAGCTCCTCGGGGGTGTAGACGGCCCCCGTGGGGTTGTGGGGCGAGTTGAGGATGAGCACCCGGGCCCCCTGAACGGCCTCGGACAGCACCTCGGGGCGGAGCTTGAAGCCGTCTTCCTCCCGGGTGGGGAGGATGACGGGCTCCGCATCGACCAAGCTCGCTTGATCGGCGTAGCTCACCCAGTAGGGGGCGGGGATGAGCACCCGATCGCCTGGGTTGCAGAGGGCTTGCAGGGCCAGGAAGATGGCGTGCTTGGCTCCAACGGTGACCAGCACGTTCTCGGCCCTGTAGGGGAGGCCGTTGACCCGGGCCAGCTTCTCCGCGATGGCCTCCCGCAGCTCGGGCAGGCCGGCGGCCGGGGTGTACTTGGTCCGGCCCGCGGCCAGAGCCCGGACCGCCGCCTCTTTGATGGCTTCGGGGGTGTCGGCGTCCGGCTCGCCCACGCTCAGGTCGATCACATCCACACCCCGGGCTTTCAACACCCGGGCCCGGGCCCCCATGGCCAGGGTGGGGGAGGGTTGGATCCGGTCGAGGCGGCGAGCCAGTTCCACCGTGGATGCTCCTTTCGTCCGGCTGACCCCAGGCCCGGCGGCTTCTCCTGCACAGGCCCGTCGCCGGGCTCGATCCCGAGGGCAGGCTTAGAATCGGATGGAAAGCTCGGCGCGGACTCGGGCGGAGGCGAGATCCAGCTGGGTCAGTCCGGCGGCCAGGTCGATCTGGACCGCGCCCACATGGAACCCGGCGCCGACGGTGGTCATGATGGTCCGCCCGGGATCCAGCTGCTGGCCGGCCCGCAGGACCACCGACCCCTGCTTGTTGGCAGCCCATTCGCCCCCGTAGCTCAGAGTTCCTTCCGTGGACAGGTCGGCTCTGAGGGCGACGGGCCACCCTTCCGGGTGGTAGGCCAGGCCGATCCGGCTCTCGGCCGGATCCAGCTCCTCCGGCCGCTCCAGGCTGGACCAGACCCGCCGCAGGACCGCCCCGATGCGGAGCTCGGGGGTGGGCTCCGCGAGCACTCCTAGGTCCAGAACCTCTCCCTGGCGGCCTTCCACCAAGGTCTGGGAAACGGTGACGTACTCCCGCTCCGTTAGCCGGCGCAAGGTGAGGCCCACCGCCAGGCGCCGCCACCCCACCGGCGGTTCCACCGCCTGGCCGCCGCCAATGGCCCACCAGTCGAGCCCGCGCACGTTGGCCGGCTGCGGATCGCCCGGCTGGGTCTCGGCTTGGAAGGCGGCGCCCAGGGCTACCTGGCCGATGCGGATGCCGGCGAAGGTCTCGATGGTCGCCTCATGGGTCTGGGGCGCGCCCGCTTCGAACTGCTCCAGGACGTCCCGGAGCCGGGCCCAGCCCAGCCCCCCCAACCCCACGGAGATCTCGTTGGCGGGAACGGCCAAACCGGCGGGATTCCAGTAGAGGGCATGGAAACCTTCGGCCGCCGCGGTGTAGGCGTTGCCCATCCCCAGGGCCCGGGCGGTGATGGCGGCTGGCTCCGCGGCCGCCCGGGACCAAGGGAGGAGGCCGATCACCAAAAGGATGATGCTCAGGAAGCGAAGGTGTGGTGCTGATTCGGCTCCGAACCGGCGGGCGGCGTGCCGTGCGGCCGGTGTGGCGACTGGTGCTGCCAAGACGGTTGCTCCCCCTGTCCCGACCCCGCCGCCCATTCTACCAACCCCGCCAGAGGCGGACAAGACAGGCTCCCCCACAGCTCAGGGCCCTGACGAGCCCTCCAGCCGGTGCTCGAAGAGGGTGAAGGCGGCCAGGGTCTTGGCATCCCGGACCTCGCCCCGGCGGATCATGGCCCGGAAGGTGTCCAGGGAGACCCACTCGACGGCGTCGATCACCTCGCCGGGATCCCGGCGGGTTTGGCCCGGGGTGAGGGAGCGAGCCAGGAAGAAGGACATCAGCTCGGTGCTGTAGCCTGGTGCCAGGAAGAGCTCCCCCAACGGTTCCAGTTCGCCGGCCACCACGCCCGCCTCCTCCTCTAGCTCGCGCCGGGCGCAGACGTCGGGCGGCTCGCCTGGTTCCAGGGTGCCGGCGGGGATCTCCCAGAGGGGCTGGTTGGCCCCCGGCCGGAACTGGCGGATCAGGCAGAGGCGGTCGTCCTGCACGGCCAGGATGCCTACCGCGCCCGGGTGCTCGAGAACGGTGTAGGTCCGGGTCTGGCCGTCCACGGTGAAGGTCCGCTCTTCCAAGTGGAAGGGCGCGCTCATAGGTCCTCCTCCTTCGACGCTGAGGTGGCCGGAGGCCCCGAGAGCCGCGAGGGCCGGAGGGTCTTGGTCTCCGGTGGGGAATCTGGACTCTGGATGCTCCGGCGTCCATCCCGAGTCTATCACGCTGCCACTTCCGGCAGGGGAGGAGAAACGGTGTCGCAAAGAACTGTTTCCATCTTGGTCTACGCCCCGGCCTCGGCGCCTCTTTACCGGACCTTTCCTGAGGAGCTCTTCCGCCAGCGTCAGGCGGAGCTGGGGGTCCGAATCACCCTGGCCCGCAGTTACGACGAGGTCCGGGAGGCCATTGCCGAGGCCGACGTCTACTTCGGCTCCCGGCTCCAGCCCGAGGAGTTCCGCCGGGCCCGCCGCCTCCGGTGGATCCACGTGCCCTCGGCCGGGATCGAGAAGCTCCTCCACCCGGACCTGGTGGCAAGTGACTGCCTCCTGACCAACAGCCGCGGGTGCATGGCCGATGCCGTGGCCGACCACACCCTGGGCGCCATCATCTACTTCGCCCGGGGCTTCGACCTGGCGGTGGCGGGCCAGCAGGCCCGGCGGTGGGAGCCGGTGGCCCAACGGCGCATGCCCATGGAGCTGGCCGACCTCTCGGTGGGCCTGGTGGGCTTCGGTGAGATCGGGCGTGCCCTGGCCACCCGCTGTAAAGCCTTGGGGATGAGGGTCTTCGCCATGCGGCGGCAGAAGGGGGTCAACCCCTGCCCCGACCTGGTGGAAGCTATGTGGGGTCCCGACGATCTGGACCGGCTCATCGACGCGTCCACCTTTGTGGTGCTGGCGGTGCCCGTCGTCTCGGATACCCACCACCTGATCGGCGAGCGGGAGCTGAAGCGGATGGGGCCCGGGCGGTTCCTCATCAACGTGGGTCGGGGCCAGCTGGTGGATGAGGCGGCCCTCCTCCGGGCCCTCCGGGAAGGGTGGATCGGCGGGGCGGCCCTGGACGTCTTCGAGCAAGAGCCCTTGCCGCCCGAAAGCCCCCTCTGGGGCCAGCCCAACCTGCTCATCACCCCCCACATCGCGGGCCAGACCCCCCGCTACTGGGAGCGGGTGGTGCATCTCTTCTTCCGGAATCTGGAGCGCTTCCTGGCGGGGGAGCCTCTGGAGCGGCTGGTGGACAAGAAGCGGGGCTACTAGGCTGACTGGAGAGCGTCGGGGAAGACGGAGCGAGGAGGGACGTCCGTGCCCGAACTCAGGGAGGATCCATGGACGGGACGATGGGTGCTGATCGCGGCCGAGCGGAGCCAGCGCCCCCATGATGGGGGCTCCCGGGCCCATGCGGCCTGGACCCGGTCCAGCGCCCCACAAGCGGCAGGCCGCTCCTGCCCCTTCTGCCCGGGGCACGAAGAGAAGACACCGCCCGAGACCTTCCGGGCCGGCGCGGCCGACCTGGAGCGGCTGGAGGGTTCCGCCGACGTGGGCGCCGAACCGCCGGGCGAGGGCCCCTGGCAGGTCCGGGTGGTGCCCAACCTGTACCCCATGGTCCGCTCCGAGGTGGGGCCTGAGCCGCTGAGCTGGGGCGGCCGGGCCCGGGTGCCCGCCTTCGGCATGCACGAGGTGATCATCGAAACCCCGGAGCACCAGACGCCTTTCCAGCAGCTTTCTTTGGAGGACCGCCGCCTCATCCTGGCGGTCCTCCGGCAGCGGCTGGCCGCCCATTACCAGGACAAGCGCCTGGAACAGGTGATCCTCTTCAAGAACTGGGGGAAGGAAGCGGGGGCGTCCCTCGAGCACCCTCACGGCCAGCTGGTCGCCCTCCCCTGGGTGCCCCCGGCCATCCGGCGGGAGCTGGTCCGTTCCCGGGAGCACCACCGGGAGACGGGCCGGTGCCTCCTCTGCACCATCGTGGAAGAGGAGCTGGAGGACGGCAGCCGGGTGGTGGCCGCCGACGAGGCGATGGTCCTCCTGGCCCCCTTCGCCTCCGGCTCCCCTTACGAGGTCTGGCTGGTGCCCCGGCGGCACGGCGCCCGCTTCGAGGCGTCCAGCGAGGCGGAGCGGGAGGCCCTGGCCCGCTGGCTGGGCTGGCTCCTGGAGCGGGTGGAGGGGCTCCTGGGTCCCGTGGCCTACAACTGGGTCCTCCACACGGCCCCTCGGGTGGGGCGGGGCTTCCTGGAAGGGGAGGCGCTGGAGCAGGGGTACCACTGGCACCTGGAGTTCCGCCCCCGGGTGAGCACGCCGGCCGGCTTCGAGTGGGGCGCGGGGGTGGACGTCAACGTGGTCGCGCCCGAGCAGGCGGCCGCATGGCTCCGGGAGACGGCCAAGGAGGCAGGCATGGGCGCGCGTCCAGCCCCGCCCCCAGCGCGTTGACGCTCTGGGGGGCGCGTGCTAGGATGGTGGCGATCTGTGGACCTGTGCCGTGAAGCTCTTATCGAGAGTGGTGGAGGGACGGGCCCGATGAAACCCGGCAACCAGCCGCGCCTGTGCGGTCCGGTGCCAACTCCCGCAGGCCACCACCTGGCCTGGCAGATGAGGGCGACCCATGCCTCCTTTCCGGGCGCCGGAACGGAGGGTTTTTTCGTCCCCGAGCCAGCACGGCGCATCCAAGGAGGCAACGACGAACCCCATGGGTGAGAGCAGGCGTCGATTCTTCACCTCCGAGTCGGTGACGGAGGGTCATCCCGACAAGCTGTGCGACCAGGTTTCCGATGCCGTCCTCGATGCCATTCTGGCCCAGGATCCCGAGGCGCGCGTCGCCTGCGAGGTGAGCGTGACCACCGGGCTCCTGCTGGTGATGGGCGAGATCTCCACCTCCTGCTATGTGGATATTCCCACCATCGCCCGGGAGACGGTCCGCTCCATCGGCTACGACCGGGCCAAGTACGGTTTCGATGCCGAAACCTGTGCCGTTCTCAATTCTATTCAGGAACAGTCGCCCGATATCGCGGTGGGCGTGGGCCGCTCCCTGGAGGCCCGCCAGGCGAGCCACGACCCCTACGACGCCATCGGCGCCGGCGACCAGGGGATGATGTTTGGGTACGCGTGCGATGAGACGGAGGAGCTGATGCCCGCCCCCATCGCACTCGCCCACAGCCTGGCCCGGCGGCTGGCCCAGGTGCGCAAGGACGGCACCCTCCCTTACCTCCGGCCCGACGGCAAGACCCAGGTGACCGTCGAGTACGAGGACGACCGGCCGGTCCGGGTGGAGACCATCGTCGTCTCGGCCCAGCACAGCCCCGACATCTCCCAGAAGGAGCTGGCCGAGGACATCATCGAGCATGTGGTCCAGGCGGTGATCCCGGCCGATCTCATGGATGAGAAGACCAAGATCCTGGTCAACCCCACGGGGCGCTTTGTGGTGGGCGGGCCCCAGGGGGATACGGGGCTGACGGGCCGGAAGATCATCGTGGACACCTACGGCGGGATGGCCCGGCACGGCGGCGGCGCCTTCTCGGGCAAAGACCCCACCAAGGTGGACCGGTCCGCCTCCTACGCCGCCCGCTACGTGGCCAAGAACATGGTGGCCGCGGGTCTGGCCCGGCGCCTGGAGCTGTGGATCTCCTACGCCATCGGCGTGGCCCGGCCCCTGGCCATCGGCGTGGACAGCTTTGGCACGGGCACGCTGCCCGATGAAGAGCTGGCCCGGCTGGCCGCCCAGGTCTTCGACTTCCGGCCGGCGGCCATCATCGAGCGGCTCCAGCTCCGCCGGCCCATCTACCGCCAGGTCGCGGCGTACGGCCACTTCGGCCGGCCCGATCTGGACCTGCCCTGGGAGCGGCTGGACCTGGTGCCCGAGCTCCGCTGACCGGCCGGCGGCCGGCCCAGGTTCGAGGCGCGGGCGCTGGAGCGGGCGCCGGCCAGGCAGGCTGGGCTGGAGGTGACCTCATCCTGCGACGCGAAGCGGTCTTTCACCGTCCCGAGCCTCCCTGGGCCTACGCCGGTCCCAACCGGTCCTTGGTGGTGCGGGTGCGGGTGGGCCGGGGGGATGTGGAACGGGTCCGGATCGTCTACCGGGACCGGTACGCCCCGCCCAGCGCCAACCGGGTGGCCCCCATGGCGCGGGTGGGGCGGGACGAGCTCTTCGATTACTATGAGGCGGAGCTCACCCTGGACCCGCCCCGCTACCGGTACCTCTTCGCCTTGGAGGGTCCCGAGGGAACCCTTTGGTACGGCGAGGGAGGCCTGGCGCCCGACCCGCCCGAGGACGGGCCTTTCGAGGTGCCCTACCTCTTCGCCGAGGACCGGTTCCAGGTGCCCGACTGGTGGCAGGACGGGATCATCTACCAGGTGATGCCCGACCGGTTCTGGGGGCCCGCCCGGCCGCCGGCGGGGGAGGGGTGGCTCCGTTGGGATGAGCTCCCCAGCCAGAGCGGCCGCTATCCGGGGACCTTGCGGGGGATCCGCGAACGCCTCGACCACCTGGAGGAGCTGGGCGCGACCATCCTCTATTTGAACCCTATCTTCCTCTCCTCGGCGTATCATGGCTACGAGACGACGGACTACTACCAGGTCGACCCTCGCCTGGGGAGCTTGGAGGACCTGCAGGCGCTGGTCGAGGCCGCGCACCAACGGGGCATCCGGGTGATCCTCGACGGGGTCTTCAACCATACGGGGCCGGAGTTTTTCGCCTTCCAGGACCTCCTGGAGAAGGGGGCGGCCTCCCGCTACCGGGACTGGTTCTTCGTGCACCGCTTTCCCGTCCAGATGGAGCCTGAGCCCACCTACGAGACCTGGGCCTCGGTGGCCCGCATGCCCAAACTCCGGACCAGCCACCCCGAGGTCCAGCGGTACTTCACCGAGGTGGGTCGTTACTGGATCCGGGAGGCGGGCATCGACGGCTGGCGGCTGGACGTGGCCAACGAGGTGGACCTCCGGTTCTGGCAGGTCTTCCGGCAGGGGGTCTTGGAGGAGCGGCCCGATGCGGTCCTGCTGGGAGAGATCTGGCACGACCCCCTCCCCTGGCTGCGGGGGGATGCGTTCCACTCGGTCACCTTCTACCCCTTCTGGCGGGCGTGCCTGGATCTGTTCGCCCGCCGCCGGATCGGGGTGGACCGCTTCGACGCGCGGTTGACCCGGAGCCGCCTCTCCCTGCCCGAACCGGTCCACCAGGCGCTGGTCACCCTCTTGGGGAGCCACGATACGGCCCGGTTCGGGGAGCTGGCAGGCGATGGCACCAGCCACCGGCTGGCCGTCCTCTTCCAGATGACCTCTCCGGGCGTTCCCCTGGTGTATTATGGGGACGAAATCGGCCTGCGAGGGGGCGAGGACCCCGACAACCGGCGGCCCATGGTTTGGGACCGGAACCTTTGGGACCGGGAGCTTTGGGAGACGTACCGGAAGGCCATCCGCCTCCGGCGGGAGCGGCCCGCCCTCCGGCGGGGGCGGGTGGAGACCCTCTGGGTGGACGCCCCGACGGGCGGGTACGTCTACGGCCGGAGGCACCAGGGGGAGCGGCTGGCCGTCGCCGTCAACCTGGGGTATGAAGCCCTGGAGCTCGACGTGCCTTTGCCTCCGGGCTGGCTCGTCTCCCCGGAAGGCGAGGCGCCCGACCTGTTCGGGGGCCCTTCCTTCGTGGCCGAAGGCGGTCGCTTGCGGGGGCGGCTCGCCCCCCGAAGCGGCGCCGTCTTGGCGCTGCCGTAGACCACCGCAGGAGGGCAGGCAGATGGGACTAACACAGGACCTGGTGGTCATCCCCGTCTACAACGAGCGCGCCACCGTCCGCCAGGTGATCGAGGCCACCTTGGGCCTGACCCGGGCGGACGTTTTGGTGGTGGACGACGGTTCGACCGATGGCTCGGCCGAGCTGGTGGCCGGGCTGGTAGGACCGAGGGTGGCGCTCCTCCGCCACCGGACCAACCTGGGCTACGGGCGCACCCTCCGGGACGGCTTCCGGGTCGCCCTGGAGCGGGGGGCGTCCTACGTGGTCACCATTGATGCGGACACCCAGCACGAGCCTGCCTGGATTCCCCGCTTCCTGGAGAAGATCCGGGCGACGGGGGTGGATGTCCTGTCGGGTTCCCGGTACCTGGATCCGGCCTTGCGGGGGCGGGAGCCCATCCCGCCCGAGCGGCTGGCCATCAACCGGGAGGTGACCGGCTGGATCAACGCCCGCACCGGCCTCGCCCTCACCGACGCCTTCTGCGGCTTCAAAGCGTACCGGGTGGCCGCCCTGGCCGGCCTGGACCTGACCGAAGACGGCTACGCCTTTCCCTTGGAGTTTTGGGCCGAAGCCTGGCGGGTGGGGCTGACGGTGCTGGAGGAGCCCGTCCCGCCCGTCTACTCGCCCACCTTTGAGCGCCGGTTCCCCGGCCCCCTGGACGATCCCGAGGTCCGCCTGGCCTACTACCGGGAGGTGTGGGAGCGGTCCATCGGGAAGGCCGAGCGGCTGGGCCGGAAGCTCCCGCCGGCCCCTCCCTTGGGCAGGGAGGCCGCCTGCCCATGAGCCACTGTCAGCACCTTTGGCTGGAGGAATACCCCGACCAGGGCTTCACCCTTCCCGCCGGCCTGCGCCTGAAGGCCCGCTTCGACCAGCCGCCCGCCGGGCCGGGCCTGCTGGTGCAGCCGGCCGTCGCCCAGTGGCCCGCCCTGGCCCGGGCCAACCGGCGGTTGCTCCTGCAGGGGAAGGTCTCGATGGCGGGCCTGCCCCTGGTCCAGATCCGGCGCTGTTTGCGGGAGGAGCTGGCGCCCCTGCCGGTGCCTGTCCGTCTGGAGGAACCCCTCCTCCTGGCCACGGGCCACCAGCCAGTCCTCTACCATCCGGGGGTGTGGGTGAAGCTCTTCGCGGGCAGCCAGGCGGCCGAGGCCTCGGGCGGCCAGCTGGTCAACGTGGTGGTCGATTCGGACACGGAGGATCTGGCGGTGCCCGTCCCCGAGGTGGAGCCGGGGAGCGGCCGGGTCCGGCTGGCCCGGCTGGTGGTCCAGGGGACGGGGCCCGACCACGTCCCCTTGGAACGGCGTCCGGCCCCCGACCGCGCCGCCTGGCGGGCCTTCGTGGAGGAGGCCCGGGCCCGCGTGGCCCCCTTGCTGCCAGAGGCGGCGGTCCGGCTCGAGCGGCTCTCGGCGGTGGAACCGGACGCGGGTGAGTCGGTGGCCCGCTTCTTCTCCCGGGTGCGCCGGGCCTGGGAGGCGGGCGCGTCCCAGCCGGGACCCACCCAGTACCAGGAACTCCCCGTCTCCCGCCTGAGCCAGACCCTGGCCTTCCGGCTCTGGGTGATGGAGTGGGCCACCCAGGCGTCCCAGTGGCGGGAGGCGTACAACGAGGCCCTCCGCCAGTACCGGGAGCTGCACAAGCTCCGCTCCCGGGCCAACCCCTTCCCCGACCTGGAGGCGACGGACGAGGGTGTCGAGATCCCCTTCTGGTGCCTGGTGGACGAAGGCGGCGGGTGGGCCCGCCGGCCGGTGGTGGTGCGGCGGACGGGCGGGAGCCGGCTCGAGCTCCGAGCCCTCACCCCTTCCGGGACGGCCGAGACCCTGATTGAGGTGCCGGCCGACGATCCCCTGGAAGGGGCCCGTCAGCTGGGCCGGGCCCAGCTCCCCTTCCGGCCCAAGGCCATCCCCATGACCCTCTTCGTCCGGCTGGTGGTGGCGGACCTCTTCATCCACGGGACGGGCGGGGCCCGTTACGAGACCATCGGCGACTTCCTCATGGCCGCCCGCTGGCCTGAGGCCTTCGGCCGGGCGGTGCCCCGCTACGCGGTGGCCACCGCCACCCTTCCCCTGGCGGTGCCCGCCGCCCAAGAGCAGGCGGCCCGCCTGCCCCTGTTGGAGGGTTTGGTCCGGAGCCTGGAGCACAACCCCCAGCGGGTGGTGGCCGCCCTGCAGGAGGAGCTGCGGGAGGAGGCGGCCCAGGCGGGCCTGACCGTGGACGAGAGCCTCCACGCTCTGACGGCTCAGAAGGAGGCCCTGGTCCAGCAGATCCAGGCCGGGGGTGACAAGAAGGCCCTGGGCCAGGCGATCCGGGCCGTCAACGAGGAGCTGGCCCGGCGGCTGGAGCCGGCCCGGGCCTACCTGGTGAAGGAGCTGGAGGCGGCCCGCCTGGCCCAGGCGGTGGTGACGGAGCGGGGGTACCCCTTCTTCTTGTACGAACCGGCTCAGCTCTGGCAGCTGCTCGCCGGAGAGCCGACCCTGGAGGGCGGGTGATGGGCATGGAGACGTGGGTGGAGCTGTCCAACTATGGGGAGACCATCCGGGGGACGCTCCACCGGCCTGTGGGAGCCGGTCCCCACCCGGCGGTCCTCTTCCTCCACGGTCTGGGTGGGAACCGGATCGAGGCCAACCGCCTGTTCGTCCGGGCCGCCCGGATCCTCGCGAAGCAAGGCATCGCCGCCCTGCGGATCGACTTTCGCGGGGCGGGGGAATCGGACGGGGAGGCGGAGGCGCGGAGCGTGTCGGGCCACCTGTCCGACGCCCTGACGGCGTACCACTTTTTGGCCGAGGACGCCCAGCTTGACCGGCACCGTCTAGCCGTCCTGGGGTTCAGCCTGGGCGGGGCGGTGGCCGCCCTCCTGGCGGGAGAGCTGGCCGGCTCGGACCTGCCCGAGCCGGCCGCCCTGGTCCTCTGGGCGGCGGTCGCCGACCTGAAGGCGCTCGTCCTCCCCTGGCTGTCGCCCGAGCTCCGGGCCCAGCTGGAGGCGGGAGAGCCGGTTCCGTGGGGGGCGGAGCTCTTGGGGCCCGCCTTCTACCACGATGTGCTCCACTTGGAGCCAGTGGAGGCCTTCCGGCGGTATGGGGGCCCGGTCCTGGTGGTCCACGGCGAGGCCGATGAGACGGTGCCCCCGGCGCAGGCCCAGGCCTGGGGCCGGGCCCGGGAGGGTGTGGAGCTGGCCCTGCTCCCCGGGGCGGGCCACACCTTCGACAGCCTTGCCGCCAGCCGGGAGCTCCTGGAGCGGACGGCCTCGTGGCTGGTGCGCCAGCTGACCCCGACGACGGGGTGATCTTGGGCAGGAGAGAAGGAGCGTGGTGGCATGCGTGAGCTGGTCCAAATCGCGCCGGAGGTCCGGGCGGCGTTGAAGGAGGGGCGCCCGGTGGTCGCCTTGGAGTCGGGGTGGGTCGCTCATGGCATGCCGTACCCGCACAACCTCCAGGCAGTTCTCGCCCTGGAAGAGGCGGTGCGGCAGGGGGGGGCCGTGCCTGCCACCGTCGGGGTGGTGGCAGGCCAGTTGAAAGTGGGCCTCTCCTCCCAGGATCTGGAGCGGCTGGCCACCGAGGGCGAGGTGTACAAGGTGAGCCAGCAGGATCTTCCGGTGGTGATGGTCAAAGGGTGGCACGGGGCGACGACGGTGGCCGCAACCATAGCGGTCGCCGGCCGGGTGGGGATCAACGTCTTCGCCACGGGTGCCATCGGCGGGGTCCACCGGGACGTCCTGGAGACCCTTGACATCTCGCCCGACCTGACCGAGATCGCCCAGACCCCCATCTGCGTCGTCTGCTCTGGGGTGAGCCCCGTGCTGGACACCGACTGGACCCTGGAGGCCCTCGAGTCCCTGGGGGTCCCGGTGCTGGGGTACCGGACCGAGGTCTTTCCGGCGGTCTACTACCAGGACAGCGGCTGCCCCGTCGACTACCGGGTGGAGAGCCCCTTGGAAGTGGCCCAGGTGATGAGCGTCAAGTGGGCCCTGGGCCTGGGCGGGGGTCTGGTGGTGGCCAACCCCGTTCCGGAGGGAGCGGAGCTGGATCCCGAGTTGATTGAGGACGCGGTGGACGAGGGGATGTATGAGCTGGAGGAGCGGGGGATCCGGGGCAAGGGTGTGACGCCCTACCTCCTCCAGGTGCTCCACGAGCGGACCGAAGGGGAGACCCTTCGGGTGGGGGCGGTCATTGCCGAGGCCAACGCCCGCCTGGCCGGAGCCATCGCCGCCGAATTCGCCCGCCTTCAAGCGGCCCGGAGCATCTCCTAAAGGGGGGAGTCCAGATGGCACAGGCTGAGATCGGCATCTTTGGCGGATCGGGCTTTTACACCTTCTTGGACGACGTGGAAGAGGTCTGGGTGGAGACGCCCTACGGCCCGCCCAGCGACCGGGTGGCCCTGGCCCAGGTGGCGGGGCGCCGGGTGGCTTTCCTGCCCCGCCATGGCAAGGACCACCGGCTGCCGCCCCATCGGATCAACTACCGGGCCAACCTCTGGGCCATGAAGGAGCTGGGGGTGACCCGGGTGATCGGGCCCTGCGCGGCGGGGAGCCTCCAGGCCCACATCCGGCCCGGGGACTTGGTGGTGACGGACCAGTTCGTCAACCGCACCTGGGGGCGGGAGGACACCTTCTACGAAGGTCCCGTCGTCACCCACCTGTCGGCCGCCGATCCCTACTGCCCGGAACTCCGCTCTCTGGCCGTGGCCGCGGCCAAGGAGGTGGGTTTCCGGACCCATGACGGCGGGACGGTGGTGGTGATCCAAGGGCCCCGCTTCTCCACCCGGGCTGAAAGCCGGGAGTACCAGGCCCACGGGTGGAGCGTCATCAACATGACCCAGTACCCTGAGGTGATCCTGGCCCGGGAGCTGGGGATGTGCTACGTCAACCTGGCCCTGATCACCGACTACGACGCGGGGCTGGAGGGCCATCCCGAGGTGGCGCCGGTCAGCCACCAGGACGTGCTGCGGGTCTTCCAGGAGAACACCGACCGGTTGCGGGAGCTGCTCAAGCGGCTCATCGCCGCCATGCCCCAAGAGCGCGGCTGCTCCTGCGGGCAGGCCTTGGAGACGGCCCGCGCCTGAGGGGGCGCGCCCGTGGAGCTCGAACTCACCTCCCAGCGGCTGGAAGAGGTCCTGGCGCGGATTACCACCGAGCTCCAGGAAGGCCGGGCCCAGATCCAGGCCATGGCCGATGAGGCCCGGATGGAGGAGGCCCGTCTCACCCGGCGGCTGCAGGAGCTCCAGCTTCAGCTCCAGCGGATCGCCGATCAGGTGGACCGGGCGGCCCAGGAGGCCTACCGGGCCCGGCACCGGCTGATGGTGGTCAACCGGGATTTCAGCCTCTACACCGAGGACGAGATCCGCCAGGCCTACCAGGAGGCCCAGGAGGCCCAGCTCGCCCTGGCCACCTACCAGGAGCGGGAGCGCCTCCTCCGCCAGCAGCGGGATGAGCAAGAGCTGACCGTGCGGACGGTCCGCCAGCTGGCGGAGCGGGCCGATGTGCTGGTGGCCCAGGTGAGCGTCGCCCTCGACTTCCTCCAAGGGAACCTGGAGGCCATGAGCGACCAGCTCCAGGACCTGCGGGCTCGGCAGGAGATGGGGCGGCGGGTCATCGCCAGCGTGGAGGAGGAACGGCGCCGCCTGGCCCGGGAGATCCACGACGGCCCCGCCCAGGCCCTGGCCAACCTGGCCTTCCGGGCCGAGATCTGCCAGCGCCTGGTCCAAGCCCTCTTCCCGGAGAAGGGGGGCGCGGGCGACGCCCCTTCGGGGGCCAGCCCCGGCACCCTGTCGGAGGAGCTGGAGCGGATCCGCGAGGGGGTGCTGGAGAGCCTCCGGGAGATCCGGACCATCATCAGCAACCTGCGGCCCATGGCCCTAGACGATCTGGGGCTGGTCCCCGCGCTCCGCCGCTTTCTGGAGGGGATTCAGACGGGGTCCGGCGGGCCCCAGATCGACTTCCACTACAACGATGAGCGGACCCGCCTCCAGCCCGAGCAGGAGGCGGCCCTTTTTCGCGTCGCCCAGGAGGCGGTCCAGAACGCCTTGCGCCACGCTCGGGCCCAGCAGATCATCGTCCGCCTCGAGTTCAGTTCCAACCGGGTCAGCCTCCTGGTGGCCGACGACGGGGTGGGCTTCGACCGGGAGAAGAGCTGCCGGTCGGGCGGGCGGTATGGCCTCATGCACATGCGGGAGCGGGTCGAATGGTTACATGGGACCTTCCAGGTGGAGAGCCGTCCCGGCCAGGGGACCCGGATCCGGGTCCAGATTCCGACAGGGAGGGGGAGCGGGAGCTGATCCGTGTTGGCATCGCCGACGATCACCCCTTGATCCGCCAGGCGGTCACCACCTTGCTCTCCATGGAGCCTGACATCGAGGTGGTGGGGGAGGCCGATGACGCCCAGGGCGCTCTGGAGCTGGTCCATCGCCACCAACCGGACATCCTCCTCCTCGACATCAACATGCCCGGGGGCGGCCTGGCGGTGGCCCGCACCCTTGCGGACGAAGGGGCGGCCACCCGGGTGGTCGCCCTGACCATCCACGACGACCAGGAGTACTTGAACGCGCTGGTCCGGCTGGGGGTGCGGGGGTACGTGCTGAAAGACGAAGCGCCCCAGCGGGTGGTGAGCGCCATCCGGGAGGTGGCCGACGGCGGGGCCGTGCTCCCTTCCAAGATGATGGCCCGCCTCCTCGACCGGCTGGTGGAGAGCCGACCCGGCCCCCCTCCGGCGCCGGAGCCGCCTGAGCCGCCCACGTACGACCTCTCACCCCGGGAGCGGCAGGTGCTGGAAGGGATCGTTCACGGCAAGACCAACCGCCAGATTGCCCAAGAGCTCTTCATCTCCGAGAAGACGGTGAAGAACCACGTCACCAACCTCCTGGCCAAACTGGGCGTCCAGGACCGGACCCAGGCGGCGGTCCTCGCCCTGAGCCAGGGCCTGGTGGAGCGACCCCGTCTGGGACCAAGGTCCCAAGACGCGGGCGATCCGGCCAGCGAAAATGAGTCTTTGGTCGGATAGCCAGGACAACCCTCCACTCATACAATAAAGACAAGCAGGTCGGCCGGAGACGTCATGGTTCAGCGAGGGTTCCCCAGCCTCGCGTGCCGACCGAAATACATAACCCGATCCCCAAATCCAGATCCGGGTGCGGACGGGCGCCCGACACCAGCCTCCCGGCTGGCGTCGTGCAGCGCTCTCGGCACGACGGGGACCCGGTGATCGACCCCACGTCACCGGGTCCCCGGTCCCTCCCGGATTCATCCTTCCATGTCTGCCGGGGTGGGCCGGGAAGGATGCCGGGGAGCGGGAGTTCAGGCCTGACACACTCGTCCGCGGGATGCCATACGCTGGGCAGCGAAGGAGCCAAGCCCTCCTTACGCTACCGAGACGAAGGGATCTGACGTGGAGCGACGGCCTGAACAGGAACGGATGGCGAGGGGGATTCAGGATCTGTCGGCCCGGGAGCGGGAGATTCTCGAGCTCCTGGCCAACGGTCTGACCAATCGGGAGATCGCCGCCGCCCTCTATATCAGCCCTCACACTGTCAAGAACCACGTGAGCAGTATCTACAGGAAGCTGGGCGTGGACGACCGCACGCGCGTCGCTGTGACCGCCCTCCGGCTGGGCGTGGTCCAGCTCCGGGACGACCTGGCCCCCGGCTCCGCGTCTTGGTCGGAGCGTTGACCTGCAACCTCAGGGTGGCAGGAGGCGGCTCCGCACCGTCGAAGCGGTGAGAGAGCGGTTCAGGGGGCGACGACGGTGAACCCATCCGACCGGCAACGACCCGACCGGCTCGACGGTCGGGTCGCTCGCGTCACCTTTCGGAACCCCGACAACGGCTTTACCGTCCTTCGTCTGGAGCACGAGAACGGTCACCGGGTGACGGTGGTGGGCCACCTCCCCGAGCTCAAGGAAGGCCAGCCCGTGCGGTTCTACGGCCGCTGGGCCGACCATGCCCGCTACGGGCGCCAGTTCGAGGCGGATGCGGTGGAGGTGGTGGAGCCGACGGGCGTGGAGGCCATCGAGCGGTACCTGGCCTCGGGGGTCATCCCGGGGGTGGGCCCCGTGCTGGCCAAGCGGCTGGTGGAACGCTTCGGCGCCCGCACCCTGGAAGTGATCGAGGACTCCCCCCGGCGTCTCACCCAGGTGCCCGGCATCGGCCGTCAGAAGGCCCGCCAGATCCACCAGGCCCTGAAAGCTCAGCGGGAGACCCGGGAGAGCTTCATCTTCTTGCAGGGTTTGGGCGTCGGCCCCGCTCTGGCGGCCCGGATCCACCAAACCTACGGGGAGCGGACCATCGCCCGGGTCAAGGAGGATCCCTACCAGCTCATCTACGACGTCCGGGGTGTGGGCTTTCTCACCGCGGACCGCATCGCCCGGTCGTTGGGCATCGCCCCCGACAGCCCCCAGCGGGTTCAGGCCCTGATCCGCTACCGGCTCCAAGAGGCCGCCCTGGCTGGCCACACCTTCCTGCGGCAGAGCGAGCTGGAGGAGCACGTGGTTCAGGAAGGCGTGCCGCCCGAGGGCTTCCAACAGGCCCTGGAGGCGGCCCGGGTCCGAGGGCACGTGGTGGTGGAAGGCGAGGGCGATCCCGCCGTCTACCTGCCTTACCTCTTCGAGGCGGAGGTGGAGGTCTGCCGCCGGCTCCAAGTCCTCCTGGAGCGCCCGGCTCCGGCCGCCCCGCCCTGCGGGTCAGGGGAGCGGACCGGCTCGTGGGAGGCGGAGATCGCCCTGGCCGAGGCCCGCAGCGGCCTGAAGCTGTCCGACGAGCAGCGGGAGGCCCTCCGCCAGGCCCTCACCCAGCCCGTGGTCATCATCACCGGCGGGCCGGGCACGGGGAAGACCACCCTCGCCCGGGCCATCGCCGCCTGGTGCCAGGCCCGGCAGCAGCGCCTGGTCCTGGCCTCGCCCACGGGCCGGGCGGCCCGCCGGCTCCAGGAGGCGACGGGGCTGCCCGCCCGCACCATCCACCGCACCTTGGAGTTCACCTACGTGCCAGGGGTGGGGGGCCGGTTCCTCAGGAACGGCTCCAACCCCCTGGAGGCCGACGTGGTCTTGGTGGACGAGCTCTCCATGGTGGATCTGCCCCTCTTCGCCCGCCTCCTCGCGGCGATCGCCCCGCCCACCCGGCTGATTCTGATGGGCGACGCGGACCAGTTGCCGTCGGTGGGCCCGGGCCAGGTCCTCCAGGACCTCCTGGAGGCGGAGGTCGTCCCCAGCGTCCGCCTCCGCCAGATCTTCCGCCAGGCGGCCGAGAGCCTCATCGTCCAGAACGCGCACCGGATCCGGGCGGGAGAGCTGCCCGTTTGGAACAAGCCTGACGGTGAGTTCTTCTTCATCCAGGCGGAGCCCGAGGAGATCCCCGATCTGGTGACGGACTTGGTCCAGCGGCGGCTGCCCGCCTTCCTGCCGGACCTCCCACCCGGCCAGATCCAGGTGCTCTGCGCCACCCGCAAAGGGCCCAACGGGGCCGACGCCCTCAACCGACGGCTCCAGGAGGCCCTCAACCCGGGCCGGCCCGGGCAGGCGGAGGTGACCGCGCTCGGGCTGGAAGGGGAGCCGGAGCGGTTCCGGGTGGGCGACCGGGTGATGCAGGTGCGGAACAACTACGAGAAGATGGTCTTCAACGGCGAGCTGGGGCGGGTGGTCGCGGTGGACCCCGAGGAGGAGACGGTCACCGTCGTCTTCGACGAGACCGACGAGCCCCAAGAGGTGCTCTACACGTCGGGAGAGCTGGAGGAGCTCCAACTGGCCTACGCCACCTCGGTCCACAAGAGCCAGGGGAGCGAGTACCCGGTGGTGGTGATGCCCATCGTCTGGGTGATGCCCGCCCTTATGAGCCGGAACCTCCTGTATACCGCGATCACCCGGGCCAAGCGGATGGTGGTCTTGGTGGGCCAGGTGGATGCCCTGGCCCGGTACTGCCGGGGCCCGCAGGCGGTGGAAGTGCGGGCCAGCCGCCTGGCGGCCCGGCTGCGAGAGGCGGTGGCACGGCCCGATGAGCCCCGGTGACCGCGGGATGCGTCCTGTGCACGATCCCCAGGCGTGGCGCCCCGCCCTGGAGCGGTACTGGCAAGGGCTGGACCTGGGGGTGCCTCTGGAGCACCTCTGGCAGGATCCCGCCCGCCAGCGCCCCAGCGCCCTCTGTTATGTGGAGCGGGATGGGCGGTACTTGATGCTCCGCCGCCGCAAAGAGCCCTTCCGTGGCCTGTGGACCGCGCCGGGCGGCAAGGTGGAACCGGGCGAGGCGCCCGACGAGGCCATCCGGCGGGAGATCCGGGAGGAGACGGGGCTGACCCTCCAACGGCTGGAGCTGCGGCTCGTCACCGCCGAGACCGGCCCCCACCCGGCCTACAACTGGCTCCTTTTCCTTTTCCGCGGCACCGCCGCCCCCGGCCCGCCCCGGGCAGGCGTCGAGGGGGAGCTGCGGTGGTTCACCCCCGCGGAGCTGGAGGCGGCCCCCATCCCCGAGGTGGACCGGCGGCTCCTCCCCTGGCTCCTGGGGCCCGCGGACGGGGTCCCGCGGCTGGGCACCATCGAGTACGGTGCACGCGGCGAGCTGAAGCGCCTCCACCTGGAGCCACCTGGGAGGAAGGCCGGCCCCGCCGCCGAAGAGAACCTCTGATCTGTCCCAACCCCACCCTCCTTCCCCGGGTCTGCCGTCCCAGGGGCGGGAGGGTTTCGTGTGTCCCATCCTCAACTGCCAGACCTCGACCCGTTGCTGGCGGCCTGGGCCGGCCGGGCCCTCCTGGGGCGGGAGCTGGCGGACCCCAGACGGGCGGGCGACGGGGCCCTGGAGGCGGCCGAAAGGGCGGTCGCCGCCGGCATGGCCGAGAAGGTGCCCGCCATCGCCCGGGAGTGGCCGGGGTGGCGCTGCGCCCGGTGCGGCGGCCGCTCGGTGCAGCTCGTCCCCTGCGGCCGGTGTGGCCGCTGGACGTGCCCCTACTGCGAGGAGTGCGCGCCCCTGGGGCCGGCCCGGGGCTGCGATCACCTCTACCGGTTCCCCCTGCTGTCTGGCGGAGCGCCGCGGCCCAAGGCCCCAGCCCCGGGGGCAGGCTTCCAAAGCGACGGCGAACCGGGTCATCCCTGGCCCCGGTTTCCTTTCCCCCTGACGCCGGCCCAGGAGGCGGTGGCCCACCACCTGACCCGCTGGGCCACCGCCTCCGACGGCCCGCGGGAGATGCTTTTGTGGGCCGCGTGCGGGGCGGGGAAGACGGAGATCCTCCTCCACGCCGCGGCCGCGGTGGTGGGAGCCGGCGGCCGGGCCCTCATCGCCACCCCCCGGCGGGAGGTGGTGCGGGAGCTGGTCCCCCGGATCCGGGCGGCGGTGGCCCCGGTCCCGGTGGCCGCCTGGTACGGTGGTTCCCACACCGAGGAGGACCGGCCCGACCCTGGGGCGCCGCTGGTGGTGGCCACCACCCACCAGTGCCTCCGTTTCCACCGGGCTTTCCACCTGGTGGCGGTGGACGAGGTGGACGCCTTCCCGTTCCGGGACCATCAGGTGCTGCAGCGGGCGGTGGACGGGGCGGCCCTGCCGGGGGCCCGCCGCCTCTGGGTGACGGCGACGCCGCCCCCGTGGCTCCGCCGCCGGGTGCACCCCTGGCGGCGGCGGGCCGGGCTCACCTTCCTGCCCGTCCGGCCTCACGGCCACCCGCTCCCCGAGCCCCGGCTCCTTTGGGACCCCCGGCTCCTGGTCTGGTCCCATCCCCGGGCCTGGCCAGCGAGGCTGGTGCGGTGGATGACCGCCGCGCGCGCCCGGGGCGCGCGTCTGGTGATCTTCGTTCCCACCGTCCACCTGGCCCAGGCCCTGCCTCCCGTCCTGGAGCGGCTGCTGGGGGAGGCGGTAGGGGCTGTCTGGGCGGGGCACCCCCAGCGGGACGGGGAGGTGGACCGCTTCCGGCACGGCGGAGCGGGCGTGCTGGTCACCACCTCCCTCCTGGAGCGAGGGGTGACCCTGCCGGCGGTGGATGTGCTGGTCCTCTTCCCTGAGCACCCGGTGTGGGACGCCGGGGCATTGGTCCAGATGGCGGGCCGGGCGGGCCGGAGCTGGGAGGACCCCCATGGCCGGGTCCTCTTTGCCGGCACACGGCCTGCATGGCCAGCGCTGCGGGCGGTGGCCGCCATCCGGGCCATGAACCGGAGGGCAGCCCGGGCGGGGCTGCTGGCGGGCCCGAGCCCCGTGGGGGAGGGGTGAGGCTGGCCCGGGTGGGGGTGGACTGGCTCTACCCCCAGCCGCCCCTCTGCCTCATCTGCCGGGACGGGCGGCTGAGCTGGCGGAGCGATCCCCTCTGTGCCGAGTGCCTCGATGCTTTGCCCCGGCTGGTGGAACCCCTTTGTGAGCAGTGTGGCCAGCCTGTCGGGGCCAAGGAGGCCGGCGAAGAGCTTGGACGATTGCCCCGGCTTCTCCAGCGGGCCCTGATCGGTCTCCTGGGCGGGCCGGTGCACTGCCAGCGGTGCCGCCTCGACCCGCCGCCGTTCCGGCGGGCGCGGGCCGTCGCCAGCTACCGCGGCTGGATCCGGGCCGCCATCCACCGGCTCAAGTACCGGGGCGAGGCGGAGCTGGCCCTCCCCCTGGGCCGGCTCATGGGCCTTCTGGCCCGGGAGGAGCTCCTCTTCCTCACCGTCTCCCTGGTGGTGCCCGTCCCCCTCCACCCGGACCGGTTGGCCAGCCGGGGGTACAATCAGAGTGAGCTCTTGGCCCGGCCAGTGGCGGCGGCCATCGGCCGGCCCCTGGCGGCTGACGTGCTCCGGCGACGCCGGCCCACCCTGCCCCAGGTGGGGCTGGACGAGGCCGCGCGGCGGCGGAACCTGAAGAAGGCCTTCGTGGTCACCGATGGGAAAAGGGTGAGGGGACGTCGGATTCTCCTGGTGGATGATGTGCTTACCACCGGGGCCACCTGCCGGGAGGCGGCCCGCACCCTCCTGGAGGCCGGGGCCCGGCGGGTGGAGGTGCTCACCTTAGCCGTCACCCCGGAGGCAGGAGCGGGGGCGGGGTTGTCGGAAGTTTCCACGAAAGACCGGGTTCGCACGTGAAGGATGGGATCCCCATGGCCTTGCGCAACTGTGTTCGTTGCGGCAACCTGATGGACGGCCGGTTGGGCTCGGTCTGCCCGGACTGCCGGAAGCAGGAGGCCGAAGCCTTCGACCGGGTGCGCGCCTACCTACGGGAGCACCCCCAGGCCAACCTGCGTGAGGTGAGCGAGGGGGCCGGCGTGGACCCCGATCAGATCCGGCGCTTTCTCCGGGAGGGTCGGCTGGAGCTGGTGGGTGACCCGGACGCCCTGCACTGTGAGCGGTGCGGCGCCTCCATCAGCACGGGCCGCCTCTGCTCCGACTGCCTGCGGGAGCTGGAGGCGGCGGCCGGAACGGCCCCACCGCCGCCCACGGAGAAGGCCCGCCTCCATCTGGGGCGGAGCTGGATCGAGGAGCGGCGGGAGCGGTTCCGCCGGTAGGCGCTCCCCGGCGCTTCACGGGGCCGCGGCGCTGGGCGAGGCTTCAGCCAGGGAAGCGGCGGCCTCCGTAAAGTTCGGGGAGGCAGTTGCCGAAGGGTAGAGTGAGCCGGCAACGGCGGGGGTGGAGGTGGAGCATGATCGTCTCCGAGGCGCAGGTTCAGCGGGTGCTCAGCATCTACCGGATGCAGGGCACGCAAGGGGTGAAGGCGAGCCCGAGCAGTGTGCGGCCTCGCCCCGACACCGTCACCCTGTCCAAGGAAGCCCTGGAGAAGCAGCAGGAGCTCCAGCGGCTCCGGGAGCTGGTCAAAGGGTTGCCGGATGTCCGGGAGGCGAGGGTCGCGGAGCTGCGGAAGGCGATCCAAGCCGGCACCTACCGCGTCGACTCGGCCAAGGTGGCCGAGAAGATGGTCGCCCGATTCTTGGTCGATCGGCTCGCTGCCGACCTGCCGCCGGCTGAAGCTGCAGAGGAAGCCCCCGAGGGTGGGGAGGGGCCGTCCCATGGCTCGCCCTGACGCCCCGGGGGCGTCCGCTCGTCTCCGGCGGCTGGAGGAGCTCTTGCAGCGGCAGCAGGAAGCCATCCGGGAGCGCCGGCCCACCGTCCTCCTGGAGGTGACCGAGGCCCTGGAGGCGGAGGTGACGGCCTGGGCCGCCCAGCAGGAGGAGGAAGCCGGGGCCTCGGGCCGTGATGGTGAGCCGGATCATCCGGCCGAGCTGAGCCCGGAGGAGCGGCGGCTGGCCCAGAGGGTTCGCACCTTGTACGAGACCAACCAGGCTCTTCTGGAACAGGAGGCCCACTGGGTCCAGTTCATGCTGGCGCACCTGCGCCCTGCCAACCCAACCTACTCCGATGATGGCCGCCTCAAGCCAGGAAGCGGCCAGATCATCATCGATCAGCAAGCCTGACAGCTCCGAGGCCGGCTGGAAGGCCGGGCGGGGACGGGTATAGGGGTCGCCGCGTCCCCGGCATGGCGTGGAAGGGGGAGCTTCCCTTGGCTGGGACGTTCTTGGGCATTGAGATTGGCAAGCGGGCGCTCATGACCCACCAGCGGGCGCTCTGGGTGATCAGCCACAATGTGGGGAACGCCAACACCCCGGGGTACACCCGGCAGGTGGCCGACTTGCGGGCCACCCCCTCCTTGGATGCCCCGCCCTACGGCCACCTCGGCACGGGCGTGGACGTGGTCCAGATCCGGCGGATGCACGACGCCTTCACCCAAATCCAGCTTCTCCAAGAAGAGATGAGCTTGGGCTACTGGGAGGAGATGGCCGGTCGGATCGGCCAGGTGGAGCGCTTCCTCATGGAGCCCACCGAAAGCGGGATCGGACAGGCCCTCGACTGGTTCTGGGAGGCGTGGAACGAGCTGGCCAAGCGGCCCGAGAGCATCCCCGAGCGAGAGGTCGTCCTGGAACGGGCTCGGGGCGTGGCCGACGCCTTCCGCCACACCCGCCAGCAGCTCTACGAGCTCCAGCTGGACCTGAACCGGCAGATCGAGGTCCAGGTGGGCGAGGTGAACACCCTGGCCAGCCGCATCGCCCAGCTGAACAAGGAGATTGCCCGGGTGGTCCGCCTGGGCCAGCAGCCCAACGACCTGATGGACCAGCGGGATGAGCTCCTCCGCCAGCTCTCCACCATCGTCGGCTTCACCATCGAAGACGGCAAGGATGGCCAGATCAGCGTCCGCATGGGGGACCACATGCTGGTCGATGGAGACCGGGCGTACCGGCTGGAGACGCGGACCAAGCCTTTCCCTGATGACGCCCAGGGCGACCAACCCCAGTTCAACGCCGTGGAGGTCATCTGGCCCGACGGTGATCTCGCGAACTTGGGCACCTCCAAGCTTCAGGCCATGGTGGAGTTGCGGGATACGCACATTCAAGGTTGGATCCGAGATCTGGATGAGTTAGCCAAGGCGTTCATTGATGCGGTCAATGCCCTGCACAGGCAAGGCGGAGGGCTGGACGGGAGCACGGATCTTGACTTCTTTACCGGTGAGGGTGCTTGGGATATCGGTGTCGCAGCGCTTAGACCGGAGCAAGTCGCTGCGGCATACGATGATCCACCCACGACAGGCCTGGAAGAGCCTGGGAACGGAGAGAATGCTCGCAGAATCGCTGATCTTGCGCACACGGATCTTCTCATCGGTTCGACTGAGATGACCGTAGACGAGGCCATGGAAAGTCTTCTTGCTCGAGTCGGTTCCATGGGCCAGGAGTCCCAGGTGCGCGTTGAAACCCAAACGGTTCTCCTCAATCACCTGGAGGATCAACGGGCGTCGGTTTCGGGCGTCTCCCTCGATGAAGAGCTGACCAACATGCTCCGCTTCGAGCATGCCTACGCTGCGGCGGCCCGGGTGCTGACGGCGGTCGATTCCATGCTGGAGCACTTGATCCTGCGGACGGGCCGGGTCGGCCTGTAAAGAAGGTTGGGCGGAGCGGTGCTTAGCCCCCGCGGAGGTGAGTTTGGATGCGGATTACCCAGGGCATGATGGCCACCCACGTGCTGCAGAACCTCATGGGCAATATGCGGCGGCTGGACCGGCTGAACGACCAGCTCTCCTCGGGGAAGGAGATCCGCCTCCCGTCTCATGATCCCGCCCGGATCGCCCGGAGCTACGATCTTCGCCGGTCGCTGAACGAGACGGCCCGCTACGACGCCAACCTGCGGGACGCCCTGGCTTGGCTCAACGCCACGGAAGCCGCACTCAACGAGGCGACCACCATTATGCAACGGGCCCGGGAGCTGACCGTCCGGGGCGCCGATGGAACCCTTCCCGACGAGGCTCGCAAGGCCATCGCCGACGAGATTGAGCAGCTGATCGAGGCGCTTCTCCAGGTGGCGGACAGTGAGCACGAAGGCAGGAAGCTTTTTGCGGGCTTTCGGGTCAACATGGGTGGTAGTGTCTTCAGGGTGGAAGGCCAGACCGACGCCAAGCGGGAGTTTAGATATCAAGGGGACTTCGGCCAGCACGTCTACCGCATCGGACCGCAAGCCGACCTGGTGATCAATGTGCTGGCGGCTGACGCTGAGAACGCCGACGACCAGGATCCATCCACGGCTACGGGGGGCGTCTTCCTCGACGCGCTCAACGCGTTGGAGTCGGTCCGATACAATCTCTCGGGTGCCGGTGACCCAACGCAAGTTGGCAGTACCGACCTGGCGGCCCTCGACGACGCGCTCGACCGGCTCATCTCCGCTCGCTCCGTCACCGGGGCTCGCACCAACCGGGTTGAGATGGCCGACATGCGCATGAAGGAGTTCTCCATCAACCTCCGGGAGCTGCTCTCCAAAAACGAGGACGTGGAAATCGAGGAGAAGGTTATGGAGCTTGCCATGCAGGAGTATGCCTACCGGGTAGCCTTGCAGGTGGGGGCGCGGGTCTTGCAGCCGAACCTGGCAGACTACCTGAGGTGATGGCAGCCCGGACGGCCGGGCAAGGGGGCAGAACTATGGAGATCGAAACAACCCAATTCGGAAGGATCGAGGTGAGCGAAGAGAACCTGATCACCTTCCCCTCGGGCATCATCGGCTTCGAAGGGATTCGCCGCTACGCCCTGCTGGATCATCGCCCTGGCAGTGTCTTCCGTTTCCTCCAAGCGGTGGACGAGCCCGACCTGGCCTTTATCCTGGTCGATCCCCGGCCCTTCTTCCCCGATTATCGGGTCAACCTGCGGCGCGAGGACTTGGGCGAGCTTGAGCCGAATGATTCGGATGAGATCGAGGTCTACGCCATTGTCACCCTGCCCCAGCGGGTGGAAGAGGCGACGGCCAACCTCAAGGCGCCCGTCCTCATCCACCGGTCGCGCCGCCTCGGCATGCAGAGGGTGCTCGAGGAGGAAGACTATCCGACGCGCCAGCCGTTGTTCGACGGACGGTGGACGGCGGTGCGGGCCGGATAGGCACCAGTCCAACCAACGGCGGACAAGCCACGGACGTCGGCGCTGATGTCCAGGGAGGGACGTGCTCCGATGTTGGTCCTCACCCGGAAGCGTGACGAGAGCATCATGATCGGCGACGACGTTCGCATTGTCGTGGTCGATGTCCAGGGTGACCAGGTGAAGCTGGGCATCGATGCCCCCCGCCAGATCCCGGTTCACCGGGAAGAGATCTACCGGGAGATCCAGGAGGAGAACCGCCGGGCGGCCCTCCGGGCCGGCGATCCTGGCCGGCTGGGTGAGCTGGACACCCTGCTGGACAAAAGCCGCCGCCAGGCGGAGACGGACGGCGCAGCCCAACGGAAGCCGGAGGCCTGAACGACCCATCAACCCGCCCAACTGGCTGCCAGCCCCGCCGCCCATCGTCCTCCGGCCTGCCTTTCCTGTCCCCCATCAACCTGCTCCCATGCCGCCCGCAAGCCGCCGCGGAACAGCACGCGCCTCAGCTCGTCTCAGCTGTGGAGGTTGGTCCGCTTCTCTCCCACGGGGGCCGGGACCTCGACTCCACCAAAGTGGAAAAGGGCCGTTCTCTGCGGTGTTACGGACCTTTCCGGGCCCTGGGCCTCCTAAAGTTTTCCGCCGCCGCTTCGATACCAGTACCAGAAGCATCCTCTCGGCCCACCCCGCTGAGAGGTGGAGTGCATGGTGGACGGACGTGCTCTCTCAACAAACCGTGTCGACCCCGTCTGGCCGCACGGCGAGGTCGGCGGGTTCTGGGAACGGAAGCCGTTGGATCCCAGCGGGACCAAGCCGGCACCAACTGAAGGGGTGGAAGACGGCGAGCAAACCATCCCCATCTTTCGGGACTTCCATTACCGGATCGACGAGCTGTCGGGGCGGATCGTGGTGGAGATCCGCGATGGGGTCACGGGCGAGTTGATCCGGCAGGTTCCTCCGGAGGAGATGCTCCGGGTGGCCCGGAGCATTCAGGCCTTCCTGGGACTCCAGATCGACCGGCGGGTTTGAGCCTCAGGCCGTTGGCGCCACCGGCGTGGAGGTGAGGTTGGACCGTGTCCATCTACTTCAGCGGGATCATCAGCGGGATTGACACTGAGGAACTGATCCGGCAGCTCATGAACATCGAGCGGCGGCCCATCCGCTTGATGCAGCAGAAGGTGAGCCGGATCGAGGAGCAGCAGTCGGCATGGCGGGATGTAAACACCCGGCTCTCCAACCTGGAGACCAAGCTGAAGGACCTGCTGGACGCCAACCTCTACTCCGCCATGAAGGCCAGCTCCAGCGACGAGAAGGTGGCCACCGCGTCGGTCCGGTCTTCGGGAGTGCCGGCGACCTATACGCTCGACGTCGAGCGACTGGCCCAGAATCACGTGATGGCGGGTGGTCCTCTCGCCAAAGACTGGACCCTCCAGGCTGGCGGCGCCCTCGAACTGCAGGTGGGGGACGGCGATGTCGAGACCATCACCCTCCAGGCAGGGGCGAGCCTCCACGAGGTGGCCAAGGCCATCAACGAGCAGGCCAAGAACGTCCGGGCCTCCGTCGTCAACGTGGACGGGGAGAACCTGCGGCTGGTTCTCGAAGGCGTGGCGACCGGGGAGAAGGCCACCATCGCTTTCGCTGGGACCGATGAGGCGCTCCTCGGGGAGCTGGGCCTGACGAACCCCGAGGAACTTCAAGAAGCCCAGGACGCCCGGTTCACCCTCAACGGCCTCGTCATCACCCGCAGCACCAATGAGATCTCCGACGCCATCGAGGGGGTCACCTTCACCCTCCGGGCGGTTGGGGCCACCACCATCACCGTCAGTCAGGACCTGGACGGGATCGTGGACAAGATCAAGGCCGTGGTGGATCAATACAACAGCTTCTACACCTTTTCCCAGGAAAAATTGGCCAAGGACGCGGTGCTTCAGGGCGATTCGGCCTTGATCCAGCTGGTCTCCCGGGTGCGCTCGGCCCTCACCGAGCCCGTCGGCTCCGATTGGACCGGCGGCGGCCTCAACCAGCTGGCCCTCATTGGGATCACCACCACCCGGGAAGGCACCCTCGCCTTGGACGAGACGGTCCTGCGGGAGAAGTTGGCGGAGGATCCGCTGGCGGTGCAACGGCTCTTCTCTGTCAAGGAGGACGGCGGGATCACGGGCGTGGCCCAGCGGGCGGTCGATCTGATCCAGCAGTACACCCGCTCGTCGGGCCTCATCTCCTCCCGCCAGAACATGTACCGCAGCATGATCGACGACATCAACGATCAGATCGACAGCCTCGAGCTGCGGTTGCAGCGCCGGGAGGAGACCATGCGGGCCCAGTTCATCCGCATGGAGCAGATGCTCGCCACGCTCAACGCCCAGGCGACCGCCCTGGCGGGCCAGCTGGCCCAGATCAGCGCGATCGCGGCTGGGGGCGGTAGCCGTGGCGGCTAAGAGTCGCCAGGACGATGAGGTCGCCGCCAGACTGAAGGAGATCCACCTCCAGATCCTCCGGGTGCTGGACGAACGGGACTCCAGCTACGCCCAGCCTGTCTCCTCGGCAGAGATCGGACGGGAGCTGAACGTGACGCCCTCCTACGTGCGGGAGCAGGTGGCGACCCTCCAAGGGCTGGGGTTGGTCTCAGCCCGCCGGGGTCCGGGCGGGGGCTACTACATCGATGGGGATCGGAAGGGGCGATGGGCCCATGAGCTTTCGCATGACACCAGGAACCAACGGGTACCAGGCATATCGCCGGACCCAGATCGAGACAGCCCCTCCGGAGCAGCTGATTCTGATGCTCTACGACGGGGCGATCCGGTTCGCCCGGAACGCCCGCCGGGCCCTCGAGGCGGGGGACAAGCAGAAGGCCCACACCGAGCTGACCCGGGCGCAGGACGTGGTGAGTGAGCTCATCGGATCCCTGGACATGGAGGCCGGGGGCGAGCTGGCGGCCAACCTCTATCAGCTGTACCGCTACATGTACCAACGCCTGGTGCAGGCCAACATCCGGAAGAGCGTGGAGCCCATCGATGAGGTGGTCCAGCTGATGGGCGAGCTCCGGGACGGGTGGTACGAAGGGGTTATCCAGGGGAAGGCCCAGGCAACTCAAGACAGGGGGCCGGGAGGATGAGGGAGCCAGGCTTCGGTTCCCGAACGGAGTGGCGGGATCTCCTGGACCAGCTGATCACCCTCTACGCGGAGCGGCTGGAGATCTACCGGCAAGCCCTCGGGGTGACGTGGCCCGAAGGGGAGCTGGTCGACGTGGAGGTGCTCGACCAGTTCGAAGGCCAGCTCAGGCGGCAGGAGAAGTCGCTCCTTCAGGCGGAGCAGGTTAGCCGGGACGCCCGGCGTCTGGAGGAGAGGCTGGCCCGCCTCTGGGGCGTGGAGGTGTTCACCTTGCGGGCGGGGGAGCTCCCTGAGGCGGTGGTCGACCAGGCGGACGACCGCCTCAGGGAGGCTCGGCGCCTCCTCCGGGAAAGCCAAGAGCTGGCCCGCCGGCTGCTAGAGGACGTCACCCAGCGCGAGGCCCGCCTGCGGGAGGCGATGCGGCGCCTCCTGGAAGAGGCCGGGGCTTTGCAGCTCGAGCGGAAGGCTGTTGGGGCCTACCGGGTGCCCAAGCCAAAAGCCCGGTTCTTTGACGAGCGGCGGTGAAGGAGCGAGGGTCCTGTGGAACGGAATCTCTCCCAGCAGGAGATTGACGCCCTCATCAGCCAACTCCGGGCGGGGGAGCTTGACACGGAGGTTGAGGCTGAGGAGGATGTCGTTCCTTACGATTTCCGCCGGGCCGACCGGATCTCCCGGGAGCAAATGCGGGCTTTGGAGCGGGTGGTCCAGTCGTGGGCCCGGTCGGTGGCCAGTTCCCTGGCCACCCTGACCCGCCAGGAGGCCCAGCTCCAACTGGCCGCCCTGCAGCAGTTGCCGTTTGGTGAGTTTCGCCGGTCGCTGCCCAACCCATCGGTGCTGGTCGTCTACACCCTCAAGCCTTTGGACGGCAGCATGGTGGTCCAGCTGGAGCCGGGGGTGGCCCTGGCCCTCTACGACCGGCTCTGCGGCGGCCCAGGGGAGCGGGGTGAGGATCGGGAGCTGACCGACGTGGAGCTCTCGGTTCTGGGGGCCCAGATCTTCCGGGAGATGGGCCGCCGGATGGAGGCCGCCTGGAGCGAGTTCATGAGCCTTGAGGTGGCCTACGCGCGGGTTGAGACCAACCCCGTCTACCTGAACCTCCTGTACGATCAGGACACGGTCCTGGTGGCCTCCTTCCACCTCGACCTGGAGACGGGGAGCGAGAGCCTCAGCCTGGGCCTGGCCTTCGACGATTTGGACAACCTCCTGGCCAGTCTTTCGTCGGAGTTCGCCATGAAGAGCCGGCGTCAGGCCACCGCCCGGGAGCAGGCCGCATGGGCCCAGCACCTGGGCCGGGTGGCGGCGCCGGTGGAGGTGATCCTGGGCCGGGCCACCCTGACCATGGCCGATCTGGTCAGCCTCTCGGTGGGTGACGTGGTGCCGCTCCAGACGGGCCCTGACGGCACCATTGAGGTGGTGGTCGGGGGCCAGGTCAAGTTCCGGGGGACACCGGGCCGGGTGGGCAATCACACCGCCGTCCTGATTACGGGACCGGCACGCCAGGGGGCGAGCGAGTATGCCGGATGACCAGCCTCTTCTCTCCCAGAGTGAGATTGACCGCCTTTTGGGGACCCACTCGGGACCGGGCATCGGGCCCGGGTCCGAGGCTGAAGCGGGTGCCGAGGCTCCCGGCGAGGCCGGCGCTCCCGACGGGCCAGAAGTGGGCGCATCCGGAGAGGGGCTCGGTTCGGCCCAGGCCGACGCCCTGGCCGAGGTGAGCACCGTCAGCATGGGCTCGGCCTCCACCGCCCTGAGCAGCATCCTGGGCCACAAGGTGACCATCACCGCCCCCAAGGTGACGGTCCACTCCCGGGAAGGCTTCCGGAAGCAGGTGGAGCAGCCCATGCTCGCCGTCGAGGTCCGCTTCGAGGATGGCCTGGTGGGCCAGAGCCTCTTCCTCCTGGGCGAGCCGGAGGCGAAGACCATGGCCGCCATCAT
Source organism: Bacillota bacterium (assembly GCA_017577405.1). Lineage (GTDB taxonomy): Bacteria > Bacillota > Limnochordia > Limnochordales > Limnochordaceae > Limnochorda. Next base: position 230,583 of record PIUA01000023.1, read on the forward strand.
GCTGGGCGACCTGGCCGAGGAGGCCGGCGAGGAGCTGAATGAGCTGGAGCTGTCGGCCCTGGCCGAGGCGATGAACCAGATGATGGGCTCGGCAGCCACCGCCATGACCAACATGATCCACCGGTCGGTCAACATCACGCCGCCGGTGGTCCGCCGGAAGGACCTCGCCGCCGAAAGCCTGGTGGAGGTGGAGGAGCCCATGGTGGTCGTGGAGTTTGACATGACCGTCGACGGGCTCTTTGAGACCTCCTTCTTCCAGCTGATGCCCCTGAAGGTGGGCCAGCAGCTGGCCGAGCAACTCCTGGCCTCCGTCGGTGGGGAGTCGGAGAAGCCGACCGGGAGCGAAGCGGTGCCAGCCGCCGTAGAGGCCGAACCGGCGGCGGCAGCGCCCCAACCGGCGGCGCCCCAGGCGCCGACAGCCTCGAGCCTGGCGTCCCCTCCGCCGGCAGCGGCGGGCGGCTCCGGCGGCTCCGCCCAGGGCGAGCGGCCGGCCTTTGAGCCGAGCCCCCTCACCTTGCGGAGCCAGCCCGATCTGGGCAACCTCCGCATCGATCTGATTCGGGACATCCCCGTGCAGATCAGCGCCCGACTGGGCCGGGCCCGGCTGAGCGTGGCCGAGATCCTCTCCATGGGCGCCGGTTCGGTGGTGGAATTGGACCGGATGGAAGGGGAGCCCATCGAGCTTTTGGCCAACGGTGTGCCGGTGGCCAAGGGTGAGGTGGTGGTCATCGGGGGCGAGCGGTACGGGGTGCGCATCACCGAGATTGTGGATCCGACGGAACGGGTTCGGTCCGTGAGCTAGGAGGGGATCGGCGGTGAGTGCGGTTGCGGGGAATCAGGTGGTCATCTTTGCCCTGGGGGATGACCGGTTCGCGGTGGATGTGGGGCAGGTACGCGAGGTCCTGCGGACCCCGCCGCTCACCCGCCTCCCGGGGGCGCCGGAGTACGTGCGCGGGGTAGCCAACCTGCGGGGCGAGGTGGTCCCCGTGGTGGACCTGCGGGTGAAACTGGGTGAGCCGGAAGGGGACCACGAGGACACCCGGGTGGTGGTCTGCGAGCTGGAGGGCGAGGTGATCGGGATCGAGGTGGACGAGGTGCAGGAGGTGGCCACCCTCGACCCGGAGCAGATCCATCCGGCCCCCCGCCGGTGGGTGGAGCAGTCCCAGCAGGCGGTGACGGGCATCGCCCGGCTCGATGAGGAGCTGATCCTCGTCGTCGACTTGGCCCGCCTGCTCAAGACCGACCTGGAGATCTCGCTGGAAGCCCTCCGCCAGGCCCGGGAGGAGGCGGGCGAGGCGGTGACCGCCGCTGAAGGGGACCAGCAAGCATGAGCCACGAAGAACGGGCCCTCTTCGTCAGCGAGAGCCAAGAGTACCTGCAGATCCTGAACAACGGCCTCCTCCAGCTGGAGCAGGGGACCGATCCTGAGGTGGTGGCCGAGCTCTTCCGTGCCGCCCACAGCCTCAAGGGGATGGCGGCCACCCTGGGCGAGCAGGGGGTGGTGGGCCTCACCCATGCCATGGAAGAGTTTCTCAGCCGGGTCCGGGAGACGGGGGAGCAGCTGGCGGCGGAGGATCTGGACCTCCTGCTGGCGGCCTGCGACGGCCTGGAAGCCTGGCTGGCGGCCGTCCAGAAAGGCGACGAGGCGACCATGGCCCAAGCTCAAGAGGGGCTGGAGACTCTGGAGGCCAGCGTGCGGGCTGGCTTTCAGCGCCTCTTGGGCCGGGAGCAGACGGCCGCCAGCCAAGTGGAGACGGCGGCGCCGGGCCAGACGTCCGCAGGCGATCTGCCGCTGGAGCTGAACCTCTACGATCAGGAGCTGATCCAGGAGGCGACCCGGCAAGGCCTCCAGGCCACCGATCTCTTCATCCGCCTGGATCCGGGCTGCCGGATGAAGTCGGTGCGCGTCTTCCTCATCTTCCGGGCCCTGGAGCAGGTGGGGGAGATCATCAAGTCCCAGCCGCCCGCGGAGGAGCTGGACGAGGAGCGCTTCGACGACCGGTTCCGGCTGCTGGTGGTCTCCTCGGAGCCGCCCGAGGCCCTGGCCGAACGGGTGCGGGGCCTGGCTGAGGTGGCCGAGGTGGTCGCCCGGCCCGTCACCGCCGGGGAGGCGGGCGCTGGATCCAATGGGGCCGCGGGCCCCGGGCAGGCTGCCGCCCCCCGGGAGCCAGCCGCCAGGAAGAACGGCGGCCCCGGCCTGCCCAAGGAGCTGGCCTCCATCCGGGACAATTTTCTCAACGAGCGCTTCCTCCGGGTGGATGTGAGCCGGCTCGATCAGCTGGTCAACCTGGTGGGGGAGCTGGTCATCCAGCGGAACCGGCTCCTGAGCGTGGCTGAGGAGACCGGGTTCAGCTCGGATGTGATCGAGGGCATCGACCGGATCGCCACCGACCTCCAGACGGGGGTCATGGCCCTCCGGATGGTCCCCTTGCGCACCATCTTCCAGCGCTTCCCCCGCATGGTGCGGGATCTGGCCCGGAGCCTGGGCAAGCAGGTGGAGCTGGCCCTGGACGGGGAGGAGACGGAGCTCGACCGGTCCCTCATTCACTCGCTGGCGGACCCCCTCATCCACCTGCTGCGGAACGCCATCGACCACGGCATCGAGCCTCCCGACGAGCGGGCCCGGAAGGGCAAGCCGCCCACGGGGCGGGTCGCCGTCACCGCCCGGCAGGAAGGGAACCGGGTGGTCATCGAGGTGGAGGACGACGGCGCCGGTGTGGATGTGACCGCCATCCGCCGGAAACTGGTGGAGCGGGGGCTGCTGAGCGCCAAGGAAGTGGAGGAGCTCTCGGACCGGCAGGCCCTCCAGTGGATTTTCCGCCCTGGCTTCTCCACCGCCAAGCAGGTGAGCGACATCTCGGGCCGGGGCGTGGGGATGGACGTGGTCCGGTCCGCGGTGGAAGGGGCCGGCGGGAGCCTGCAGATCGACAGCGAGCTGGGTCAGGGGACCAAGATCCGGCTCGAACTCCCCCTCACCCTGGCCATCATCCAGGCCATGCTGGTGGAGCTGGCGGGCGAGCGGCTCGCCCTGCCCTTGGACGTCATCTCGGAGGTGCTCCGGGTGGGCGACGCGGACATCCGCACCCTGGGCGGCGGCCGGGTGCTCAACTGGCGGGGGCAGATCCTCCCCGTCATCGATGCGGCCGAGCGCCTCCAGCTGCGGCCCGCGCAAGAGGTCCTCCCGCCCGACAGCCTGGCGCTGGTCCTGGAGCGGGGCGGCCGGAGCGTCTGTTGCCTGGTGGACGAGGTGGTCGGGCATGAGGAGGTGGTGATCAAGCCCGTCAGCAAGCTGGTCTCGACCCTGCCTGAGGTGTCGGGCGCGACGGTTTTGGGGAGTGGGCGGGTCGCGGTCATCATCAACCCGGAACCGTGGCTGGAAGGATAGGGGGCGGGTGAAGGAGGAGAACCAACGTGGCCCTGCGAGTCCTGGTCGTCGACGATACGGCCTTCATGCGCATGACGTTGCGGAACGTCCTGGAACGGAATGGGTATGAGGTCGTTGGTGAGGCGGCCACCGGCGTGGAGGCTGTGGAGCTTTACCAGAGCCTGAAGCCGGACTTGGTCACCATGGACATCACCATGCCCGAGATGGACGGGATCACCGCCATCCGGGAGATCATGAAGATGGACCCCCAAGCCCGGATCATCGTCTGCAGCGCGCTGGGTCAGAAGAACATGGTGATCGAAGCCCTCACCGCGGGTGCCAAGGACTACCTGGTCAAGCCCTTCCAACCGGAACGGGTCCTCGAAGCCCTGGAGAAGCTCCAGGCCCAACACACCTAGGGCGCTTAACCAAGAGGCCTCACCGGGTCCCGTTCAAGACCGGCGGGCGCCAGCGCCGGACCACCGCCGGGCGCCGTTGGCTGGAAGGGGTCCGCGTGGGCTGGCGCGCCTCCCCCTCCCAGGCCGCCTCAGCGGCCATCCCTTCCACCGCCAGGCTTCCCCCATCGGGCTCCCTCGCCGCCGCCCGGGACCCGCTGGCAACTGCCCGGACGCCCACAGCCTCGGCCGGGGGCCGGGGCAAGGGCTCAACCTCCAGGCCCATCTGCTGTTCTTGAAGCAGAAGCATGAGCCGCTCCAGCCGCAGCCGCAACTCCTGCTGCTCCCGGTGGAGGGTGGCGATCTCCTCTCGAAGCTGCTCGATGGTGTCCGCCGGAAGGACACCGTCGGCCGCCCCAAGACGGGCCGTCTCTTGGGGCTGGAACCCTGGCTCCCCGCGCCCGTTGGCCCGCGCCGCTGCAGGGAAGGGGAAGGGTAAGGAGAGCGCTTCTGGCGGGCTGGGAGCGCTGGGCGAGCTGAAGGCCTGTCCCAGGCCTGGGACTGGCCGGGGCCGGGCGGCGGGTTGATGGTGGGCCCGCTCGGCGGGACGGGCGGCCCTGGCAGGCAGTGCCGCCCCTTCCGAGCGGAGCAGGCCCTTGATCTGCTCGATGGTGTGGCCCTGGGCCCGATAAGCGGCCACCCGGCGGAGGAGGGGCAGCTTGCTCGCCGGGATGAAGGCCGTCCCCCGCTCGTCCAGGCGCACCTCCAGGGGCCCGGCCAGGTGGCGGGCCACGTACCGGAGGGCCGGCAGGCTCATGGGGACCGCGTGGGCCGCTTCAGGAAGGGAGAGCCATCCAGGGCGCCGTTCACTCCTCACCATCGTCCCGACCTCCCCGCATCCCTTCTGTTCGGTTTATCGGACGAAATCCCTTTCTTCATGAACTGTCGAACGGATTGCGCCCGTCGGCCAACCCGGGTATAATAGCTCAGTCCGCCTGGGTCTGTGGTTGAAAGTCGATGCCAGCCGCGGGCGAAGCGACCCACGTAAGGCAGCGTTCAACCAACACCATCACCTTTCGGCTGCCGAGCATGGCGCGGCTTAGTGTAAGTCCTGCCCGCCCTGCCGATCCAGGGCGGATCGGCCCAGGGTGGAGAGGCGCGGCGTCCCGGCCGGGCCGGGGCAAAGCGTCCAGCAGGCGAGTGTGGGGGCAAAGACCAGGTCAGCCAGGCGGACACCCTCCCTACCCTCTCCCCTGCGATCCCACGGATGGCTGATAAAAATTCATGGTTCGGGGCAGGAGACCGGGTAAGAGCGACGAATCATGAACCGAACTTGCAAGATTATGCAGCGGAAGGCGGTCCGGCCGGGCGTCCTGCCGGTCCAGGCCGTCTGAGGAGGTCGCGTATGAAGCGTTGGTCAGCGTTGGTGGTGCCGGTTCTCCTGGTCGTGGCGGTCAGCCTGGCCTCGCCCCTGGCTGTGGCGGCCCAGCAGACCATCAGGGTCGGTGCCGACACCGCCTTCCCGCCCTTCGAGTTCGTTGATGAGGAAACCGGTGAGTACACCGGCTTCGACATGGAGCTGATCCGGGCCATCGGCGAGGTGATGGGGGTCGAGGTGGAGATCGTCAACACCGTCTTCGACGGCCTCATCCCCGCCCTGCTCCTGGGCGAGTTCGACGTGATCATCTCGGCCATGACCATCACCGAGGAGCGGGCCCAGACGGTCGCCTTCTCCGACCCCTACTTCGTCACCGGGCTGGTGATCGCCACCCGGCCCGATGAGACCAGCATCCAGTCCACCGAGGACCTGAAGGGGAAGACGGTGGCCGTCCAGATGGGGAGCACGGGCCACTTCGCGGCCGCGGATCTCCCCGGTGTCGGGCGGGTCGACCCCTACCAGTTCGTGGACCAGGCCATGACCGCGGTGATCATCGGCGCGGCGGACGCGGCCATCCTGGACGAGCTGGTGGCCATCGAGTACATGCGGGCCCACCCCGATGCCATCAAGGTGGTGGGCGAGCCCTTCACCACCGAGGAGTACGGTATCGCGGTCCGGCCTCAGGAGACGGAGCTGCTGGCTAAGATCAACGCCGCGCTGGCGGAACTCCGGGCCAGCGGCCGGTACGACGAGCTCTACGACAAGTGGTTTGGCGTCGACTGATGGCCGCCCGGGGCCATCGCCAGAGCGGTCCGAAGGGCCGCTGGACACGACTTGGGGCGCGTGCTGGGCAGGGACGGGCCTGGCAGGCGCCCTGCCTCTGTGTATGAGGGGGAAACCGTATGGACCTGCGTTGGGATCTGATCTTGCCCCGCTTGCCCTACATTCTGGAAGGGGCGGTCATGACCGTCAAGCTGACGGCCATCTCCGTTGGTCTGGGCTTGATCTTCGGCACCTTCCTAGGCATCGGCCGCCTGGCCAAGCCCTGGCCCATCCGGGCCCTGGCGTCCGCCTACGTCACCTTCTTCCGCGGCACGCCCCTTCTCGTCCAGATCTTCCTGGTCTACTTCGGGTTGCCGCAGTTCGTCGGCCCGCTCCCCCGGGAGTTTGCCGGGATCCTGGCCCTCTCCCTCAACTCCGCGGCCTACGTGGCCGAGATCGTCCGGGCCGGGATCCAATCCATCGACCGGGGCCAGCTGGAGGCGGGCTGGTCGACGGGGTTGAGCCATGCCCAGACCCTGCGCTACATTGTCTTGCCCCAGGCGTTCCGAAGGATCGTGCCGCCCTTGGGCAACGAGTTCATCGCGCTCCTGAAGGACTCGTCCCTGGTGGCCGTCATCTCCCTGGAGGAGCTCCTCCGCCGGGGCCAGCTGGTGGCCACCCGGAACTTCCGTTTCTTCGAGGTCTACATCCTGGTGGCCATCATCTACCTCATCCTGACCGTGGGCATCTCCCAGCTGGTCAACCTGGCCGAGCGGTGGCTGGACGTGGGCCGGAAGCGGGGCCGCCAGCGGGTGCCAGCCCCGTCCACAAGCTCCTAACCGGGCCCGGGCTCAGAAGCGTGTTAATCGCTTGACAGTGGGAGCGCCCTGTGCTAGAGTGAACCTGCCTCTCGAACTTGCCTCTTGGCAGGGTCTTGCGGGGTAGTTTGGCACGACAGGAGGAGTTTCAAAGAGCATGATCGGAAGGGTTAAGTGGTTCAGCGCTGAGAAGGGCTACGGTTTTATTGAGCGGGAGGGTGGCCCCGACGTCTTCGTCCACTACTCCGCCATCCAAGACGAGGGGTTCCGCACGCTCGACGAGGGCCAAGAGGTCGAGTTCGAGATCGTTGAAGGCGCCCGTGGGCCGCAGGCCGCGAACGTTGTGAAGATCTGACCCTGCCAACGTCTCGGAAGTTGGGCCTCCCCGTGGGGGAGGCCCTTTTCGTCCCTTGAGGCCTTCAGGATGGCGCTTCCCCCTCTGGGAGAAACTGCTTCGGGGAGCAGGAGTTGGGGGTGCTCCAGGCCGAAGAGAACCATACCTCGGGTGTCACCGGGGCGGCTGGGAATTCCAGATCAGCGGGAGGGGTCCGTGTGCTTGAGACAGGCTCCATGCGGATTGTGATTACGGCCAAGAGCGAGACGGTGCCCCCCATCGCCAAGGAGTACGCCCAGAAGAAGGTCAGCAAGCTGAGCCGGTTCTTCGAAAACCCTCAGTCGGTTCTGGCCGAGGTGACCCTCCGTTCCGAGAACGAGACCCAGATCGCTGAGGTGACCCTGCGGGTGGGCGGGCTCATCCTGCGGGGCGAGGGGAAGCGCCCCGAGATGCACGCTTCCATCGACGAGGCCGTAGCCCGCATCGAGCGCCAGTTCGAGAAGTACCGGACCCGCATTCAGAAGCGGGTGCAAAGCCCTCGGGCCTCGGCCGACGGCGCCGCGGCGCCGGCCGCCGGGGCGGAGGAGCCGGAGGACCAGGTGGTCCGGACCAAGCGGTTCGTCATGCGGCCCATGGCCGTCGACGAGGCCATTATGCAGATGGAGATGCTGGGCCACGACTTCTTCGTCTTCGCCAACGCCGAGACCGGGAACATCAACGTGGTCTACCGCCGCCGGGACCAGGGTTACGGGTTGATCGAACCCGTCGTCTAGCCCTTCACCTGACTTCCCAAGGACGTACTGGCCTGACATGAGAGGGTCTTCCACGCCGACGGTCGCGCTCGTGATCTTCGAAGGAGGAGCGGCCACCAGCCTGCCGGAGCAGATGCTCCGGCAGGTCCGGGAAGGCATTGTCTTGGACCGGGTGGCCCAGGCCCGCCGGATCCAGGCCCTTGATCCCATCGTTCTGGTTACCGATCGGGAGGACCTGGCCCGCAAGGCCGAAGCCCTGGGGGCCCACATCTACTTCACCCAGAGCCACTCCTTTCACTTCGGCCTCTGCCTGCAGGCGGTCATCCGGCACTACGAGCTGGAGCGGGTGCTCTACATGGGGGGCGGCGCCGCCCCTCTGGCCAGCCCCATGGAGATCGGGCGGATCGTCAGCCTCCTCCAGCGGGCCGAGGCGCTAGCGGCGGCCAACAACTACCACTCCGCGGACGTGGTCGCCTTCACCCCGGCGGTCCGGGCCCTCAGTGCGCCCCTGCCGCCCCTGGACAACCTCTTGGCCCAAGCCCTGGTGGAGGCCGGGCTCCCCTACCGGCCCCTCCCCCGGAGCCTGGGGCTCAACTTTGATGTGGACACGCCGACGGACCTCATGGTCCTGGCCGTCCATCCGGCGGTGGGCCGGGCGACCGCCGCGGCCCTGAAGGAGCTGGAGTTGAATCTCGAACCTGTCCGCCGGGCCGCCGAACTGCTCCTGACCCCCCAGGCCGATGTGCTCATCTTCGGGCGGGTCGGGGGGGCCCTCTTCCAGTACCTGGACACCGTCACCCAGTGCCGCCTCCGCCTGTTCAGCGAAGAGCGGGGGATGAAGGCGATGGGGCGGGATCTCCGGGGGGAAGTCCTCTCCCTGGTCGGCTTTCTGGTGGATGAGGTGGGCCCGGCGGGGTTCATCGACCGGGTGGCCCGGCTGGCCCAAGCGGCCTTCATCGACACCCGGATCCTCTGGGCCCACCGGCGCCAAACCCCCTCGGCGGCCGACCGGTTCTTCTCCGATCTCCTCGTCCCCGACGCCATCGCGGACCCCTTCACCCGGGAGCTGACGGCGGCGGCCCGGGCGGCCGCGATCCCCATCCTCCTCGGGGGCCACTCCCTGGTCGCCGGCGGGGTCTGGGCCCTGGTGGACGCCGCCCTCCGGTCGAAGCAGGAACTTGGTGCCGCTCCTAGAAGTTAGTGCCAGCGGCCGACCAAGTGGCGACCGTCCCCTCGTCGCTGGGGTAAGGGAGGGCAGTCCGCCGTGGCAGATGCGGGGGATCTGGCGAACCAGGATCGGATCGATCCAGCCGAGCTCGAACGGGCGATCGCCAGGATCCGGGGTGTCCTCTCCTCGCGGGTGGTGTTGGACCCCAGCGAAGCCCACGTCGATGAGCTGCATGTCTTGGCGCACACCGGGCGGAACGCCAAGCAGGTGGTCCGGGACATCGTCTCCCTGCTCCAGGCCCAGTTCGGCCTCGAGGTGGACCACCGGGTGATCAGCGTCGCCCAGGTGGAGGTCCAGGGCGACGAACCGGCCCTTCCCGCGTACGAGCCTCGTCTTGTGCTCGACTCCATCCTTGTCGAAAACCGGCAGAAGAGCCTCCGGGTCCGGGTCCAGCTCCAGCGGGGCGAAGCCCTCTACGAGGGCGAAGCCGAAGGGAACTCCCACGGCGTGAGTCCCACCCGCTTGGGGGCGGAGGCGGGGCTCCGAGCGGTGCAGGAGTTCATGGAGGGTCTGTGTCAGGTCACCTTGGAGGATGTGCTCAACGTGGAGATGGGCGACGGGCACGTGGTCGTCACGGGGGTCCAGCTGAGCGTTCGGGGACGGGCGCCGGAGTTTCTCGTGGGGAGCGCCATGGTGCACAGCGATCCGGTGGAGGCGGCGGTCCGGTCGGTGTTGGACGCGCTCAACCGGAAGCTCGTTCTCTTTCGCATGGAAGAGGAGATGGTATGACAGATCCCCTCGGGGCCGCCGGCGGGTGGTGGGGGCGGCTGGGTTGGGCCTCGCTGTTGGGGGAGAGGCCGCGCAGGCGGGCTCACGGGCGGCGCCGCCGTTAGGGGATCGGGTCCGAGGCGGGACAAGCAAGGGTTTCTTGTTTAACCGGCACCGTCGAGAACTATCGCTCCGCAGCAAGGCTGTAACGGCAGGAAACGGCTCATCAATCCCCGCCATGGGGAAGCGAAGCGGAACGTGCGGTCCGCCCTGGAAGCGGATCTGGCGGGCCAGCCCCAGGCAAAGGGGGATGAGCCATGAAGGCCCGTCTGCTGCTGGTTCTCGCCACGCTCGTGAGCATGGTCCTCGCGGGTGGGGCGATGAAGCACATCGGTCCGGACGCGTGAGCGGGCGATGGGCGGTGCCGGTTCTTTTCGCAGGGGGGGCACCCATGGCACACGACACCAGAACTCAGACGCGCCTTCTTCTGACGGCGGGTCTTTATGCCGTCGCTGGTGTCTTGACCTGGGTCGCCGCTCCTTTTCCTGCTGAATGGGAACCGCTGAAGCTCTTGGGCTTCTTTCTCCTCGCCTGGATCGCGGAGTCCGACATGGTTCCCATTCCGCAGCTGAACATTTACCTGACCGTCTCCTTTGCCGTCCTCTTGACCAACATCCTCATCCTGGGCCCGTTGCCGGCCGCCCTGGTGGCGGGCGCCACGGCGCTGGTGGAGGGCGTGCGGCGGCATTACCGGCCCCTCAACCTGGCCTACAACGTGGGGCAGCTCTACGTGAGCGGGCTGGCAAGCGGCCTGGCCCTCGCCGGGCTGGGGGCATTGCCCGTCGAGCCCGAAAGCTTCGCTTCCGTGGGGTGGGTGCTCCTGGTGGCCACCTTCACCGCCTTCCTGACCAACACCATCCTGGTCGATGCCTTTATCGCCACCCGGTCGCCCTCGTTCTGGCCCGGGCTGGCCTCCACCTTCTCCATCGACCTGCGCTGGTCCCTGCTCAGCTACGTCTTCACCGGCCTGCTGGGCATCCTCATGTACTACATCTACCTAACCCCCCTGGGCTTCCTTGGGGTCGCCCTGCTCCTTCTGGCCTTTGTCACCGTCCGCTTCACCGCCCGGCAGAACGCGGAGCTGCGGGAGGCCCACCTGGAGACCATGCGGATCCTCTCGGAGGTCCTCGACGCCCGGGACCCCCACACCCATGGCCACTCGGCCCGGGTGGCCAGCCTCGCCAGGGAGATCGCGGCCGCCATGAACCTGCCCGAGCCGGAGCAAGAGGTGATCGAGTCGGCCGCGCTCCTGCACGACATTGGCAAGGTAGTCATCCAGGATGAGATTCTCTTCAAGTCGGGCGCTCTGACCGATGAAGAGTTCGCACGCATGCGGGAGCATCCCGAACGGGGCGCCCAGATGATCAAACCCATCGGCTTTCTGCGCACCGTCCAGGAGATCGTGCGCCACCACCACGAGCGCTTCGACGGCAAGGGGTACCCCTACGGGGTCAAGGGCGCGGCCATCCCCCTGGGCGCCCGGATCGTGGCCGTGGCCGACGCGTGGGACGCCATGACCAACGAGCGGGTCTACCGGACCGCCCTCGATCCCGAGCGGGCCCTGGAGCAGCTCCTGGCAGGGCGGGGGACCCAGTTCGACCCGTACGTCGTCGATGTCTTCATCAACCAGGTGCTCCCTGCCCGGGGCATCCACGTCGCCCAGGCGTCGGAGCGGGCAGTCGGGCAAGCCTGGGCGGCGGTGGAGCCCGACGGCTAGCCCCGGCGGCCCCTCGGAGCGCGGTAGGCTGCGGGGCAGGGAGCGCCGGAGAGGCGTGAGGGACCATGCTCCTCGACTTCTTCCTGCTGGGGATGCTGGTGGGATGGCTCCGGGGCGGGCGGCTCCGCCACCTGGCCAGCCTCGACTTGCGGTGGATTCCGGCCATCTTGGCCGCCTTCGGCCTCCAAGCGGCCTTCAGCCTGGCGGTCCGGTGGGGCTGGACGGAGCTGCTCCCCTACGCCCCCTACCTATATCCTTTGACCTTCGTGGTGCTCCTGGCCGCGGTCTGGATGAACCGGGAGAAGGTGGAGCTCCTGGTGATGGGCGCGGGGGTGCTGGCCAACTTTCTTGCCATTGCGGCCAACGGCGGCAAGATGCCCGTCGCCCGGGAGGCGGTGGTGCGCCTGGGCGGGCCTGCGGCCCTGCAACGGATGGAGGCGGGGGGCGATCTTTTTCACCAGCTGGCCGACAGCTCCACCCGGCTGGCCTTCCTGGGCGACTGGATGACCCTCCCGCCGCCCTACCCGCGGGCGGTCATCTTCAGCATCGGGGATGTGCTCATCGGCGTGGGGCTCTTCCTCCTCATCCAGCGGGCCATGCTGGACGGGTCCCAGGACCGCCGCCCCGCCTGAGGCCCTTAGTTGTTCCGCCCTTTTCGGCCATGGTATAATACGCGCCGGCCGGCCACGCCAGGGGGCGAGCGGCCTTTTTCATCGTCAGGGGCGCCGCAGGCTACGCCCCGAGCCTGGCAGAAAGGTGGCGACTGCCGTGCTCGAGAGGCTGACCAAGCTTTTCGACAGCAATGAGAAGGAACTCCGGCGCCTCCGGCCTCTGGTTCAGGCGATCAACGCGCTGGAGCCTGAGGTGTCAAAACTGAGCGACGGGGAGCTCCAGGCCAAGACGGGGGAGTTCCGCCAGCGCCTGGACCAGGGGGCCACCTTGGATGACCTCCTTCCCGAAGCCTTCGCGGTGGTCCGGGAGGCGGCCCGCCGGGTGCTGGGCATGCGGCCCTACGATGTGCAGCTGATGGGCGGCATCGTGCTGCACCAGGGCCGCATCGCCGAGATGAAGACGGGCGAGGGGAAGACTCTGGTGGCCACCCTGCCCGTCTACCTCAACGCCCTCACGGGCCGGGGCGTCCACGTGGTGACGGTCAACGACTACCTGGCCCGCCGGGACGCGGAGTGGATGGGCGCCATCTACCGCTTTCTGGGCCTCTCGGTGGGCACCATCGTCCACGGCCTGGACCTGGCCGAGCGCCGCCAGGCCTACGCCTGTGACATCACCTACGGCACCAACAACGAGTTCGGCTTCGACTACCTGCGGGACAACATGGTCCTCCACCAGGAGCAGATGGTCCAGCGGGGGCTGGTCTACGCCATTGTCGACGAGGTGGACTCCATCCTCATCGACGAGGCCCGCACCCCCCTCATCATCTCCGGCCCTGGCGAGGCCTCGCCCGAGTGGTACTACCGCTTCGCCCAGCTGGTGCCCCGCTTGAAGCGGGACGAGGATTACACCGTGGACGAGAAGGCCCGCACCGTCGCCCTCACCGAGGCGGGCGTCGCCAAGGTGGAGAAGGAGCTAGGCATCGAGAACCTCTTCGACGACGTCAACTGGGAGCTGGCCCACTACCTGAACCAGGCTCTCAAAGCCCACACCCTCTTCAAGCGGGACCGGGATTACGTGGTCAAAGACGGTGAGGTCATCATCGTCGATGAGTTCACGGGCCGCCTCATGTTCGGCCGGCGCTACTCCGACGGGCTCCACCAGGCGATCGAGGCCAAGGAGCGGGTGAAGATCCAGCAGGAGAGCCAGACCCTGGCCTCCATCACCTTCCAGAACTACTTCCGCATGTATGAGAAGCTGGCCGGGATGACGGGCACCGCCAAGACCGAAGAAGAGGAGTTCATGAAGATTTACGGCATGGACGTGGTGGTGATCCCCACCAACGCGCCCATGATCCGGAAAGACTACCCCGACGTGGTCTACAAGACGGAGAAGGCCAAGTTCGAGGCGGTCGTCGAGGAGATTGTGGAGATGCACAAGCTGGGCCGGCCCGTCCTGGTGGGGACCGTCTCCATCGAGAAGTCTGAGCGCCTCTCGGCCATGCTGAAGCGGCGGGGCGTGCCCCACCAGGTCTTGAACGCCAAGTACCATGAGAAAGAGGCGGAGATCGTCGCCCAGGCCGGGCGGCTGGGCGCGGTGACCATCGCCACCAACATGGCCGGCCGGGGCACGGACATCATGCTGGGCGGCAACCCCGACTTCCTCACCCGCCAGGAGATGCGCCGGCAGGGCTACCCGCCTGAGGTGATCGCCCAGGCCGCGGAGAAGGGGCCCGTCCACGATCCCGAAGTGGCCAAGGCCCGGCAGGTCTACCAGGAGATCTACCAGCGGATGAAGGAGGAGACGGATAAGGAGCACGACCAGGTGGTGGCTCTGGGCGGGCTCCACGTCATCGGCACCGAGCGGCACGAGTCCCGCCGGATCGACAACCAGCTCCGGGGGCGGGCCGGCCGCCAGGGGGACCCGGGCTCCTCCCGGTTCTTTGTCGCGCTGGAAGATGACCTGATGCGGCTCTTCGGCAGCGAGCGGATCACCGCCCTGATGGAACGGCTCGGCTGGGAGGACGACCAGCCCATCGAGCACGCCCAGGTGAGCCGGGCCCTGGAGAACGCCCAGAAGAAGGTGGAGGCCCGGAACTTCGAGATCCGCAAGCAGGTTCTCGAGTACGACGACGTGCTCAACCAGCAGCGGGAGATCATCTACGAGCAGCGGCGGAAGGTCCTCACCGGCGAGAACCTGGAGCCCACCATCCTCCAGTTCATCGCGGACCTGGTTACCCGCCTGGTGGACAGCTACGCCCCGGAGAAGGTCCACCCAGAGGAGTGGGACCTGAAGGCCCTGGAGGAGCGGTACCTGGAGCTCTTCAACCGGCGGGTGCGGGTGCCCGAAGGGCTCTTGGAGAGCGAGGACCGGGCGGAGATCATCGAGCGCCTCACCGAAGAGGCGCAAGCCGCCTACCGGAAGCGGGTGGAGCAGCTGGGCGAGCCGGTGATCCGGGAGCTGGAGCGCCTCCTCCTCCTCCGCATGGTGGACCTCAAGTGGATCGACCACCTGCGGAACATGGACGACCTGCGGGAGGGCATCGGCCTCCGGGCTCTGGGCCAGCGCCACCCCCTGATCGAGTACCGGCGCGAGGCCTATGCCATGTTTCAGCAGATGGTGGAGGCCATCCAGGAGGATACGGTCAGCTACCTGTTTAAGGTGGAGCCCGTCGCCCAGCCTCAGCCCGGCCGGCGGCTGGGGAACCGGCCCGCCGCCTGGGAACGGGCCCGGGCCGAGCGCCCGCCCCTGGCCGTTCTGGGTGGGGGCGGCCCCGCGCCCGAGGGGCGGATGAGGGGTCCCGCCGCCTTGCAGCCGGCAGGGGCTCAGGGCGGCCCCCAGGCGGGCGTGGTCCAGCCGCGGCGGGTGACAAAAGTGGGGCGGAACGACCCCTGCCCGTGTGGCAGCGGCAAGAAGTACAAGAAGTGCCACGGCGCCCCGGGGCGGGCGGCCGAAGGGTGAGGGGCCCCGCCCGGGGCGGGGAGCCGCCTCGTGGCGTGGCGCCAACCGGTTCAACGTTGAAAGGCTGATGAGGGGGCTGGAGCATGGCTTTCGAGTTTGATCTGGAGCGGCCCCAGGTGGAGGGCCGCCTGAGAAAGGTGCAAACCCGCATCGACGAAATGGGGCAGTATCTTTGACGTCGATGGGCTGAGGCGGCGGGTCGCGGAACTGGAGGAGACCATGGCTCAGCCGGGCTTCTGGGATGATCCCAAGGAAGCCCAGAAGGTGGCGGCGGAGGCGAGCCGCCTCCGGGAGCAGGTGAGCGACTGGCAAGCTTTGCGCCAGCGGGCCGAGGATCTTCAGGTCCTCTTCCAGCTCGCCGTCGAAGAGCAGGATGGGGAGACGGCCGCCGAAGCGGTCCGGGAGCTGGCCAGTCTGGAGAAGACCGTAGACCAGATGGAGTTGGAGACCCTCCTCGCCGGGCCCTACGACAGCGAGGATGCCATCCTCTCCATCCACCCGGGCGCGGGCGGGACCGAATCCCAGGACTGGGCCCAAATGCTCCTCCGCATGTACACCCGATGGGCGGAGGATCGCGGCTACAAGGTGGAGGTTCTGGACCTGCAACCCGGCGAGGAGGCGGGGATCAAGAGCGCCACCCTCTCCATCCGGGGGAGGAACGCGTACGGCTACCTCCAGGCGGAGCGGGGCGTCCACCGGCTGGTCCGGATCTCGCCCTTCGACGCCTCCGGCCGGCGGCACACCTCCTTCGCCTCCGTCGATGTCCTGCCCGACGTGCAGGAGAGCCAGGAGGTGGAGATCCGGCCCGATGAGATCCGGATCGACACCTACCGGGCCAGCGGCGCCGGCGGCCAGCACGTCAACAAGACCGAGTCGGCCGTCCGGATCACCCACCTGCCGACGGGCATCGTGGTCACCTGCCAGACGGAGCGCTCCCAGCATGCCAACCGGGAGGCGGCCATGAAGATCCTGAGGGCCCGCCTCTTGGCCCGGAAGCTGGAAGAACGGCGGCAGAAGCTGGACGAGCTCCGGGGCGAGCAGGGCGAGATCGCCTGGGGCAACCAGATCCGGTCCTACGTCTTCGCGCCCTACACCCTGGTGAAGGATCACCGCACCGAGGCAGAGACGGGGAACGTCCAGGCGGTCATGGACGGTGACCTGGACCTCTTCATCCAGTCGTACCTGAGGGCCCGGGGGCGGACATGAGCCAGGGGGCGGCGCGTCAGGCCATCTGGATCGGAGGACTCCTGGTGGTGCTGGCGCTGGCCGCCCAGCTCCTTTTGCCGCCGGCGGCCGCAGCCTTCCTCACCCGGGTGCTCCGGGACGAGGTGGGGGCCGAAGGCCAGGTGCGCGTCCGGGTGGAGAGCGTGCCGGCCGTGGAGCTCCTGGTAGGCCAGGTGGACCGCCTCCAGGTCGACGCGCAGCAGGTCCGGCTGGGCGAGCTGGCCGTGGAGACCCTACTCCTCGACGTGCGGGGGCTCCAGGTGGACCTCCTCCGGACCTTCCGGGGCGAGTTCGCCGCCCGCCGGCCGGGGACAGCCCGGGCGCGGCTGGTCCTGACGGAAGAGGCCCTCAACGAGTACCTATGGACCCACCTGGACACCTCGCAGCTCTTCCGCATCCACATCAGTCCTTCGGTGGTCACCTTGGAAGGAAGCCTGTTCGGTGAGGTCCTCCCCGTGCGGGTGGAGGGGGAGCTGCTGGTGGCCGACGCTGCCCACCTCCGGTTCCAGCCCCGCCGGGTGAGCGTCCGGGAGGCCCAGCTTCCCGAGGCGATCCTCCGGGTGGTGGGGCAGGAGCTCCTCTTCCCGGTGGGGGTGGAGGACCTTCCCCTGCCCATCGGGCTCGACGGCCTCACCCTGGCCGACGGGTGGCTGGTGGCCACCGGGAGCAGTGAGGCCTTGACGGAAGGGGCGCCCGGGCGGTGAGGGGGCTGGGGCGGCCTGGGCCGGGGATGGTTCGGGTGGCGGTGGGCCTTCTTCTGCTGGGGCTCCTGGCCGCCGGGGTGGTCCTCGCCACCCGCGCCAAGGTGGAGGCCACGTACCGGCAGGTGCTGCTGGCCGTGGAGCTGCAGGGCGCCCCGTCACCGGAGCGCCTGGCTGGCCAGGGGGCCCGGTGGCGGGAGCGCGGGGTGGGGGCCCTCCTCTTCCCCGTGGATGGGCTGGCCGATGGGGAGGCGCGGGCCAGAGCCCAGGTCCTCGACGTTCCCCTCTTCCTCTTCTGGCAGCACGATCCCGTTCCCGCTGAGATCGCCCAGGCCCTCGCCGAAGCCCAGCAGGCTGGGCTGGAGGTCCTGCTGGTGGGTGGGGTGCGGCGGGCTGGTCCACCCGTGGCGGCACCGGCGCCGGCCGGGACCGGTACCGCTGGGGCTCCGCCAGACTGGGCGAAAGCCGGCGGGCCGCAGATCGCCCTGATCGAGTTGGAAGGGAGCCCCTTCTGGGCCGACGCGGCGCGCCAGGCGCCCCATCGGGCGGTGGTGGCCCACTGGGTGCCGCCCGAGGCCTGGGCGGCGTACCAAGGCCCTCAGGGGGCAAGGGCCCGTCTTGCCCGCTACTTCCGGGCCGTCCGTGAACGGCAGGTGCGGGTGGTGGTGGTCCCCATCGGGCCCGATGATGGGGAAGGGTTTGTCTTCCTGGAGCAGCTGGCCGAGCACCTCGAAGCCATGGGGTACCGCCTGGGCTCCGTACCGTCTGTGCCTCCCTTCGGGGCCTCTCCCCTGGCCCGGGCGCTGATGGGCGCCGGGGTGGGGAGCGGGCTCTGGCTCTTGGGGGGGCTGGTCCGCCCCGGCCGGGTGCCGGCGTGGGTGCGGGGACGAACGCCGGCCATCCTCTTGGGGCTCCTCGCGGCCGGCGGGGCTGTGGTTCCCTTCCTGCCCCAAGTCTTGCCTTTGGGGAGCGCCGTCTCCGGCCGGGCTTGGGTGGCGTGGCTTGCCGCCGTCGCCTTCCCCCTGGGGGCCGTCCTCGTTTCGGCGGCCTGGGGCCTCCGACTGGGCCCTGGGGCTCTCCGCGGGCTGGGCCCTGGGGACGCCCTGCTGGGGCTCCTCCTCGGGACCCTCATCTCGGTGGGGGGCGGTCTCCTGGTGGCAGGGCTCCTCTCCAGCCGGGAGGCCCTCCTCCGCCTGGAGCTCTTCCGCGGGGTGAAGGCGATGCACCTCGTGCCACCGCTCCTGGCCGCCCTCGCCCTACTTCCCGAACCCTTGGGCCATTGGCTCCCTGATCGCCGCCGCGCCGGGGCGGACAAGGGCCGGTCCAGCGCCCGGCCGGCCTGGCTCCAGGCCGGGCTGGGGGTGGCGGGGCTCTTGGCTTTGGGTCTGCTGGTCGTCTACTACGTGGGGCGGACGGGGAATGAGCTGGTGCCAGTGCCCCAGTGGGAGAGGGTGCTCCGGGATCGGATCGAAGAGGTTCTGGGGGTGCGGCCCCGGTTCAAGGAGCTCTTGGGCCATGGCGCGCTGGTCGCGGGGCTGATGGTCCTCTCCGGTCGAGTGTCCGCCCAGGGGCGCTCCGGGCCGGGTACGGCCCGGGAACAGGCCCAGGACCGGCTCGTTCGTGCCGACCTGCTGGGGCGGGCGCTCCTGGTCCTGGGGAGTGTGGGACAGCTGTCGGTGGTCAACACCTTTGCCCACCTGCACCAGCCCCTCAGCCTCATCTTCCAGCGGGTGGGCTTAGGGATGGTGGGCGGCGCCGCCGTGGGATGGGTGCTGGGGGCGGGCCTGCGGTGGGGGTTGGCCCGGTGGGAGCGGGGGGCGGCGGGCCGCGCCGCCAGGCAGTGGTGAGACCGGTTCTTCTTTCGGGGTACTATGGTTTTGGGAACGCTGGCGATGAGGCCATTCTGGAGATGGTCGTCTCGGCCCTCCGGACCGGAGCTCCCGGCGTCCCCTTCCGCGTCCTGACGGCTGACCCTGAGGGCACGGCCCGCCGGTTGGTGGCCCTCGGGCTGCTCACCGCGCCCGAGGCCCACGAGGCGGTGGCGGCCCGAGGG
>PIUA01000006.1 GCA_017577405.1 Bacillota bacterium
TGCCATCAGCGAATCCGCACCGCGGTCCCCGAGGCGGAGACCATCAGCATGCTGCCCGTGGCGCCCACCACTTCGTAGTCAAGATCGACGCCCACCACCGCATTGCCGCCCAGCTCCCGGCACTTCTCCTCCATCTCCTGGAGGGCGATGCTGCGGGCCCGTTCCAGCTCCCGCTCGTAGGCAGCGCTCCGTCCGCCGACGATGTCCCGCAGGCTGGCCATGAGGTCCCGGAAGACATTGGCTCCCACAATGGCCTCGCCCGCCACCACGCCCAGGTAGGCCTCGATCGTCCGCCCTTCGATGGTGGGCGTGGTGGTGATGATGATCTCGGCCATGAATTCACGCTCCTCCCTGACGTTGGCCCTTGCGTCCAGAATAGCAAGACACCACTCCCGCCACAAGCGGCCGCGCGGCTCGGCCCGTCTTGACCCAGCACCGCCGGAAGGAATCGACGGCCAAGGAGGGATCCCCGCTCCCCCAGTGCAAAGCTACCCGGGAGAGGTGGGACGCCGTGGCAGAGAAACCGCCGAACCGCCTGATCCGGTGCCAGACAGGGCAAGGCCGCGCGAGGGGGTTCCCGGCCAGCCAGATCCGCTTCCGCCCGGCAGCCTACGGCATCGCCCTGGACGGGGAGGGCCGGGTGCTCCTGGCCCGCTCCGTCTTCCACGAGCGATGGGAGCTGCCCGGGGGCGCGGTGGAGCCGTGGGAGACCTTGAAAGAAGACGACCTGCTCCACGGCCAGCTGGCCTTCATCCGGCGGGCGGCCGCCGGCTGGGCCTAGGCGGCCTGCCAGCCGGTGGTCAAGCAAGCCCGGCAGCAAGGCGGTGTGGAAGCAAGCCGGCTTCGCTCAACGCCAAACGACCAACCCCCTGCCGGGCGGCAGGGGGTTGGTCCTTAGACGGCCTGGCGGCCGCTGTGGCAGGTGCGATCGGGTGCTTGGTCGGGTGGTTTAGAACTCGACCTTGGCGCCGGCGGAGACCGACGGGCCGTCCACCGAGTGGTACCCAACGCCGAACTCCATGCCGTTGGGCGCCTGGTAGGTGGCGCTCACGCCGTAGGTCGTGTCCTGGTTGCGGCTGGCCTCGATCTCGGCCGCCACGGTCACCGGGTCCATGCTGGCCTCGACCTCATGGGTCATCTTCTCGTTGTTGATCTCGAAGGTGCCCGTGTACTTGGTGTCGATGCCGCGCCCGTTCAGAGCGAAGGCCCGGGCGAGCTCCAGCTTGACCGCGTCCGTCGGCTGATCGTAGCTAGCCACGATCTGGGTGCCGTACTGGACGGTGCCGATGCCGACCTCAATCCCCCGCTGGAGCTTGACGGGGTTGTCGTCCGCGTCCCGGGCCCAGCTGGCCTGGCCCTCGTCCTCCAGGGTGTCCACGTCGGCGAAGCGAGGCATGAACTCCTCGTCACCGCCCCGGTACCCGAGGTGGAGGTTCAGGTTGGGCATGACCGCGGTCTCAGCGTTCAGGTCGAAGGCCTGGTTCTGGTTCTCGTCGAGGGCGACGGTCCCGTGGACGATGGCCGGACCGATCTGGGTCACCGCGCTGGCGGCCAGCTCGGTGGCCTCATCCTGCCGGACGACCGAGGTGCTCAGGCCGACGTTGGCCAGGTTGCCTGCGAGGGACAGCCCGTAGGCCGGGTTCTCAGCCTGGCCCTGCGCGTCACGCTCAGCCCAGCCGTAGAAGCCGGCGACGGTCACCGGGCCGATGCCCAGGTTCTCCACCTTGGCACCCCGCCGGTCCAGGCTGGCCACCCACGGCGAGTGCTCGATCTCCACGTCACCAATGGTGGTGGTCATCTCAGGACCGCCGTTCCAGAGGGCGCCCTGGGCCTCCAGGTAGATCTTGTCGATCTCGAGGCCGGTCGCCGGGCCCGGGTAGGGGTTGGCGATGTCCTCCACCAGCTCGTCATCCTCGCCCAGGTTGTTCCAGGACCAGGGGGCGAACTCGATGACGGCACGGATCGGGTCGCCGTCCTCGTTGGAGAGGGCCGCCTCCAGATCGAGGCCCGTGTAGCCCCGCAGGCGCATGTCGTCGTTCTCGCCGCGCTCGAGCCGGAACTCCTGCTCCACCGAGCCGCCGATGGTGAAGGCGGGGGCGGCGGCAGCAGGCAGCGCCAGAGCGAGGACCATGACTGCGCTGAGTACGACAGTCAGCTTCTTCATCTCGGTACTTCCCCCTTGGCTGCGTCTTCTGCTTGGTTCGTTTGGGAGTGCGATGGCTGCTCCGAGACTGCGTCGGTTGCTGGGACGATGGCTGCGTCGGGGGAGCGGGGTCCTGAGTCTCCCTGTTTCCTCACGACCTGCTCCCTGGCTGCGTCTGGTGCTGCGACTGGTACGGCCCGGCCGCTCCTGCGGCCACCGGCGAGCCGGGGCCGGAAGCTGCCGGACACACTTGATAAGCTGTCAAAGATCCTGCCAACCTCGAGTGCTGCTCCAAGAGTCCGCACTCTGGCGCTGACGTCCTAGCCTTTCGACAGCCTGAGGTCGCCTCCTGCTCATTTTCGGCCTGCAAGTTCTTCCACAGCCGGTTTTGAGCGCTCAGCGCCTCACCTCGTCATTCTCCGTCCTCTCGCTTATCCTTTCTCTTCTTTTCTTCCTCTCCTGGGAGGGATTGGCAACGGGGAGGGTCTTTCGGAAGGGCAGCGGGCAGCCCGGGCACGCCGGGCCCCAAACACAAAAAGGGCGTTCCCATGGGGGAACGCCCTGGGGGCTGTTGGGAGGATGCGCCCTAGGCGACGGCTTCCTCCGTCTCGGGATCGAAGAGGTACATCTTCTCCATCTGGAAGTAGACCCGCACCTGCTGGCCGTCCTGGACGGTGCTGGCCGGGTCGAAGCGGGCCACGACGGACTGGTCGCCCAGGTTGAGGTAGGCGAAGATCTCGGCACCCATGGGCTCCACCACGTCCACGTTGGCCACGAAGGTCGCGTCCTCCCGGCCGTCGGGGACAATGGCCGCATCCTCGATGTTCTCGGGCCGGATGCCGAAGACGGCCTTCTTGTCCACATACTTGGGCAGGTCCTGAAGCTCCCGGACCTTCTCGTCGGGAATGCGGAGCTTGAAGGCCTCGTGCTCCACCCAGTAGCGGCCCTGCTCGTCCTTCCGGATCACGACCTCCACAAAGTTCATGGCCGGCGAGCCGATGAACCCAGCCACAAAGATGTTCTTCGGCTTGTGGTAGATCTCCAGGGGCGCACCGATCTGCTGGATGACGCCATCCTTCATGACCACAATCCGGTCGCCCATGGTCATGGCCTCGACCTGGTCGTGGGTGACGTAGATGATGGTCGTCTGGAGCCGGTTGTGGAGCTTGGAGAGCTCAGCCCGCATCTGGACCCGCAGCTTGGCGTCCAGGTTGGAGAGGGGCTCATCCATGAGGAAGACCTTGGGCTCCCGCACGATGGCCCGGCCCACCGCCACCCGCTGCCGCTGGCCGCCCGAAAGCTCCTTGGGCTTCCGGTGGAGGAGGTTTTCGATGCCCAGGATCCGGGCCGCCTCCTTCACCCGCCGGTCGATCTCGTCCTTGGGGAACTTGCGGAGCTTCAGGCCGAAGGCCATGTTGTTGTAGACGTCCATGTGCGGGTAGAGGGCGTAGTTCTGGAAGACCATGGCGATGTCCCGATCCTTGGGCGGGATATCGTTGACCAGGGTGTCACCGATGTAGATGTTCCCCTCGGTGACCTCCTCCAGGCCAGCCACCATGCGGAGGGTGGTGGACTTGCCGCATCCAGACGGGCCCACCAAAACCACGAACTCACGGTCGGGAATGTCGATGTTGGCGTCCTTGACGGCCACCACATCGCCGAAGCGTTTCGTTACATTCTCGAGGACCACCTTGGCCACAGCCGCTTCCCCTTTCCCACACCCCAACAGGTTACTGATGCAACGGCGCTGCCCAAGCGAACCGTTACCGGATTCAGGGGTTCCTTCGTGGCCGCTGGGTGGATTTCCTGCCCTGCCCGAATCTTCCTCCAGCGCGATTTGCGTGGCAAGGGCCCTCAAAAGCTTTACCGTTGGGCCAAAAGCCACCGGAGGCCCCAGCTCACCAGGCTGAGGACGAGCGCCCCCCAGATCCCCGCCCAGACGCCGGTCACCGTGAAGCCGGCCACGAACCAGGAGGTCATCCAAAGGACCAGGCCGTTGACCACCAAGGTGAAGAGCCCCAGGGTGGCCAGGTTGAGGGGCAGGGTGAAGAGGAGCAGGATGGGCCGGACCCAGACGTTGGCCAACCCCAAGACCGCCGAGGCCAGAAGGGCCGCCCAGAACCCGCTCAAGCGGATGCCGCCCACCAGGGAGGCGGTGATGACCAGGGCCACCGCGTGGGTGAGCCACCAGCCCAGCCAGCGGCGGAGCCGGCTGCCCTGGCCGCTCACCGTCACCCCCTCCCAAGGTTGAAAGGCCTGATCCCAGTCAAAACGGAAGGTGCTTCCCACCGTCAGCCACCTCCTGCGGCAGACTCCCAACCGCCCCGGCGTCGCCCAAGATCACCCAGGTCCAGCCGGTGTCACCAGGCGGCGCCCGGGTCCCACGTCGCCACCTGCACCGAGCCGGCCTGGCTCCGGGCCTCGACCGCGAAGGGCTCCGTCCCCGCCCGGGGCCCCGCCGCCTCCAGCCGGTTCCGGCCCGGCGCCTCCTCCCGCTGCCAAACCTGCAGCTCCGGCAGGTCCGCCTCCAACGCCCCGTGGAGGGAGCGAAGCTGGACCAAGGCCCGGGCGGCCAGCTCCCGGTCGAGCTGGAGGCGGATCTGGCCGTTGACCGTCTCGGCCAGCACCCCTTCGCCCGCCGGCATCCCGTCCAGGCCCTCGTGGGCGGGCAGCCCCGCGGCCTCCTCGGGGGCGAGGGCCCGGAAGCTGGCCCGCACCTGGCCGTTGGAGGTACCCAGCCGGGCTTTCCGGGCCGAGCCCGTAAACTCCACCCGGCCGTTGGCGGTGGTGAGGCGCACCTGGTCGGCCAGGCCCCGCTCCACCCGGATCCGCCCGTTGGCCGCCTTCATCTCCAGCGCGCCCAGACGGGCCCCGTCCACGGTGGCGTCCCCGTTGGCCAGGCGGGCCCGGAGCCGCTCGGCCTGGATGCCCCGCACGGTGAGGGAGGCGTTGGCGGAGGTGAGGTCCAGCCGGTACCGGCCCTGGGGCGGCAGGCGCAGCGACACATCCACCCGGCCGAGCACGGTCCACCAGCGGTCGTGGCCCCGGAGGATAAGCCGGCCCGGCTCCCGCTCCACCTTCACCGCCTGCCGGGCCCGGTCCCCCGCCCGCTCCCGGTCGGCGCCCCGGACGTGGGCGACCCACTCCAGGTGGTACCGCTCATCGGGGCTGGGCTCCACCGTCACCCGGCCGTTGGGGAGGCGGATCTCCACGGTGAGGAGCTCCCCCGGCTCCAGCGAGCCCACCTCTCCAGCGGGGAAGGCGTAGCTGTCGCCCAGCCAGTCGTTGAGCCAGCTGCTGCCACTCTCCAGCCAGTCCTGGAGGCGCTCGCCCACCTGATCGACGGCCCGCATCACCTGCTCGCCCACCCGCCCGGGATCGAAGCGGAAGCCCCAAATGTGGACCTCCGGCTCCTCCTCGGAAACCTCCTGGCGAACCCGGCCCGACGAAAGGGGCGCCTCCCGGCGGCCTTCTTCCCCGGCCTGCTCAGCGTGGTCCTGCGCCTCGGAGCCCTGCGCCTCCGAGCCCTGCCCGTGGGGACCCTGCTCCTCCCGGGGGCCGGCCCCTTCCGGCCAGGGGCCTTCCTCCTCCAGCGCCTCCAAGAGAGCCAGGCCCTCGTTCGCCGAGATCTTCCCCTCTTCGATCATCCGCAGGATCATCAGGCGCTCGTTCCGCACGCTCCTCACTCCTTCCCTGACCGGAGGCGCTGCAGCACCTCGTCCACGGAGAGTTCGCCCTGGCTCAAGGCCTCCAGGAGCTGGCGGCGTTCCTCAGGCTGCATCCGGCCCTCCCGGCCCTCAGCCCGCACCGGGTAGCCCAAGGCTTCGATCACCTGCTCCAGGCGGTTGCGCACGGTGGGGTACGAGAGCCCCAGGACCCGCTCCACCTCCCGGATGTTCCCCCGGCTGACCAGGAAGAGCTCCACGAACCGCTGCTGCTCCCGGTCCAGGCGGGCCAGGGGCGTCAGCTCGAAGCGGCCCTCCACGGCCGTGGCGCACTGGGGGCACTCGAGCCGGCTCACCCGCAGGGGCGCCTCGCAGGCGGGGCAGCGGCTCACCCAATGCCGCTCCCGCGGACCTCGCTCAGCCACGGGCACCACCTCCCGCATCCCTTATACCCTCGGCCTTCACCGATGTCAATCCCACGGTTCAAGTTTTTTGAGGTGATGGATCAACTATGTTGAGAGCCGTCCCTTTCAGGCGGAAGGGGTGTCGGCCGGGCGGGCCGGGGCAGGGCCCGCTTCCGGGCTTCGTCCGGACCCTCTTCGGGGGCCGCGGCCCCGCGCGCTTCCCGGACCACCTGGTAGAAGCGGGCCGCGTCCAGCTCCACGGGCAGGCCCTCCCGGATCCGGGCGGCCACGTACTGGGTGTAGAGCCAGGCGGGATCGAGCTCGCCCGCGGGAGCCTGGGGATGATCGCCCTTCTCCTGATGGTCCCGGAGGCGGGCCAGGAAGGCCCGGGCCCACCCCTCGGGATCGGGGCCGGCCGGGGCGAGCGGGGAGTTGGCCCGGGCGGAACCGGCGCTGAACCGGCTCGGCTCCGGGAGAGAGGCGGGCTTCCAAGCCCGGGCGGGGCTGGCGCCTTTCCGGAAGGTGAGGACCAGGTCGTACCGGACGGCGCCCGCGGAGGTGAGCTGTTTGAAGCTCCCCTGCCTCTTGTCCAGAGCCTGCACCTCTTCCAGATCGAGCCGGGCAGCCCGGAGGGCTTCCTGCACCGCCTGCCAGACCTCGGCCCGGGCGTGGTGGAAGACGACGGTCATGGCCCGGCCGGGCTTGAGCACTCGGGCCGCCTCCTGGAAGGCGGCCGTCATCAGGGCCTGGTACCGCTCCAGGTCCCGGCCGCCCACGGGGTCCACCACCGCCTCCTGGGAGGGATCGGTCCGCACGCCCAGCCAGGCCTCCCAGAGGAGGTTGAGCTCCGAGTACATCAGGTTGTCCCCGAAGGGCGGGTCGGTGAAGACGTAGTCCACCGACGCATCGGGCACGCCGGCGAGGCGGGTGGCCGACTGGGTCCCGATGCGGAGGGCCTCCTGGGGATCGCCCGGCGCCTGCTGGTGGAGGAAGGCGCTGGCGGCCATCCCCTTCCGCAGGTGGCGGGCCAGGGCCCGGCCCACGTGGATCTCGTAGGCGAGGGAGGGCAGGTAGAGGGTGCCCGAAAGGGGCCCCCGGCGGCGGGGCCAGCGGTTCATGCGGGAGGCGTTCCGGGCCACCGCCGTCCAGTGGAAGGCCAGACCCCGGGCCACCGGGTCGGGAAAGTCGTTCAGGGCCGCCCAGAGCCGGGCCAAGGCCCGCAGGTTCCGGGGGGTGTAGAACTGGTCGATGCGGGTCAGGCCGTGGGAGCGCTGGGGCTGGTTGGCGGAGAGGCCCTCGGGGAGGGGGTCGGTGGGGTACCAGTCGGCGGGCGGGGTCTCGGCCAGCGCGGCCAGCCAGGCCCGGTCCGCGGCGGTCACGGGGCGGAGGCGCTGGGGCCGGCCGGGGAGGCACCGCTCCACCGGCTCCTGGACCGCCAGCCCATCAGGCCCCCAGACCCGCTCCAAAGCCTGCTTGGTCAAGGCCCGCCCGCAGCCCGGGCAGCGGACCGTCCGCCGGACCCGGCGCTCCCCCGGGCCGCCCCCCACGGCCACATCCCAGAAGAGGAAGGCGGTGCGGCAGTGGGGGCAGCGGAACCGGTCGCTCCAGACGGTGTACTCCAGCTCCGTCCACTGCCCCGGCTCGTCGTCGGGGGTGCGGTAGAGCCGGGCCAGCTCGGGGCGGGCCGCCTCCAGCCAGGCCCGGCCCGCCTGCCGGAGGGTCTCGGGCGGGAGGGGATTCAGGTAGCCGGCGGCGATGAAGGTGGCGGCGGGCGAAAGATCCACCAGAATGGCCCGGCGCCCGGTGAGGCGGGCGGCCACGCCCGTCATGCCCGAGCCGCAGAAGGGGTCCAGCACCACCTGGCCCGGCTGGGTGTGCCGCTCGATGAGCTGGGCGATGGCCTGGTGGGGCACCTTGGTGTGATAGGGGTGGAGCATGTAGAGAGGATCATTCTTCCCCCCCGACACCAACCCGCCGGCCCGGACGGCCTGGGGCGCCCTCGCGGCTGGCCCCATGGGTGGGAGGGCAGGCCCCGTTGGCAGGTCCGCTCCCGCCACCAGATCGCCCAGGGCGGGATTGGGCCCGCAGGTGGAGAAGGGCGGCGCATCCAGCCGCCAGCGCCGGCCTTCGTGGCCGAGGCCCTCGGGGACGGCCTCGCCCAAGCCTGGCCGCACCGCGCCATCGCCTCCTTCCGTTTCCCCCACCCTCTCACGCCTTTCCTCCCCAGGGAGCCCCTTCCTGCCAACGCAGGATTTGCCAGAAGACGAAAAGAACCTCTTCTACGCTGGAGAGGGGCATCGGAAGGGGGGCTCAGCATGGTGGACCAGCCCGAGCGCGACGTGGCCGAGCGCGCGGCTTCTGCCCACCTGCCGGCCGAGCCCGCTGGGGACGGGGCGGGCAACCCGGATGAAGACCGGGACGGTCTCATCGAGGTCCGGGACGGGAAGCTGCACCTGGAGCCGCCGCGTGGGGTGGGCGCGGTCCCCACGGTGGAGCCCGGACCGGGTGTCCAGCTCCGGGTGGCCGGTCAGCTGGCCGTCGGCCGGGTGCCCGTCCAGAACGTGGACGACATCGAGGTGATCCTGCCCCACGAGCCGGCGGAGAGCCGGCTGGAGGTGGAGGTCACCTCCGACCGGATGGAGGCGTACGTCACCTGGGTGGTGAAGCCGGGCCGCACCTGGCGGTTGCGCGCGCACCCGCCCGCCCACCACGTGGTCCTCCACCCAGAACTGGCCGAAGAGGAGCCCCTGCCCCCGCTCACTCCCGCGGACGTGGCCCAAGCCCTCCGGGAAGAGGGTGTCCTCTACGGGCTGATCGAATCCGCCATCGCCCAGGTGCCGGAGAAGCCCAACCAGCGGGTGAAGGTGGCCCAGGGGGTGCCCCCCAAGGAGCCCAAGGACGGCCGGATCCGCATTCCCGTCGTGGAGGCGGCCCGCGCTCGGGAGGAAGAGCTGAAGAGCCAGGCGGAGCACGCCCAGCGGCTGGAGCTGATCCGGGAGGTCTCCATTCCCTCGGTGATGGCCGGCGAGGTGGCCGCCTACTGCGAGCCCCCGGAGCCCGGCGCGCCCGGGCGGAACGTGCTGGGCGAGGAGGTGCCCGCCCGCTCCCCCCGCTCGGTGAACCTCATCGCCGGCCCCGGCTGCCGGGTGGAGGGGGGCCGGGTCGCCTACGCGGAGCAGACAGGGCGGCCCGAGCTCCGGGGCGAGATGATCCAGATCATCCCCCTCCATGAAATCCGGGGCGACCTCACAGCCAAGCGGGGCCACGTCCGGTTCGACGGCGACATTCTGATCGGCGGCAACGTGACCGAATCGGTCCGGGTCGAGTCGGGGGGCCAGATCCGGGTGCTGGGCTCGGTCAGCGGGGCAACCCTGGCGGGCTTGACGGGCATTCTGGTCCAGCGGGCGGCCATCAGCTCCCAGCTGGTGGCGGGCGGCTCCTACGCCTTCGCCGCGGAGCTGATGGGCCCCCTGGATGACGGCATCCGCCTCCTCTCGGAACTGCGGGGGATGGTGGCCCAGGTGCAGCGGCGGCTGCAGGAGCAGGGGGCCCCCACGGTGGGCGTTCCCCCCACCGAGCGGACCCTGGTGGAACGGCTCCTCCACCTCAAGTTCCGCCAGCTGCCGGACCGGCTGGCCCAACTGGGCAAGCGACTCCTGGAGCACCCCTCCCTCCTCAACGAGCAGGTCCAGGTGCTGGCCCAACGGTTGGCCCGGGGCTTCGCCTTGGGGATCCGGGACGGGAGCCTGTTGCCCCTGGACGAGCCCATTGAGCTCCTGACCACCCTCCGGCAGCAGCTCCAGCACCACCCGGCCCGGTCTGCCTCCATCACCGTCGACTCCCTGCAGAACTCCCGCCTCGTCGCCAGCGGCACCCTCCATGTGACGGGGAAGGCCATCTACAACTCCCAGGTCTACGCCCGGCTGGGGGTCCTGGCCCCCAGCGCCCAGCTCATCGGGGGGTCCCTTCGGGTCCAGTCGGGGCGGGTGGAGCTCCACTCGGTAGGCGCCGAGGCGGGGACCGTCACCACGCTGGAGTTCGTCGAGGACGGGGTGCTCCACGCCCGGCGGATCCTCCCCAACGTCCACCTCCGCATCGGCAAGGCGAGCCGCAAGGTGGAGCAGGAGGTGGAGTGGGTCCGGGTCCGCCTGGACAAAGAGGGCGAGATCGTGATCGAGCCCGACCGGTAAGGCGAGCCCTTTCGGCAAGACGGTCCCCGTTCGTAAGGGCCGCGGCCGCCGGCCGGGATCCGGCGGCGCGCCTTGCCCGCCGTAGGGCCGCCGGCCGGGCCCCTTCCATAAGGCCCGCCGTTGCCTGAATCCTCGCCCTCGCCTGCCAAGAGCCCCGCCTTCTGGCCAAGGGCGAATCCGGGCCGCCCCTTTGACCGGGACCCCAGGACGGGGTATGCTGGCTCCGAAAAGGGGCGGCCTCGGGCCGCCGAGGAAGAAGGGCACATGCAGTGATCTTGGTCACGGGCAGTTCAGGCCTGGTGGGCCGGGCCGTCGTCCGACAGCTGATGGGACAAGGCTTGCCGGTACGCTCCCTGGTCCACGAGGCGCCCATGCCGCGCCTTTCCCGCTTCCCCGGCTCCGAGCCCGAGCAGGTGGTGGGCGACGTGCGGGATCCGGGCAGCCTGCAGGCCGCCTGCGAGGGCGTGGAGACGGTCATCCACCTGGTCGCCGTCCTCCGGAGGCGCCGGGACGGCGATTACCGGGCCATCAACGTTGAGGGCACCCGCAACCTCTTGGCCGCTGCCGAGGCGGCCGGGGCCCGGCGCTTCATCTTGGTGAGCGCGCTGGGGGCCACGCCCGACCCTCGCTACGCCTACGCGCACTCCAAGTGGCAGGCGGAGGAACTGGTCCGGGCCAGCAGCCTGGCGTGGACCATCTTCCGGCCCTCCCTTCTCTTCGGCGAGGGCGGGGGCTTCTTCGAAAAGCTGCGGCAGAGCCTGCGCTTCTCCCCACCGGGGCTGGCCTTCGTCCCCCGGACCCAGGCCCGGTTCCAGCCCCTGGCCGCGGCGGACCTGGCCCGGTGCATCCGGATCAGCCTCACCGACCCCTCCACCCACGGGGAGACCTTCGAGCTGGGGGGCCCTCAGGCGTACACCCTGGCTGAGATGGCCCGGCTCCTCCTCCGGGTGATGGACCGGCACCGGCTGGTGGTCCAGGTGCCCATCCCCGTGGTGCGGCTGGCCGCCTGGGCCGGCAGCCGCCTCATCAATGAGCCGCCCCTCACCCAGCAAGAGCTGGAGCTCCTCACCCTGGCCGGCCCCACCGACCCCGACCTCATCCCCCGCCGCTTCGGCTTCCAACCCCAGGAGCTGGAGGCGGGGCTGGAAGCCCTCTACGGCCCACCCACCCCCTAGGCCGCCGGACCTCCAGGGGACCTCCGCCCCACCCGTCCTACTCCCGAGCCTGGGCCGTTCCCCAGAGGACCGCCTCCACCCGCTTCAGGTAGGAAAAGCCCGGCAGGTACGCGAGGCGGACGCCCCCGTCCAGCCAGCGGACCGTGCAGCGCAGGAAGTTCTCCGCGATCACCATGCCGTCGGCCGTCAAGCGGGCGGGGCGGTCGTGGGGGCGCAGGTTGACGATCTCCAGGTCGTGGCTGGGCGGCAGGACCAGGGGGGTGTCCACGTAGCGGGTGTGGATGGAGTGGTGCAGGTTGAGCCCCACCAGCTGGAAGGCGGCCAAGGAGGGGTGGATCATGGGGCCGCCCGCCGCCCGGGCATAGGCCGTGGAGCCCAGGGGCGTGGCCACCACCAGGCCGTCGCCCACCACGGGCGCCATCTCCAAGTCGGCCACCTTCACCGAGAGGGTGAGGGTGCGGGGGCTGGCCCGGTCGGCCACCAGGTCGTTGAGGCAGAAGATCTCCTGGGCCTCCAGCTCCTCGCCGGCAGGGCTGGCCGGCTGGGCCGCCACCTGGAGCAAGGGGGCCTTCACCTCCACCCAGGCCCCGGCCCGCAGGTGCTCCACCGCCTCCTCCAGCCCGTCCAGGGCCACCGCGGAGAGGAAGCCCAGGTGCCCCGCGTTCACCGAGAAGAAGGGGACGTCCCACACCCGGAACCGGCGGACCGCGTCGAGGAGGGTGCCGTCACCGCCCACGGTGACCACCAAATCGGGTCGCTCGGCCAGATCGGCGGCCCTCTGGGGGGTGACCACCTCCAGGCCGCCGGCCACCAGGGCTTCGGTCAGGCGCTGCCGGGCCTCCACCCGGGGCCCCTGGCTCCAGCCGCCAAACAGGGCCACCCGGCGGGGCGGGCCAGGCCGGTGTTGCTCGGGGATCGAACCCCGCTGGTCCCGTTCCATCTGACGCCCCCCTTGCGGTCTGCCTCGTCTGCGGTTCGCCTCGTGGGCGGTCTGCGTGAAGGGATTAACGGAGCTCCTGGTAGATCCGTTCGGCCACGGACCGGGGAAGCCCTGGCACCGCGTACAACTCCTCCAAGCTTGCCTCCCGGATCCGTTTGAGGGAGCCGAAGTGGCGGAGGAGGGCCTTCTTCCGCTTGGGGCCCACCCCTTGGATCTCGTCCAGGGCCGAGCGGCTCGTCTCCGCGTCCCGCAGCTGGCGGTGGTAGCGGAGGGCGAAGCGGTGGGCCTCGTCCCGCACCCGCTGGAGGACGTGGAGGGCCGGGCTGTGGCGGTCCAGCTCCAGGGGATCGGGATCGTCCTCCACGAAAATCTGCTCGAAGCGCTCGGCCAGGCCGATGACGGGCAGATCCTCCAGGCCCAGCTCCTGCAGCACAGCCCGGGCCGCGTTGAGCTGGCCCTTGCCCCCGTCGATCACCACCAGGTCCGGCCGGGCGGCGAAGCGGGCCTGGGCCATGAGTTCCTGCCGGCGGGCGGCCGCCTGCTCGGGATCCCCTTGGGCCACCAGGCGCTCGATCTCCTTGGTCTCCTGGAGGTAGTTGGTGAACCGCCGCCGGATCACCTCGGCCATCATCCGGTAGTCGTCGGGGGTCTCGCCGCTCCGGATCTTGAACCGGCGGTACTGGCTGGGATCGGGCTCGCCGTCGGTGAGGACCACCATGGAGGCGACGGCCTGCTGGCCGTGCAGGTTGGAGATGTCGAAGCACTCGATCCGCCGCGGGGGCCCTTCCAGGCTCAGATGCTCGGCCAGGGCCGCCAAGGCCTGCTGGTTGCGGCTCTTCTTCTGCCCGCTCAGGGCCTCGTGCTCCTGCAGGGCGAGCCGGGCGTTCTCCACCACCATCTCGATCAGGGCCCGCTTCTCGCCCCGCTGGGGCCGGCGCAGGCGGACCTTGCCCCCCCGGCGCTGCTGGAGCCAAGCCACCAGCACGTCGGCATCTTCCGGCTCGACAGGGACCAGGATCTGGGGCGGCACCAGGTCGGCCCGCTCGTAGTACTCCCGGAGGAAGGCGCCCAGCACCTCCGCCTCCTCCGTCTCGGGCGTCACGTCGACGAAGAAGCTCTCCCGCCCCACCAGCTTCCCGCCCCGGACGAAGAAGATCTGCACACAGGCCGTCTCCCGGCCCACGGCCAGGCCCAGGACGTCCTGGTCGGAGGTGTCGGTGGTGGAGACGATCTTCTGCCGCTCGATGACCGTCTCCAAGCCCCGGATCAGGTCCCGGATCCGGGCGGCCCGCTCAAACTGGAGCTCCGCGGCCGCCGCCTCCATCCGCCGGGTGAGCTCGGGGATGAGGGCCTCCTGGCGGCCCTCCAGGAAGAGGAGCACCTGGTCGATGATCTTCTGGTACTCCTCCTCGCTTTGGAGCCCCGCACAGGGCGCGCCGCAGCGGTCGATGTGGTACATGAGGCAGGGCCGGTAGTTGAGCTCGCCCGACAGGTCCAGGGTGCAGGTCCGCACCGGGAGGAGCTTCCGGATGAACTGGAGGGTCTCCCGGACCGCGTGGACGTTGGTGTAGGGGCCGAAGTAGCGGCCCCCGTCGTTCCGCTTCCGGCGGACCAGGATCACCCGGGGGAAGCGCTCCTCCAGGGTCACCTTGATGTAGGGGTAGGCCTTGTCGTCCCGGAGCCGGACATTGTACCAGGGCCGGTACCGCTTGATCAGGTTGGACTCCAGGATGAGGGCCTCAACTTCCGTGTCGGTGACGATGTACTCGAAGTCGGCGATTTGGGCCACCATCGCCGCCACTTTGGCGCTCCCCGGCCCCCGCCCGTGCCGGGAGGGCTGGAAGTAGGAGCGGACGCGCGCGCGCAGGGAGACCGCCTTGCCGACGTAGATCACCTCGCCGGCGGCGTTCTTCATCAGGTAGACGCCCGGCTGGCTCGGAAGGCGGGCCAGCTTCTCCTCCAGCCGGGCCCGTTCCTCTCCGGCGCCCGGCGCCCGGTCGGCCATCTCGAGGCTCATACCTTTATGGTACCACGGCCCTCGAGCCTTCGGCCACCTGGGCGGCGGGCGCTTCCGAGGCGGAAAGGGCCTTGGCATGGCCCTTCCTTGCGGGCGGGAGGGTGCCCGCCTTCTCCAGGATGGGCCGGAGGAACTGGCCCGTGTAGGAGTTGGGGTTGAGGGCGACCTCCTCGGGCGTCCCCTGGGCGACCACCCGGCCGCCCCGGTCGCCGCCCTCAGGACCCAGGTCGATGATGTAGTCGGCGGTCTTGATGACGTCCAGATTGTGCTCGATGACGATCACCGTGTTCCCCTGGTCCACCAGCCGGTTGAGCACGTCCAGCAGGTTCCGGATGTCGTGGGTGTGGAGGCCGGTGGTGGGCTCATCGAGCACGTACAGGGTGCGGCCCCGGCTCCGCCGGGAGAGCTCCGTGGCCAGCTTCACCCGCTGGGCCTCCCCGCCCGAGAGCTGGGTGGCCGGCTGGCCCAGCTGGATGTAGCCCAGCCCCACGTCCCGCAGGGTGCGGAGCTTAGGCTCCACCTTGGGGATCAGGCCGAAAAAGTCCAAGGCCTCGTCCACCGTCATCTCCAACACGTCGGCGATGGTCTTCCCCTTGTAGGTGATCTCCAGGGTCTCCCGGTTGTACCGCTTCCCCTTGCAGACCTCACAGGGCACGTAGACGTCGGGCAGGAAGTGCATCTCGATCTTGATGATGCCGTCGCCCTGGCACGCCTCGCACCGCCCGCCCTTCACGTTGAAGCTGAACCGGCCCGGCTTGTAGCCCCGGGCCCGGGCCTCGGGCGTCATGGCGAAGAGCTCCCGGATCCCGGTGAAGGCCCCGGTGTAGGTGGCCGGGTTGGACCGGGGGGTGCGGCCGATGGGCGACTGGTCGATCTGGATCACCTTCTCCAGGTGCTCCAGCCCGTCGATCCCGTCATGCTCCCCCGCCCGCACATTGGCCCCGTTCAGGTCCCGGGCCAGCTGCTTGTAGAGCACCTCGTTGACCAGGGTGCTCTTGCCCGAGCCGGACACCCCCGTGACGCAGATGAAGAGTCCCAGGGGGAACTCCACGTCGATGTTCTTCAGGTTGTGGGCCCGGGCCCCCCGCACCCGCAAGACGGGCCGCTCCCCCTTCTCCGCCGGGGTGTACCGGCGGATCTGGGGCACGGGGATGGAGCGGCGCCCCGACAGGTACTGCCCCGTGAGGGAGTTGGGGTTGGCCGCCACCTCCGCGGGCGTCCCCTGGGCGACCACCTCGCCGCCGTGCTTGCCGGCACCGGGGCCGATGTCCACCACGTAGTCGGCTTCGGTGATGGTCTCCTCGTCGTGCTCCACGACGATGACCGTGTTCCCCAGGTCCCGCAGGCCCTTGAGGGCCTCGATCAGCCTCCGGTTGTCCCGCTGGTGGAGGCCGATGCTCGGCTCATCCAGGATGTAGAGGACCCCCACCAGCTGGGAGCCGATCTGGGTGGCCAGCCGGATCCGCTGGGCCTCGCCCCCCGAGAGGGTGCTGGCCGCCCGGTCGAGGGTGAGGTAGTCCAGGCCCACGTCCACCAGGAAGCCCAAGCGGGCCTTGATCTCCTTCAGCACCTGGCGGGCGATCATCTGCTCCCGCTCGCTGAGCTCCAGCTCCTCGAAGAAGCGGAGGCACTCCCGGACCGAGAGGCGGGTCACCTCCACCAGGTTCTTGCCCCCCACCAGGACCGAGAGGCTCTCTTTCCGGAGGCGGCCCCCCTGGCAGACGGGGCAGAGCTGGGAGGCCATGTACTGCTCCACCTCGCTCCGACCCCAGTCGGACTGGGCCTCCCGGTGCTTCCGCTGGAGCCAGGCCATCACGCCCTCGAAGGGCGTCTCGTAGACCCGGGTCCGGCCGTGCTGGTTCCGGTAGGTGAAGCGGACGTTCTCGCCGCCGGTGCCGTAGAGGAGCACCTGGATCTGCTCCGGCGTCGCCTGGCTCAGGGGCTTCTCGGGATCAAGGCCGATCCGCTCGCAGACCGCCTCCAGCACGCTCCAGAGCCAGCGGCTGTGGCTGTTGGCCCAGGGGAGGATCCCCCCATCCCGCACCGACCGGCGCCGGTCCAGGACCAGTTCGGGGTCCACCTCCATGCGGATGCCCAGCCCGTCGCAGCCCGGGCAGGCGCCGAAGGGGCTGTTGAAAGAGAACATCCGGGGCGTCAGCTCGCCGAAGCTGAAGCCGCACTGGGGGCAGGCGTACTTCTCGCTGAAGAGGAGCTCCTCGGGCTCCACCCCCTCGCCCCCCAGCACCTGGACCACCACCAGCCCGTCACCCCGGGCGAGAGCCGTCTGGAGGGAGTCGGCCAGGCGGGTCTCGATCCCCTCCCGCACGATCACCCGGTCGACGACCACCTCGATGGTGTGCTTCTTCTGCTTCTCCAGCTCGATGGGCTCATCCAGGGTCCGCACCTCGCCGTTCACCCGGACCCGGACGAAGCCTTCCTGCCGGACCTCCTCCAAGAGCTTCTTGTGCTCGCCCTTCCGGCCCCGGACCAGGGGCGCGAGGATCTGCATCCGGGTGCCCTCGGGGAACTGGAGGAGGCGGTCGACGATCTGCTCCACCGTCTGCTGGGCGATGGGAATCTGGCAGTTGGGGCAATAGGGCTGGCCGATCCGGGCGTAGAGGAGGCGGAGGTAGTCGTAGATCTCCGTCACCGTCCCCACCGTGGACCGGGGGTTGTGGCTGGTGGTCTTCTGGTCGATGGAGATGGCCGGCGACAGCCCCTCGATAAAGTCCACGTCCGGCTTGTCCATCTGGCCCAAGAACTGCCGGGCGTAGGCCGAGAGGGACTCGACGTACCGCCGCTGGCCTTCCGCGTAGATGGTGTCGAAGGCCAGGGACGACTTCCCCGACCCCGATGGCCCGGTGAAGACCACCAGCCGGTTGCGGGGAATCTCCAGATCGATCCCCTTTAGGTTGTGCTGGCGAGCCCCTCGGATGATGATCTTCTCCTGGCTCAACGGTGCATGCCCCCTCACGCCGTACGCCCAACCTGCTCAGCCCGGGCCGTGCCCCTCAGTGCCAGCCGTGGAGCTGCCCCAGGCCCGTGAGCACATCCCGCAGCTCCTTGATCTCGTCCCGCAGCTCGGCGGCCCGCTCGAACTCCAGCTTCTTCGCCGCCTCGTACATCTGTTCCTCCAGCTCCTGGATCTGGCGGGCCAGCTCTTCAGGCCGCATGGCCTGGGCCCGGCGGCGGATCCGCTCGGCCTTCTCCGCCTCCTGCCGGGCCTCTTCCTCCCGGGCGTCCTGCACGATGTCTCGGATCTGCTTCCGCACGGTCTCCGGGGTGATGCCGTGCTTCCGGTTGTACTCCAGCTGGATCTCCCGCCGCCGGCGGGTCTCCTCGATGGCCGCCCGCATGGAGTCGGTAATCTGGTCGGCGTAGAGGATCACCCGGCCGTTGACGTTCCGGGCCGCCCGGCCGATGGTCTGGATGAGGGAGGTCTCGGAGCGGAGGAAGCCCTCCTTGTCCGCATCCAGAATGGCCACCAGGGAGACCTCGGGCAGGTCCAGCCCCTCCCGGAGCAGGTTGATCCCCACCAACACATCGAACTTCCCCAGCCGCAGATCCCGCAGGATCTCCACCCGTTCCAACGCGGCGATCTCCGAGTGGAGGTAGCGGACCCGGATCCCCATCTCCTGGAGGTAGTCCGTCAGGTCTTCGGCCATCTTCTTGGTCAGGGTGGTGACCAGCACCCGCTCGTTGCGGGCGGTCACCTGGCGGATCTCGTGGATCAGGTCGTCGATCTGGCCTTTGACGGGACGGACCACCACCTCCGGGTCCACCAGGCCCGTGGGCCGGATGATCTGCTCCACGATCCGGGTGGAGAGCCGCCGCTCGTAGGGCCCGGGCGTGGCCGAGACAAAGATCACCTGGTTGTAGTGCTGCTCAAACTCCTCGAACTTAAGCGGCCGGTTGTCCAGGGCCGAGGGCAGCCGGAAGCCGTACTCCACCAGGGTCTTCTTGCGGGACATGTCGCCGTGGTACATACCCCCCACCTGGGGGATGGTCTGGTGGGACTCGTCGATGAACATGAGGTAGTCCCCGGGGAAGTAGTCGAGAAGGCAGGCCGGGGGCTCCCCTGGCTCCCGCCCCGACAGGTGCCGGGAGTAGTTCTCGACGCCGTTGCAGTAGCCCACCTCCCGGAGCATCTCCAGGTCGTAGCGGGTCCGCTGCTCCAGGCGCTGGGCCTCCAGCAGCTTCCCCTCCCGGCGCAGCTCGGCCAGCCGCTCCTCCAGCTCCTGCTCAATGGAGGCCAGGGCCCGCTTCAGCTTCTCCTCCGGTGTCACATAGTGGCTGGCCGGGTAGATGTGGAGGGTCTCCCGCTCCCCCAGGACCTCGCCGGTGATGGGGTCGATCTCCAGGATCCGGTCCACCTCGTCGCCGAAGAACTCGATGCGGATCATGGTCTCCTGGTAAGCGGGGATGATCTCGATCACGTCCCCCCGGACCCGGAAGGTGCCCCGCCGGTACCCCACGTCGTTCCGCTCGTAGTGGATCCCCACCAGCTTCCGGAGGATCAGGTCCCGATCCCGGAAGTCGCCGTGGCGCAGGGAGAGGGTCATGGCCTGGTAGTCCTCGGGCGAGCCCAGGCCGTAGATGCAGGAGACGCTGGCGACGATGATCACGTCCCGCCGCTCAAAGAGCGCGCTGGTGGCCGCGTGGCGGAGCCGGTCGATCTCGTCGTTGATGGAGGCGTCTTTCTCGATGTAGGTGTCCGTTTGGGGCACGTACGCCTCCGGCTGGTAGTAGTCGTAGTAGCTGACGAAGTAGTGGACCGCGTTGTCGGGGAAGAAGCTCCGGAACTCCGCGGTGAGCTGGGCGGCCAGGGTCTTGTTGTGGGCCAGGACCAGGGTGGGCCGCTGGACCGCCTCGATCACCTTGGCCATGGTGTAGGTCTTCCCCGACCCCGTCACCCCGAGCAAGGTCATGAACTTCTCGCCCCGCTGGATGCCCTCCACCAGCTCCGCGATGGCCTTGGGTTGGTCCCCGGCGGGTTCAAAGTCGGAAACCACCCGAAAGGGCTTCGATTCTACCCGAGGCCGCTCAGGAAAGGGAGGCCCCGGCTCCAGAGCCTTCTTCGCCTGGACCGAACCCATGTTGCCACCTCCCGCGCCAAGAGGGGCGGGTTGGCTCCAACCCGCCCCGGCGTTGGTCATTATACCACGCCCCGCCGGACGGCGACGCCGCCCCAAACCGGCTGGAAAGGCCTCCCTTCAGGGTACGGCCCGTTCGGTGACACCGTCCTGTCAGGGAAAGGCGAACTCCGCTGCCCGAACGTCAGGGAGGCTCCCACCACCGGAGGGGAGACCTGCCTGCCCTCGGGGAAGCCTGCCTCACGCCCCTGGAGAGCCCCCAGCCCGACGCCGCCCGTGGCGGGCCCCGTCACGCCGCCTGGCGGGCGCCCGCCACCACCATGTCGCGGAGGATCTCCAGCGCCTTTTGGAGTTGGGGGTCCTCCAGATGGAGCTCCGACTCGGTGAGCCACTGGTTGATCTGCTGCTGGGTCTCGTCGTCCACGGGGACGGCCACGTCCGGCTCGATCCCCGTCTCGTGGATGAACCGCCCGCCCGCCGTCTGGTAGCGGCCGGTGGTGAGGGAGAGGCCAGCGCCCCCCGAAAGGGGGATGACCGTCTGAACCAGGCCCTTGCCGAAGGTGGTGGTCCCCACCAGGGTGGCCACGCCCCGGTCCTGCAGGGCCCCCGAGACGATCTCGCTCGCGCTGGCGCTGAACTGGTTGACCAGCACCACCATGGGCACCCGGGGGAAGGTGCCGGCGCCCTCGGCCCGGTAGGTAAAGCGCCGCTGGTCCCGGTTGACCACATGAACGATGGGGCCGTCCTCCAGGAAGAGGTCCGCCACCTCAATGGAGGCCGTCAAAAGCCCCCCGGGATTGTTCCGCAGGTCCAGGAGGAGGCCCTGCGCCCCGCCCTGGAGCACCTCCCGCACCGCCGCCCGCACCTCTGCGGTGGTCCGCTCGTTGAAGGAGCTGAGCTGGACGTACCCCAGGCGGGTGCTCCCCAAGAAGGGGAGGTCGTCGCCGTCCAGGACCGCCTTCTTGGTCACGCTGGGGACCTCGATCTCTTCCCGGACGATCTCAAAGGTGAGCCGCTGGACCTCGTCCCCCCGGCCCCGCTCCACCTCGATGACCACCGTGGTCCCCACCTCACCCCGCATGAGGCTGACCGCCTCATCCTGGGACATGAGCTCCGTCGGCTGGCCGTCGATGCCCACGATGCGGTCCCCCGCCTGCAGGCCCGCCTGCTGCGCCGGCGTGCCGGGGATGGGCGCGATGACCGTCAGCTGATCATCCCGCATCCCGACATAGATCCCCAAGCCGCCGTAGGTGCGGCCGATGTCGATTTGGGTCTGCTGGTACGCCCGGGGGTCCAGGAAATGGGTGTAGGGGTCGTTGAGGACTTTGGCCAGCATGCCGTTGATGCTGCCCGTCTCGGTGTAGGCGGCGATGAGGTCCAGGGTGCTGACCGGCTCCACATACTGGGTCCGCACCAGGGCGATGACCTCCACCAGATGGCGCAGGGAATCGCCCTCGTCGTCCGCGCCCACCTGCCGGTTGAGGACCCAAGTGAGCCCAGCCACCAGCGCCAGACCCACCAGGAGGATGACGAGGCCCTTCCGTCCTTGCCAGAACCCCTGCACGCCACCGCCCCCCGCCACCGACTTCCGTCATTATAGTCCTTTCGCGAGGCTCTCTTCAACACAATGCCCCAATCCAGCCCAAGCGGCCCGTCCCCAGCCCAGGCCCCCAGCAAACTCCCCAGGCGACGCTTGTCCCCTCCCCAGCATCGGCTCACCCCCAACGGCGGGCAACCACCGCTGGCCCCACCGGGCCCGTGCCCCTCCGGCGTGCGGCCTCACGGCCCCGGCGGAGCCAGGAGGGCGGAGCCGGGGCCGTGCCGAGCGAGCGAAGCCAGGAGGGCGGAGTGAGCGCCCGCACGCCGGAGGGGCACGGCCCCACAAAAAGAGCCCCGCAGGGGCTGGGAACCTGCGGGGCATGCCTCGGGGGATCGGGTTAGTCTCCGCAGCGTCGGTGCTGCGGTGATGGGGTGCCTTGCGGCATCCCGTAAGCGACCGGCTGGCCTGTAACGTCCGTCCGTGCGGCCGCTTGTGACGGATGGCTCCTCGGGGTGACCACCCCCTTGAGGATCCAGGCCACGTTGCACCTTCAGCCTACCGTGGGCAGGCTTTTCCCGCCATGGAAGAGCCTGGCATCTCCCGGTCCGTCTCCAGGAAAAGCCCGTGGCGATGAGGGAACCCGATCGGCACCGGCAGGGAACCGTTCCCTAGGAGGGTGCTTGGGGCCGTGGAGCGAAGCAAACCGCGACCTTTTGGACCCTTGGCGGCCCTCGGCCGCCTGTGGCCCGGATGGGAGGTGAAGCGGTGAGCACCCACAGCACCCAGCCCATCCGCGCCCGCCCCTTCTGGGCCCGCTGGCGGTCCCAAGGCTGGTCCTGGTCCCGCCTGGCCTTCCGGTTCCGGGGCCGGAGCCGGGTGGAGACCTACCCCAACACCCGGTCCACCCGGGACTGGCTTCTGGCCGCCTTCCTCATCCTCTCGGTGCTCGCCGCCCTCGCCTACGGCTTCTTCTCCTGGACCCGGATGGCTCAGCAGCTCGCGATGGAAGGCCAGACCCGGGCCCAGCTCCTCATGTCCGAGTTCCAGCGGGCCTTCCGGGAGCTGGCCCAAACGCCCCAGGACGCCCTGCGGGGCCTGCGCTACCAGCTCCTGGCCGACCGGATGGCCCTGGGCGACGTCCTCTACGCCCAGATCGTCGAGGACGGCCAGCTCAAAGGGGAGCGGGTCCGGGCGGAGGGGGTGGAGCTGACGGTGGTCCGCCCCATGCCCGGCGCCCAGCAGGTGCGGGAGATCCGCACCCCCTCGGGCCTCCATTACCTGGACGTGGTCCAAGGCTTCCCCGGACGGCCCGACACCTACCTGCGCCTGGGGTACTCCCTCGCCTCCATGGACCAGACCCTGGCCGAGCAGGGCCAGCTCCTGATCCTCCTGGGCGCCGGCTTCATCCTCTTGAGCGCAGGGCTGGCCCTCCTCCTCCACCGGCGTCTTCTGGGTCCCTTGGCCCACCTGGCCAAGCAGGTCCGCCGCTTCGGCCAGGGGGAGATCCCCGAGCTCCCCGAGGGCCCGCCCCTGCCCGGAGAGGTGGGGCTTCTCGCCCAGGAGTTCCGCATCATGTCCCGGACCATCCGGGCCCGGAACGAGGAGCTCCAGGAGATGAACCGAAAGCTGGCCGAAGCCAACAAGGTGAAGTCGGAGTTTCTGGCCATGAGCGGCCACGAGCTGAAGACGCCCCTCCACTCCATCCTGGGCCACACCCAGCTCCTGCTCGAAGGGGTGGACGGGCCCATCACCCCCGACCAGGCCCGGGACCTGAACGAGATCCGCCGCTCGGGCCAGCACCTCTTGGAGCTGATCGAGAACATCCTCCACTTCTCCAAGAACGGCGCCTCCGAGCAGATGGAGCCCATCCTCCTGGAGATGGCGCCGCTCATCCGGCGGTGCGCTGAGACGGTCAGCCTGGACGCCCGCCGCAAGCGGATCAGCCTGGTGCTTGACCTGCCACCGGCCATCCGGGTGAAGGGTGATGAGACCAAGCTGCGCCAGGTGGTCCTCAACCTGCTCAACAACGCGGTCAAGTTCACCCCCGAGGGCGGCGAGGTCCGGGTCCGGCTCCGGGCGGAGGGGGATCAGGTGCGGGTGGAGGTGGAGGACTCGGGGCCGGGTGTGGAGCCCGACGAGATGGCCCGCATCTTCGAGCCTTTCCAGCAGGGTGCCGCCGCCCGGCGGGAGTCGACGGCGGGGCTGGGCCTGGGCCTGGCCGTCGCCCGGCGCTATGTGGAGATGCACCAGGGCCGGCTCGATGTGGAACGGTTGCCCGTCAAGGGGAGCCGGTTCTCCTTCACCCTGCCCGTGGACTTCGAGCGGAGGTGAACCCATGCAAGCCCGCCTGTTGATTGTTGAGGACGACGCGGCCTCCCGCAGCCTGCTCCAGCGGTACCTGACGGCCAAAGGCCACACGGTGGACGTGGCCTGCGACGGGAGCGAGGCGCTGGCCCGCTACGTCGCCTTCGAGCCCGATCTGGTCCTGCTGGACTGCAACCTGCCCGAGCGGGACGGCTGGGAGGTGCTCAAGGAGCTTCGCCGGCTGGGCCAGACGCCCGTCATCATGGTGACCGTGCGGGACAGCACCGCCGACAAGGTGAAGGGGCTCAACCTGGGCGCCGACGACTACGTGACCAAGCCCTTCGACCTCCAGGAGATCGCGGCCCGCATCGAAGCGGTCCTCCGCCGCTCAGGCCACTCCGACGGCCAGATCTTCCGCTGCGGCGACATCCTGGTGGACGACGAGCGGAAGCACGTGGAGGTGGCCGGCCGGAAGGTGGAGCTCTCCCCCAAGGAGTACGAGCTGCTCTGCCTCTTGATCTCCCGGCCGGGGAAGGTCTTCTCCAGCGAGGAGATCCTCAACCGGATCTGGCCCGGCAAGCCCTACAGCTCCGGCGAGGACGCCAAGAAGTACATCCACTTCCTGCGGAGCAAGATCGAGGACGACCCCGAGCACCCCACCCGCATCGTCACCGTCCGGGGCTTCGGCTACAAGCTGGCTGAGCCGTCGGAGCAGGAGGAGCGCCTCGCCTGATCGGCCCGCCCCATCGCCGCCCGGCCGCCGGGGGTCGGACCAGCGGGCCGCTCTACAGGGCGGGGATGAGCGCGGCCACCACACCCACCAGGAGGATCCCATCCCGCACCCCGGCGCCGCCGATGCTCACCACGTTCGCGCCCAGGGCATCCAGGCGGCGCAGGTTGAGCAGATCGGCGCCGATCAGGGTGCCCAGCACCCCGGCGAT
The DNA here is from genome assembly GCA_017577405.1 of Bacillota bacterium. Classification (GTDB taxonomy): domain Bacteria; phylum Bacillota; class Limnochordia; order Limnochordales; family Limnochordaceae; genus Limnochorda. The sequence goes on from PIUA01000006.1 coordinate 24,413, forward strand.
GTAGGCCACGGGGGCCGCGTTCTCGCCGCCGAAGAGGATGCCCAGCACCGCCGCGGCCAGGGGCGGGATGACGACGGGCACCCCAATCCCCCGCCCCGGGATGATCCGGGAGACCTTGTGGACCAAGAGGGTCATGAGGAGGGTGGCCACCAGGGTGGGCCCCAGGGGCGCCCGCTGGAGCAGGTAAAGGGCTAAGAGAACGGGGATCACCGCGCCCCCCACGTTCACCGCCAGCACCCGCTCCTGGACCACGGGCGGCGTGCTGTAGTAGAAGAAGAGCCCCACGGGGAAGACCCGACCCGGGTGAATCACCCGCTCCCGCCAGACGGGGATGTTGATCAGGCTCCCCAGCACCACCGCCACCACCAGCCAGAAGGCGGCTTCCGGCGAAAGGCCCAGCACGCTGAAGCTGGTCGCGATCAGGTTGAAGTAGATGAGCGCGAGCCAGAGGGGGAGGAACAAGAGAAGGAGAAACCAGAAAGGAAAGAAAAACATGGCCATCGTCCCCTCGGTCGGGTGCGGTGCGCCTCTATTCTCGCCCACCCCTGCGTCGGGCGCAAGGGCCGGGCGCTCCTGCTCCCGGGCGAAGGGCGGGTGCGGGCGGCTCGTGACGTGATGAAGGCAGGCTCCGCCCCCGGGCCGCGCCCGGCGCACCGCCCCGGGCTGGTGGACAGGCCCCGTCGCGGGCCACTGGAACAGGAGGGAAAGCATGGTAAAGGGGTCCCATCGTTCGTCCCACCTGTGGCTTGCGCTCGCGTTGGTCGTGGTCCTGCTCTCAGGGACGGCCTCGGCCGCCCAGATCACGCTCCTCCACTTCAACGACGCCTACGACCTGCCCCCCGTCGATGAAGAGTTGGGCGGCTTCGACCGGCTGGCCACCCTGATCGACCAGTACCGGGCCCAACATCCCAACGCCCTGGTCCTCTTCGCCGGGGACCTGATCTCGCCGTCCCTGGCTTCATCGGTCTTCTACGGCAGCCAAATGATCCAGGGCATGAACGTGATCGGCGTCGACTACGCCGCCTTCGGCAACCACGAGTGGGACTTCGGTGACGCCGTCCTCCAGGAGCGGATCGCCGAGAGCGAGTTCACCTGGCTCTCCACCAATGTCCTCTGGCGGATGGGCCTCTACCCCGGCACCCAGACCACCGCGTTGGTGGAGGTGGACGGGGTGAAGGTGGGCCTCCTGGGCCTGGTCACCCCCGACACCGTGGTCCTGGCCAGCCCGGGGGAGGAGACCCGCTTCGTCGATCCCATCGCGGCCGCCCGGATCGGCGCGGAGCGGCTGAAGGCCCAGGGGGCTGAGGTGATCGTCGCCCTCACCCACCTCACCATCGCCGAGGACCGGGCCCTTCTGGCGGCGGTGCCGGAGATCGACGTCGTCTTGGGCGGCCACGACCACGACGTGACCACCGAGTGGGTGGGCCGCCAGTTCATCAGCAAGGCGGGCTCCGAGGCTCGGTACTTGGGCGTCACCACCCTGACGGTGGAGAACGGTCGGATGGTGGATGCCCGCTCGGAGATGGTGCCCGTCACCCGGGATCTGGCGCCCCACCCGGCCATGACCGCCCTCATGGCCGACTACGAGTCCCAGCTGGACGCGGCCTTGGGCGAGGTGATCGGTGAGACCCTGGTGCCCCTGGATGCCCGGAACAGCACCATCCGCCAGAAGGAGGATCCTCTGGGCAACCTGGTGGCCGACGCCCTGCGGGCCTTCACCGGGGCGGACGTGGCGGTGACCAACGGCGGCGGGATCCGGACCAACATGCTCTTCGAGCCGGGCCCCATCACCCGCCGGGACGTGGTGGCCTGGCTCCCCTTCGGCAACGTGGTGGTCACCACGGAGCTGACGGGGGCCGATCTCTGGGCCGCGCTGGAGAACGGCGTCAGCCAGGTGGAATCGGTGGCGGGCCGCTTCCCCCATGTGTCGGGGATCCGCTTCACCTACGATCCGAGCCGGCCGCCGGGCCAGCGGGTCCTCTCGGTGGAGGTGAACGGCCAGCCCCTCAACCCGAGCGCCCGCTACGTGGTGGCGACCAACGACTTCATGCTGACCGGCGGTGACGGCTACGCGGCCTTCACCAACGGGAAGGTCCTCGTCGATCCCACCTCGGGCCGGCTGATGGCGGAGGTGGTGGCAGAGTACATCCAGGCCATCAGCCCCATCTCCCTGCAGGTGGAAGGGCGGATCACCACGCCCTGATCCTTCAGGGGCGGCAGAGGGCTAGGCATCCTGAGGAAACGAAGAAGGCCAGGGCCAAGCCCTGGCCTTTTCCATTCGATTGGCCCCGCGGATCTGGCCGAGCATCCGACCGGGCGCGGCCCCGCTGGGGAGGACCGGTCCCGGCACCTGGTCCCCCAGCACCCTGCGCCCCTCAGGGGCTTCCCGACTCCGCCGCCCGGGTCTCCGGCAGCGGCGCGGGCTGGGCGGTGCGGGTGCTCCACCGCTGCCGCGCGGCCAAGTAGAGGAGGACCAGCCCCCCCGCCACAATCCGCACCGGGAGGAGGAGCGCCGGCCCCACACCCACCGGGACGAAGAGGAAAGGATCCTCCAAGACCGAGTGGCAGGCGCCCAGGAAGAAGAAGAGCTCCCGCCCTTCCCGCTCCTTCAGGCGCCCCCGCTGGAACTGATCGATCATCACGCCGGCGCCGTAGATGAGCCCGGCAAAGAGGCCTGTCACCAGAGGCAGGGCCGCATCCCCCGACCAGCCCACCTTCCCCATCCAGGGGGCCGCCGCGTCGGACCAGCGCTCCAGCCAGCCCGACGCCTCCAGGAGCTGGATGATCAGGGTGATGGCCGCCAGGATGACCACCAAGACTACCAGGGTCTCGCCCAGATCCACCAAAGACTGCAGGAAGACCGCCCAGAAGGCCGGGGCTTCCCCGGCCACCCCGACCGGGAGCGGCGCGGCGGGCCCTCCCGCCGGGGCCGGTTCCATGCCGGCCAGGCGCGCCAGGAAGGGAGCGGTGGCGGCCGCCAGAATCCCCATGACCAGCCGGGAGAGGGCGTGGCGCCAGCCGCTGGCGCCGCCCTGGTGAGCGACGGACGCCTCCATGGGCAAGGCGTGGGCGAACTGGAGGAAGAGGGCGACAGGCAGGACCTCGATGGGCGTCATGCCCAACGAGGCCATGGTGCCGATGGCCGCATACAAGCCGGCAAAGAGGCCGACCAGGAGCGCGATGGCCGCCCGGGGACCGATCCCCACCCACTCCAACGGCGCCGCCAGCCAACGCCCGGCGATCTCGATCCAGCCCAAGGCTTCCAGGACCGAGACCAGAAGAAAGACCGGGATCATCACCCGCAGAAGCACCATCAGGGTGCGGGCGAATTGCTTCAGCCAGGCCTGCAGAAAGGCCTGGAACGCGCCGTTCATCGACCCACGCTCCTCAGAAGAATGGTGGTTAACGCCGGGATCTTCGCCTGCAACGCCTCAGGCCCGGCCTCTTCATCGAGCACCCAACGGACCAGGAGCTCGTTGAGGGCGCCGAACCAGACCGTGGCGGCCAGGGCCGTATCCTGGGGCTCCAGGTCGCCCTCGGCCACCGCCTGGTCCAGGTACCGCTGGATCAGCTCGGTGAACCGCTGGTGGATGGCCAGCACCCGCTCGGCGAAGGGCGGTCCCATGCCGATGGCGTCCACGAGGAAGATCTTGGCCAGCTTCCGGTGGCGGGAGAGGGTCTCCAGCGCCACCTCCACCGCGGCCGTTACCCGTTGGACCGCCCCCCGCTGGCCGGCGATGGCCTCGTCGACCCGCCGCTCCAGGAGGCTGGCGATCTCGTTCACCACGGCGAAGAAGATGGCTTCCTTGCTGGCGAAGTGAAAGTAGACGGCGCCCTTGGAGGTTCCCGAAGCCCGGACGATCTCATCGACCGCAGCCTGATGGTACCCCCGGCGGGAGAAGACGTCAATGGCCGCGTCGAGGATCCTCCGCCGGGTGGCCGCCTTCTCTTGAGCCCTGGACGAACTCATGACCCACCCGGCTTCCGGCCCTGATGGACGCAGACGATGCCGCCCGTCAGGTTGGTGTAACGGACCGCCTCCAGCCCCGCCGCCCGCAGGATGGCGGCCAGCCCTTCCTGGTCTGGGAAGCCTTCCAAGGATTGGGGCAGCCACTGGTAGGGGGCGGGCCCCTCCCCCCGGGAGAGGTGCCGGGCCCACGCGCCCAGAAGAGGGACCACATGGCGGAAGTAGGCCAGATAGGGCACCCGCACCAGGGGATGGGGCGGGTGGGAGAGCTCCAGGCAGACCACCCAGCCGCCAGGCCGGACCACCCGAGCCATCTCCTGGAAGGCCCGGGCCACGTCGGCCACGTTCCGCATGCCGAAGCTGGTCACCACCCGGTCGAAGCTCCCGTCGGGGAAGGGCAGGGCGAGGGCATCCCCCTCCACCCAGTGGATGGAGGCCAGTTCGGCCTGAGCCGGCCCCAGGGCGGCCGTCTTCTGCCGGGCCACCTCCAGCATGCCGGCGGAGAAGTCCAGGCCCACCACCTCCCCCCTGGGGCCCACCTCCCGGGCCGCGAGGAAGGTAAGGTCGCCCGTGCCGCAGCAGACATCGAGCACCCGCTCACCGGGCTGGAAGCCCGCCAGCTTCCGGAAGCGCCACTGCCAGTAGCGCCAAATGCCGCCAGTCATGATCAGGTTCATCCGGTCGTACCGGCGGGCGATGCCGTTGAAGAGATCCTGAACGTAGCGCGCCTTCTCCACCCCACCAGCCCCCATGCCGGTCCTTATACCTCACCCCCGGACCGAATCCTGCCCCGCCGCTCCCCGGGGCCTGCCGCCGCCTGGATGGGACCGAACCCTTCCCCCAGCACCTCATGGACGTCGTGGATCACCATGAAGGCCCGGGGATCGATCTCGGAGACCAGGCCTTTCAGGTGGGCCACCTCCGCCCGGGAGACGATGACCAGGAGCACCTCCCGATCCTCCCCCGTGTAGAGCCCCTTCCCCCGGAGGGCGGTGGCCCCCCGCTGCAGCTCGGTGAGGACCGCCTGACCGATCTCATCCGCGCGGGTGGAGATGATGTAGGCGGCCTTGGCGTAGCCCTGGCCCTCCTGCACGAAGTCAATGGCCTTCCCCGTCAGGAAGACGGCCAAGAGCGCGTAGAGGGCCAGCTCCGGCGAGAAGGCCAAGGCGGCCAAGAGGATGACCAGCCCGTCGGCCAGGAAGAGGGCCCGGCCGGTGCTCATGCGGGTGTAGTGGGCCACCATCCGGGCGGCCATGTCCGTACCGCCGGTGGAGCCCCCCGCCCGGAAGCAGACGCCCATCCCCACCCCCGCCAGGATCCCGCCGTAGATGGCGGCCAAGAGGGGATCCTCCGTCAGAGGCTGAACCCGCCCGGCCAGCAGGTCTGTCCAGAGGGAGATGCTGACCGTCCCCACAATCGTCTTGACCCCGAACTCCCGCCCCAGGGTGCGGAGACTGGCCAGGAAAAGGGGGATGTTGATGGCCAGCATCACCATCCCCACAGGCCAGCCGAACCAGTGGTAGGTGATGGTGGCCAGCCCGCTCACCCCGCCCGCGGCGATCTGGTTGGGCACCAGGAAGACGTCCAAAGCCAGGGCGGTGCCCAGGGTGCCCACCAGCACCCAGACGTACGAGAGGACCCGCTGCCACCGGGGCTTGACCATCCTCATTCTCCGTTCCCCCTCACGGCCAGCCGCTCCGCCACCACCGCGGCCACGAACCGGGGCAGGGCGGCCAGCCTCCTGACCCGCGCCGGCTCCTGCAGCACCCGGTAGGCCCACTCCAAGCCCAGGGCCTGCACCCAGCGGGGCGCCCGGCGCTTCCGGCCGGCCCAGACATCCAGCACCCCGCCCACACCC
>PIUA01000005.1 GCA_017577405.1 Bacillota bacterium
TGTCTGTGAGTGTTGTAGTCGTCCGGGCGCACCCCGCGACGGTAGTCCGGAAGGGTAGATGGTGAGCAGCGACAGTAGTGGAGAAGGGACGGAAGGGGAGTGGGAGCGAGGCGGCCGGCCCCGGCTCGGGCGGGGGTGTGGTAGGGGGTGGATGGGTTTGCGGTGTCGCTGGTTGGCGTCGGCGGGGGGGTGGGGGGGGGGGGGGTGCTCCGGGAGGCGGTCCGCTTGGGCCTCCGGACCCTGCTCCTGGAGCAGCGGGACTTCGCCTGGGGCACCTCCAGCCGGTCGGGGCAGCTGGTCCACGGGGGCCTGCGGTACCTGGCCCAGGCCCAGGTGGGCCTCACCTGGGCGTCGGTCCGGGAGCGGGAGCGGCTCCTGCGGGACGCGCCGGGGCTGGTGGAGCCCCTGGCCTTCCTCCTGCCCGTCTACTGGGGGAGCCACCCCGGCCGGCTCATCTACGGTTTCGGCCTGGAACTCTACGACCGCCTGGGCGGCCTCCACGCCCACCGCTACCTGGGCCGGGAGGCGTTCGTCTTGGCCGCGCCCCACGTGAGCCAGGACCAGCTCCAGGGGGGCTACATCTTCCGGGACGCTCAGACGGACGACGCCCGCCTGGTGTTCCGGCTGATCCGGGAGGCGGCCCGCCACGGCGGCACCGCCCTCAACTACAGCCGGGTGGAGGAGCTCCTCCGGGACGGGGACGGGCGGGTGGCCGGCGTAGTGGTGCGGGATGTGGCCGGTACCGACGGGGAGGGGAGGGGCGGCTCGGTGGCCCGGGTCCACGCGCGGGCGGTGGTCAACGCGACGGGGGCATGGGCCGACCGGCTCCGGGAGCAGGTGGGCGGGCGGCCGCGGCTCCGGCCCTTGCGGGGGAGCCACCTCATCTTCCCGGGCTGGCGGCTCCCCCTGTCGGCGGCGGTCAGCTTCATCCACCCTAACGACGGGCGGCCCGTCTACGCCTTCCCCTGGCAGGGCGTCACCCTGGTGGGTACCACCGACGTGGACCACGGGGAGGACCTGGATCGGGAAGCGGCCATCAGCCCCCGGGAGGCCGCCTACCTCCTGCGGGCCGTGCAGGCCGCCTTCCCCCGCCTCCACCTCACCGCCGGCGACGTCTTGGCCAGCTACGCGGGCGTCCGGCCGGTGGTGGGCACCGGCAAGGCCGATCCCTCCAAGGAGTCCCGGGAGCACGTTCTCTGGCTGGAGGAGGGTCTCCTCACGGTGACGGGGGGCAAGCTGACTACCTTCCGGGCTATGGCCCTCCAGGTCCTCCAGCGGCTCCGGGCCCTGCTCCCGGAGCTGCCGCCGGCCGATCCCCAGGCGCCCGCCCTCGACCCCCTGCCGGAGGGCCCCCCGAGCCTGCCGGGTTGGCCGGGGCTGGACGGCGCGGCGGCCGCCCGCAGGCTCGCGGGGCGCTACGGGGCGGCAGCGGCCCAGCTGGTGGCGGAGGCTCAAGAGGGGGAGCTGCGGCCCATTGCAGGGACGCCCTACCTCTGGGCTGAGGTGCGCTGGGCGGCCAGCCACGAGGCGGTGGTCCACCTGGACGACCTGCTCCTCCGCCGGGTCCGGCTGGGCCTCTTGGTGGAGGATGGGGCCCAGCCCCTCCTGGGGCGGCTGCGGCCGCTGATCCAGAGCGGCCTGGGCTGGGACGACGCCCGCTGGGCGGCGGAGGTGGAGCGCTACCAGACCCTCTGGCAGCGGGCCTACGCCCCGCCCCGGCTGCCGGCCGAGACCCAGGGCCAGGTTGAGGCCCAGAGCCGGCGGGCGTAGGCCAGGATCGGCCGCATCGGCCAGCACCCTCGCCCGTCGACCGGGCCCGCCCCCGTTGGGCCGGATCAGCCGGCGTAGGCGGCCAGAGCCATGAAGGTGTAGAAGGCCCGCCAGGCCTCCAGCCCGTCGGCGGCTGTGTAGGCGACGGCCCGGGCGCTCATCCGCTCGGCCCGGGGCGGGGAGCGGCATACCAGCCGGTCGCCCCGGCGTAGGTAGGGTGGGGGTGGTCCTGTGCGGGTGGTGGCCTGGTTCGGCCGTCGGGGCCGCTCGGCCCGGTCCGGGCCGCAAGGGGAGCGGACGGCGGGAACCCGGGAACGGCGGCTCCCCCAGGGGCGGCGGGTGCTGGTGGCCGGCCTCGCGGCGGCGGTCGGGGTGGGGATCGTGGTGGGGACGAGGCTCCTCGGGGAGCGGGACGGGCCGGTGGCGCCCCGGGTGGAGGCGGTCACCGTCGGCTTCGTGTGGCCGGAGTACCCCGGTGAGCTCCAGGTGACCGATCCAGCCCTTATTGAGCCGCTGGTCCAGGCCCTTGGCCAGGCCAGCCAGCCGGCGGAGCGTTCTGGGAACCAGGATCGTGGGGTGTCTGGGGAGGTCCCGGCCACCCGGGAGCTTTACTGGCGGCTGGCGTGGGAGGAGGGCGGCCAGACCCGGGAGCTCCTCGCCACCCGGGACTTCCGCCTCGTCGACCCCACCCGGGGGGCGGTTGTGTCGAGCCCTGCCGCAACACCGGTGCTGGAGGCCTTGACGGAGCAGCTTCATGGGAGCTTCTTCGGCGAGCCCCTCGCCTGGGACGAGGCCCTGAGGCGGTTCCCCGCGGGGGCCACCGCGCAGGTGCGGGACCTGGAGACGGGCTTGGCCTTCCAAGTCCGGCGCCACCGGGGCGATGCCCACGCGGACGTGGAGCCTCTGACGGCGGAGGACAGCGAGACCCTCCGAACCATCTACGGCGGCGAGTGGAGCTGGAAGCGGCGGGCGGTGGTGGCCACCATCCAGGACCGGGCGGTGGCCGGCTCCATCAACGGCATGCCCCACGGCTGGGGCGATCTCTTCGACAACCAGTTCGAGGGCCACTTCTGCCTCCACTTCGCGGGGAGCCGGGTGCACACCACCTGGCGGGTGGACGACGGCCACCAGCTCATGGTCCTTAAGGCTGCGGGCCTCCTGGCCGACACCCTGGACCAGGCCGAGCCCGAGGAGCTGGCCCGGTGGGTGATGGCCGCGGTCAACCACCGGGAGCGGGCCACCCTGCGCTACCTGGCTGACGAGCTGGACCCTGCGCTGCAGGAGGCCCTCTTCGCCCAGATCCGCACCCTCTTCGTCTGGGGGAGCCGGCGGGTGGACGGCGACCACCAGCGGGCCCGGGTCCGGGTGGAAGCGACCCTGTATTACACCGCCCCCGATCCCCAAACGCCCTACCGGGTGAACCCGGTCTTGGCGTTCCACCGGCCCCATGAAGGCGGTCCCTGGCTCCTGGCTTTCGACGGCCTGGCCCAGCTCCTCCGCGCCTCCCCGACCGCGGCCCCCACCGGGGAGCCGGCCCGGGTAGATCGGGAGGCCCCCACCTTGGCCCAGCTCATGGCGGGCGGCTGCGCCCCGGAGCCTGCCGGCTTCGGTCCCACCCAGGACGCCAGCTGACGGGGACCAGCCCCTCCCATAAGAACCATTCTCAGTCTATACTGACTGAGAGAGGGTCGGATGGCGGGGGCCTGGCGGTTCCCCGCCTCACCTCTGCCCAAAGGACGGTGTCCCGGTGATCCTGGCGGCGGCCTGCCTCACGCTGATGGGGGCGTTCTTCACCCAATCGGCCCTCAGCCCGGTCTTGCCCTGGATCGAAGCTGAGTGGGGTGTGAGCCACGCTCAGGCGGGGCTCCTCTTCTCCGCCTACCAGGCCGGGTACATCCTCTCCAGCGCCCTCTTCCTGGTGGGCCTGGACCGGCGGCAGGCCCGGGGCGAGCCCGCCCACCACCTCCTGTGGCAGGCCGCCGGGCTGGCGGCCCTGGCAGGCACCGCCTTCCCCCTGCTGGCCCGGGGGCTGGCCTCAGGCGTGCTCCTGCGCTTCTTGGCCGGGGTGGGGCTGGGCGGGGTCTACATGCCCGGGGTGAACCTCCTGGCCCGGATGGTCCCGTCCACCCGCCGGGGCCGCTTCGTCGGGACCTACGTGGCCTCGTCCATCCTGGCCCAGGGGCTCTCTCTGGCGGTGACGGGGGTCTTGGCGGCCCGGTGGGGGTGGCGGGCCGGCTACCTGGCCATGGGCGTGGCCAGCTGGGTGGGGCCGGTGGCCGGCCACGTCTGGGCCCGAGGAAGCAGCCTTGTTCCACCCCGGCCGGGGGGCGAGGAGCGGGCCGCCGCGGCTCGGCCTGGGCCGGAGCCGGCCCGGGCGCCAGGGCTCCTGGAACCTCCGCCCCGGCGGCTTTCCCCCTGGCGGCCCGGCCTGGGGGTCTTGGCAGCCGCCTTGGCCTACGCCGGGCACACTTGGGAGCTTTACGGGCAGCGGGCCTGGCTGACCCCCTACCTGGCCGAGGGGCTGGCGGGCGAGGGCTTGGGGGCGGCCGTCACCCAAGCGGGGTGGCTGGCCGGCACCACGACCTTGCTGGGCGCGGTGACCACCGGCCTCGGTGGCGCGCTCTCGGACCGCTGGGGACGCCCCCTCACCGCGGCGGCTCTCTTGCTGGCGAGCAGCACCACCACCCTCCTTCTCGGCTGGATCGGGGGGTGGCCCCCGCCGCTGGTCTGGGGCCTCCTGCTGGTCTCGGGCCTGACGCTCACCGCCGACTCGCCCATCTTCTCCATCATGGTGACGGAACTCGCCCCTCCCGACGGGGTGGGCCGGGCCCAGGCATGGCAAACGGTTCTGGGATATCTGTCAGGCGGGATCTCCCCCTGGGTTCTGGGTCTGGTCGCCGATCGCTGGGGGTGGCGCCTGGCGTGGGCGGCGGGAGCGGCTGGGCCGTGGGTCGCGATGGGGGCGCTGGCCTTTTACGCCCTGCGGATGCGGCAGCAGGCGGCCCGGACGGTGACGGCGCCATGAGCCGGGGGAGGCAGGCTTCTTTGGGAGCGGGCGCGGTTCTCTCGAACTTTTCGGGGGGTCAACTGACGCGATTCGACACACAAGGGCTGGGAGATGTTGTATTCTATGATCAGCCGTTTCTCCCCTCGTCGTTACGGCAGGCAGAGGCAGCCTCACCCAGGGTGGGGCTGCCTCTTGCCGTTTCACCGCAAAAATGTCTGGGAGGTGGCGTGGCGGTGGGCAGAAGGACCATGACCAAGGCTCAGCCGGCGGGCGGCCGGCGGCGGCTGCTTTTGGCCGCCTGGGTGGTGATCTTGCTGACGACGGCGGCAGCCCTGGCCCAAGGGGCCGATCCGGCGAGCCACCTGCACCGGATCCGGCTGCCGGAGGGCTTCGCCATCCAGATCTACGCCCGGGTGCCGGGGGCCCGGTCCCTGGCCTACGCTCCCGACCTGGCGCTCCTCTTCGTTGGCAGCCGCCGGGATACGGTCCACGTGGTGATGGACCGGGACGGGGATGGGGTGGGGGAGACGGTCCTCCCCCTGGCTCAGGGCCTGCGGGTGCCCAACGGCATTGCCTACGGCGACGGCTTCCTCTACGTGGCGGAGAACCACCGGATCGTCCGCTTCGACCTCAAGGACTGGACGCCGGGGAGGCTCCTGGAGCCGGAGGTGGTCTACGACCGGCTGCCCCGCTACGACTACCACGGCTGGAGGTACCTGGCCCTGGGGCCCGACGGGCGGCTCTACGTCGCGCTGGGGGTGCCCTGCAACATCTGCACCACCGAGGATCCTGTGGGGGCCATCGCCCGGCTGAACCGGGACGGCACCGGCTTTGAGGTGTACGCCCGGGGGATCCGCAACTCGGTGGGGATGGACTGGCACCCAGCGACGGGCGAGCTCTTCTTCACCGACAACGGGGCGGACATGCTGGGCGACGACATCCCCGCCGACGAGCTGAACCACGCGCCCCGGCCCGGGCTCCACTTCGGCTTCCCCTATTACGCGGGCGGCCGCACCCGCAGCCCCCAGTTCCCCGGCCCCGTCCCCGTGGCCCGGGTGAGCCACCCCGTGGTGGAGTTCGGGGCCCACACGGCCTCGCTGGGGATCCACTTCTACCGGGGAGCCATGTTCCCGGACGAGTACCGGCATGACGCCTTCGTCGCCCAGCACGGCTCCTGGAACCGGACGGAACCGATCGGCTACCGGGTGAAGCGGGTCCGCTTCAACGAGCGAGGCCAACCGGTGGGGAAGGAGGTCTTTGCCGAGGGCTGGCTCCTGCCCGACGGCACCGCCTGGGGCCGCCCGGTGGATGTGGAGGAGCTGCCCGACGGCTCCCTCCTCGTCTCCGACGACTACGCGGGGCTCATCTACCGGATCACGTACGCTCCCGGCCCTGGATCTTCTGCCACGAATCCCTGAGGGGGACGATCCGGTTGAAGACCAGGAGGTCTTCCGTGCTGTCGGGGTCCACCGCGAAGTAGCCGTGGCGGAGGAACTGGTACCGGGAGCCCACCGCCGCCCCGGCCAGCCCGGGCTCCACCAGGCACCCGGTGAGCACCTGGAGGGAGTTGGGGTTCAGGTTGGCCAGGAAGTCGCCGCCTTCCTCCGGGTCTTCGGTGAGGAAGAGGGGCTCGTAGAGGCGGACCTCCGCGGGCACCGCGTGCCGGGCCGAGACCCAGTGGAGGGTTCCCTTCACCCGGCGGCCGTCGGGCGTGGAGCCGCCCAGGCTCTCGGGATCCCACGTGCACCGGAGCTCGATCACCTCGCCGGTGGCCGGATCCTTCACCACTTCCTGGCAGGTGATGTAGCAGGCGCCCTTGAGGCGAACCTCCCGGCCCGGGGCCAGGCGGAAGAACTTCTTGGGCGGATCCTCCATGAAGTCGTCCCGCTCGATGTAGATCTCCCGGGTGAAGGGGACCTGGCGGGTTCCGGCCTCGGGGTCCTCGGGGTTATTCTCCACCTCCACCCACTCCACCCGGTCTTCGGGGAAGTTGGTGATGACCACCTTCAGGGGGTTGAGGACCGCCATCACCCGCTGGGCTGTCCGGTTGAGGTGCTCCCGGACCACGTGCTCCAAGAAGCCCAAGCTGATGACGGCATTGGTCTTGGAGACCCCCACCCGGGAGCAAAAGTCAATGATGGCCTCGGGCGGGTACCCCCGGCGGCGCATCCCCCGCAGGGTGGGCATGCGGGGGTCGTCCCAGCCCCGCACGTACCCGCCCTCCACCAGCTGGCGGAGCTTCCGCTTGCTGGTGATGGTGTGGGTCAGCTCCAGGCGGGCGAACTCGATCTGCTGGGGCGGGTCGGGGATCTCCAGGGCCTCGAGGAACCAGTTGTAGAGAGGCCGGTGGTCTTCAAACTCCAGGGTGCACAAGGAGTGGGTGATCCCCTCGATGGCGTCCGAGAGCGGGTGGGCGAAGTCGTACATGGGGTAGATGCACCACGTGTCCCCCGTCCGGTGGTGCCGGGCCCGCTGGATCCGGTAAATCACCGGGTCCCGCATGTTCAGGTTGGGGGAGGCCATGTCGATCTTGGCCCTCAGGGTGCGGGAGCCGTCGGGGAACTCGCCAGCCCGCATCCGCCGGAAGAGGTCCAGGTTTTCCTCCACCGAGCGGTTCCGGTAGGGGCTCTCCCGGCCCGGTTCGGTCAGGGTGCCCCGGTACGCCCGCAACTCTTCGGGGCTCAGGTCGCAGACGTACGCCTTGCCCCGCTTGATCAGCTCCTCGGCGTACTGGTAGAGCTGCTCGAAGTAGTCCGAGGCGTAGTAGAGCCGGTCACCCCAGTCGAAGCCCAGCCAGCGGACGTCCTCCTTGATGGCCTCGACGAACTCTTCCTCTTCGGTGGTCGGGTTGGTGTCGTCGAAGCGGAGGTTGCACAAGCCCCCGTTGGCTTCGGCGGTGCTGAAGTCGATCCAGATGGCCTTGGCGTGACCGATGTGCAGGTAGCCGTTGGGCTCGGGAGGGAAGCGGGTGTGCACCCGCCCGCCGTACCGCCCCGCCGCCCGGTCGGCGTCGATGATCTCCTGGATGAAATGGGTTGGCTTCTTCCCTGGTTCTGTCACCGCGACCGCTCCTTGCAGGCCAGCTTCTCCGGAAGAGACTGGCACCATTATACGACATCCGTACCCTTTGGGGCGCGGCGCCCCGCCGCCCAGCCCAGGCTCTGAGATCACCGCTCCGAACCCAGGATCGCGGTCCCACGACCCGGCATCATGGGCCTGGCCCCGGACTCACGGCTCCAGCTTGGCAGGATCGCCGGCCTCGCCCCCTTCCTCCTCGTCCACCGCCCCTTCGGTTATGGCCAGCCACTCGTCCCAGAGCCGCTGAAGCTCCTCCATATCTTCCCGATCCAGGTCGGAGAGGCCCGCCCGGGTCTCCAGGTGGTGCCGGAGCTCGTGGCGCAGGGTGATGGCCAGCTCCTCCAACCAGACCTCCTCGGGCTCCCGGGCGAAGAGGCGGCGGAAGGAGCCGTGGTAGAGGACGATCTGGGCGCCCAGGAAGGGATCGGTGATGTACTCGCCCAGGATCCGCACATCCGGGGGATCGTCGGGGTTCTGCCGCTCTTCCCGGGAGACCTGGATGCCGCCCGTCAAGCCTTCGAGCAAGGGTTCGGGGATCTGGGAGGCCAGGCGGTCGGCGGCCTCGACAAAGCGGTTGAAGGTCATGGCCCGTCCCTCCCCCAAAGGTCTTCCGGCGCCGGGCCGGGGATCTGGCTCTTCCTTTTCCGCCGCCCCCATCCCTCCCTTCCCGATGGACGAGAGGCCCCACGGGGGGTATCTTGATACCAAAGGAGCTGAGGTCCATGGCTGCAACGGGGAAGCTGGAGGTGGCCACCCTCGGTGGCGGGTGCTTCTGGTGCCTGGAGGCCGTCTATTCGGAGGTGGAGGGGGTTGAGCAGGTCCTCCCGGGCTACTCCGGGGGCCACGTGGTCAACCCCACCTACGAGCAGGTCTGCACCGGCACCACGGGCCACGCGGAGGTGGTCCAACTCACCTATGATGCCCGGGTGATCAGCTACCGGGATCTGCTGGAGATCTTCTTCACCATTCATGACCCCACCACCCCCGACCGCCAGGGGAATGACGTGGGGCCCCAGTACCGGTCGGTCATCTTCTACCACACGCCCGAGCAGGAGGCGACGGCCCGGGAGGTGATCGACCAGCTGGAGCGGGAGGAGGTCTTCGGGGCCCCTATCGTCACCCAGGTGGTCCCCTTCGAGGCCTTCTACCCCGCGGAGGCGTACCACCACCGGTACTTTGAGCGGAATCCCCATCAAGCCTACTGCCAGGCGGTGATCGCGCCGAAGGTGGCCAAGTTCCGCCGGGCCCACGCCCACCGCCTGAAGGGGCGCCGGGCCGCCCCGGCGGGCACCTCCGAGGGGAGCGGCCCGTGAGGCCCCAGAGCGTGGAGGCGCCGCCGGTCCAGGAGCTTCTGCCCGGCGTCTACCAGCTGGCCATGCCCATCCCCGTCCCCTTGAAGGTGGTCAACCTCTACCTCCTGCCGGGGCGGACGGGGTGGACGGTGGTCGATACGGGGTTCCACACGCCCGAGACGGAGGCGCGCTGGCGGCTGGCCCTGGCCCGACTGGGCATCGGCTTTGAGGATCTGGAGGCCATCGTGGTCACCCACCACCACCCGGACCACATGGGCGCGGCGGGGTGGTTGCAGGCCCAGAGCGGCGCGCCCGTGCTCATGCTCCGCCAGGAGATCCCCCAGGCGGAGCGTTTCTGGCGACCGGGGACCCAGGCGGGGGAGGCGATCAGCGCCTTCTTCCAGGACCACGGCATGCCAAAGGAGGTGGCGGCGCCCCTCGCCCCCCACCACCAGGAGCAGGTGGAGCGGGTGGCGCCCTTCCCGGAGATCACGCCGGTGGACCCTGGGCAGGAACTCCGCCTGGGCCGGTGGCGCTTTGAGGTGCTCTGGACGCCGGGCCACGCGGAGGGGCTGATGGTTCTCTGGGAGCCGGAGGCCCGGTTTCTCCTGGGGAACGATTTGGTCTTGGCCACCATCACGCCCAACATCAGCCTCTGGCCCTTCGCCGCCGAGAACCCCCTGGCCCAGTACCTGGCCTCCCTCCGGCAGGTGGCCCCCCTACCCGCCCGGTGGGTCCTGCCGGGCCACCGGGAGCCCATCCAGGACCTGGCAGGGCGGGTACGGGAGATCGAGGGGCACCACCGGGAGCGGCTGGCCCGGGTGGAGGCGATCGTGCAGGTGCTCGAGCGGGCAGGGCGCTTGGCCACGGGCTGGGCGGTCAACCTGGAGCTCTTCGGGCCCCAGCCGGACCTCTTCCGCACCCGCTTCGCCATGGCCGAAACCCTGGCCCACCTGGAGTACCTGGTCCTCCACGGGC
Organism: Bacillota bacterium; assembly: GCA_017577405.1. GTDB lineage: Bacteria > Bacillota > Limnochordia > Limnochordales > Limnochordaceae > Limnochorda. The sequence goes on from PIUA01000005.1 coordinate 10,126, forward strand.
GGCTTCAGCGGGTGGAGGGGGATGGGGCGATGGCCCGTTTCGCCTACCGGACCGCCCCGTGAGCCGGTGAGCCTGCAGGTGCCGGGCGACGCTCTGGGCAGGGGCGGGGGCGCGTCCAGCGGGCGGCGCCCTGCCCGCCCCTACCGGAAGAAGACCTCGCTCACATCCAGAGCCACGGTGGGCTGGTGCACCCACCAGCCGTGGACATCGGCCCGCATGGCCGCCAGATAGGGCAACGCGAAGAGGAAGACGTTGACCGCGTCGTCCGCGATCTGGCGCTGGATCTGGCCGTAGAGTTGGGCCCGGGCCCCTTCATCGAAGGTGGCCGTCACCTGGTTCAGGAGCTCCTGCACCACGGGGCTGTCGTAGCGGAAGTAGTAGTTTGGGTTGCCGTAGATCCCGATGTCCAACGGCTCCACGTGGCCGATGATGGTCATGTCATACTCCGCCTGGTTGAAGATCCGGGCCAGCCAGGTGGTCCACTCGACGATCTCCAGCCGGAGCTGGATGCCCACCTGCCGGAGCTGCTCGGCCACCACCTCGCCCGCCCGACGGGCGTACTCGTAGGGGGCGGGCAGGGCGAGGGTGGCGGTGAAGCCCTGGGGGTAGCCGGCCTCGGCCAGGAGGGCCCGGGCCCGCTCCGGATCGTAGGGCGTGTGGTCCGTCAGGTCCAGGTAGTAGGGCTCTGCCGGGGTCATGTGGGAGCCGATGGGGATCCCAAAGCCGAACATGGCCGCCTCGATCACCAAGGGCCGGTTGATGGCGTGGGTGATGGCCTGGCGGACCCGCCGGTCGTGGAAGGGGCTCCGGCTGTGGTTCATGGCCAGGATGACTTCGCTGGTGGAGGAGCCCTCCACCAGCTTGAAGCCCGGCTGGTTCTGGAGGATCAGCCCGTTCTCCGGGGTGAGGCCATAGCCGATAACGTCGATGTCGCCGGCCAAGAGCGCGGCCAGCTGGGTGTTGGGGTCGGGCATGAAGCGGAACTCCACCCCGTCCAGGTAGGGCAGGGCCGGGTCGTAGTACTGGTCGAAACGGGCCAGGATCACCCGGCTCCCCCGCTGCCACGCCACCACCCGGAAGGGCCCCGCCCCCACGGGGTTGGCCGCCTGCTGGGCGGCGGTGCCGGCGGGGAAGATGACCGAGTCGGGCCGGGCCAGGTTGTAGAGGAACTCCGCGTTGGGCCGGGCCAGCTCGATCCGGACCGTCAGCGGGTCCACCGCCTCAAAGGCGGTGATGTCCCGGTAATACTCCGGGTGGGTGTGGCCTGAGTGGGGATCGGTCGCCCGCTGGAGCATCTCCAGCACGTCCCCCGCGTCCAGCTCACTGCCATCGTGGAAGCGGACACCGGGGCGGAGGTGGAAGGTGTAGACCGTCCCGTCGTCGGAGACGGTCCACCGCTCGGCCAGGGCGGCCACGATCCGGCCCTCCCGGTCGATGCGGACCAGGCCCTGGTGGACGTTGCCGTAGACGATGCGGGCGATCTCTTGCGAGGTGCTGATGGTGGGGTCCAGCCCCGGGGGTTCGGCGGCGATGGCCACCCGCAAGGTGCCCCCGTACCGGGGTTCGGGGGCTTGGGCCGCGGCCGTGGCTCCCAAGAGGGGGATGGCCGCGAGAACAGCCAGGAGGACGAGCCAACGAGCCTGGACGCGCACCGGGAAGCCACCTCCCACAACTCATCACACCGGGCCCCGGGCTGCCGCGGGGCCCAGAGCGCCGGTGGGGAACGTCTCGTTGATGGATTGTCCCGTTGGTACCCAGATAAGTTGGGCCTCGCCCCTACCAACTCCTGCGTCGGCCAGGGCCTCGTGTCGGGGTTGTCATCCATCCCGGCTCAGTCGGCGGCGGGCTCCCCCTCCCCGCCCAGGGGCTCTCGTTCCACGATGAGCCGGACGCCCCGGTCATAGAAGATGTAGTTCCACGCCCAGTTGATGAGGACGAGCAGGCGGTTCCGGAAGCCGATGAGCTTGATCAGGTGGACCCCCAGCCAGGCCAGCCAGGCGGGAAACCCCTTGATGGCCCGCGAGCCCACTACGGCCACGGCGGCGTTCCGGCCGATGGTCACCATGGTGCCCCGGTCGTGGTAGCGGAAGGGCAGGAGGGGCTGGCCGGCCAGCAGGCGGCGAAGGTTCCGGGCGGCGTGCTCCCCCTGCTGGATGGCAACCGGCGCCACTTGGGGGAGGGGCTTCCCCTCGTCGTCCTCCAGATAGGCCAGATCACCGATGCAGAAGACCTCGGGATGGCCGGGGAGCTGCAGGGTGGGCTCCACCACTACCCGGCCGCCCCGGGCGGTGGCCACCCCCAGGTGCTGCACGAGATCATGGGCCCGGACCCCGGCGGTCCAGACCAGGGTGCGGGTGGGGATGCTGGTGCCGTCCTTCAGGTAGACCCGGTTGGGCGAGGCCCGGACCACCGCGGCCTCCAGCCGCACCTCCACCCCCTTTGCCTCCAGCCGCTGGCGGGCGTAGGTCTGAAGGGCTTCGGGGAGCGCGGGGAGCAGCCGGTCGAGGGCCTCCAAGAGGACGATGCGGACCTCGCTAAAGTCCATCCGGGGGTAATCCTTCACCAAGACACCGTAGATCAGCTCGGCCAGGGCTCCGGCGAACTCGATGCCCGTCGGCCCGCCGCCCACCACCACAAAGGTGAGCATCGCCCGGCGCCGCTCGGAGTCGGGCTCCCGCTGGGCCTCCTCGAAGAGGCGGAGGATGTGGCTCCGCAAGGTGACCGCCTGGCCGATGGTCTTCAGCTCAAAGGCGTGGGCTTCCACCGACTCCATCCGGAAGAAGTTGGTCTGACTCCCGGCGGCCAGGATCAGGTAGTCGTAGGGGAGGGGACCTCGGCTGGTGAGGACCTGGCGCTGCTCCAGGTCGATCCCCTGGACCTCGGCCATGAGGAAGTCCACGTTGGGCAGGCCTCGGATCAGGCCCCGGACCGGGTAGGCGATGTCATCGGGCTCCAGCTCGGCGGCGGCCACCTGGTACAAGAGGGGCAGGAAGGTGTGGAAGTTGTTCCGGTCCAGGAGGAGAACCTGGGCCGGGCTGCCGGCCAGAGCCCGGGCCGCCCACAGCCCGCCGAACCCCGCCCCGACCACCACCACCCGGGGGCGGGGTGCCCCCTGGGGGGCCGTGACGGGTTGGGGGCCGGGAGCGCCAGCAGCGGTCCCGCTCGCCCGCTCTCGGTGAGATGCCGCGCCGTCCAAACTCGTGCCTCCTTGCCGACAGTCGGCCCTGGGAGAAGGGGGGTCTCGCTGGAAAGGGACCAGGCCGCCGGAGGGCGGCCCCTGGGGCGGGGCCCGGCCAGGACCAGACGCCCGCCCCAAGACCGGCGGCCAATCGCCGTCTCAGGCCGCCTGCTGGATCAGCTCCACCTGGAGCTCCACCTTGACCTCCTCGCCCACCAGCACCCCGCCGGTCTCCAGCACGGTGTTCCAGGTGAGGCCGAAATCCTTCCGGTTCAGGGTGGTGGTGGCGCTGAAGCCGGCCACCTGCTGGCCCCAGGGGCTCTTCACCTGGCCCTGGAAGGTGGCGTCCAGAACCACCTCGCGGGTGACGCCCCGGATAGTCAGGTCACCGATGACCTTGTACTGGTTGTCGCCCACCCGCTCGATCCGGGTGCTCTTGAAGGTGATGTGGGGGTGGTTCTCCACGTCAAAGAAGTCGGCCGAGCGGAGGTGCTTATCCCGCTCCTCGTTCCGGGTGTCGATGGAGGCCGCGTCGATCTTGGCCTCCACCTGAGCCTGGGTGGGATCGGACAGGTCGCCGACCACCTTCCCCTCAATGGCGCCGAAGCGCCCCCGCACGTTCGAAATCATCATGTGCCGCACGGTAAACTCAGCCGTCGTGTGCGCAGGGTCGATTTGCCAGACCGTGGCCATCAACGATCCCTCCGTGTTTTCGTACGATTGATGTCTATCCCAAAACTCCTCTCCCGAAGGATACCACCGGGCCAGCCGTCCGATGCACCGGGCGGCCGGCTCAGCCGTCGTGGCCGGAGCCCCTCGGCAAGGCAGCCGGAGCCAAACGCTCGACGGTCTCCCGGTCCAGGCTGTAGAACCGGAAGGGCCCTTCCTTCCGCACTCGGATCAGGCCGCTCTCTTCCAAGATGCGCGTGTGGTACGACAGGGTCGGCCGGGTGAGGCCCAGGCTGCCGGCGAGCTCGCCACAGCCCACCTCGTCCCGTTGGGCCAGAAGGCGGACAATGGCCAACCGTGTCGGTTCTCCTAAAGCTCGGTAGACCCGTATGAGATCCCGCTCCTGATACGCCACGACAACCCTACCTTCGGTATTTCGACAACTCTTGAACTGATTCTGCCTCCAAGATAGCTTCGCGAGAGGCAAGGGTCAAGGGGTGTCGGCCGGGGAAAGGGGTGGGTGGGCTGTCGGGGCCCGCCGGGACCCCGTTGGCAAGGGGCGGGAAAGGTCTATGCCTGGGCGGGGTTCTCGCCACCGGATGGGGGGGCCTCGGTCTGGGCGCGGGCCCTTCGTTCCAGGTCGAGCAGGTACTCTTTCCGGCCGATGCCGCCGCCGTACCCGCCCAGGCGCCCGTCGTGCTGGATCACCCGGTGGCAGGGGATGATGATGGCGATCCGGTTCCGCCCGTTGGCCAGCCCCACGGCCCGCATGGCGCCCGGCCGGCCGATGGCGGCGGCGATCTCCTTGTAGGAGCGGGTCTCGCCGTAGGGAATCCGCAAGAGCTCCGACCAGACCCGGCGCTCAAAGGGGGTTCCGGGGGCGAGGAGGGGTACGGAGAAGGTTCGGCGCTGGCCGGTGAAGTACTGGGTGAGTTCCTCTTGGGTCTGCTCGAGGAGGGGGTGCCACCGGTCGATGACCGGCCCGGGGATGTACCGGCGGAGGCGGGCCAACGCCTCCGCGGCCTCCTCGGCGAAGGTGAGGAGGCAGAGCCCCTGGGCGGTGGCGGCAGCCACCATGGGGCCCAAGGGCGTCTCCAGGTGGGTCCAGGAGATCTCGGCGGGGCCGTGGGGGTCCATCATGCCATCCCTCTTCCCGGTCGGGCCCGCCACTCCTCCTGCGCCCTCCCCGACCTGGGGGAGCGGAGCCCACCCGGGGGCTGTTCGGAAACGGGTCCGGGGGAGGAGGGTTCCGGAGGGCTGCACCGAAGAGAGGCCTTGCTGCAAGTCACGTCTGTTCTCTGGGCTGTGGCACCCGTGCCAAGGGCCTGCCGAGTACGCACTCTTCCTTCTCCGAGGAGGTCTGATGGCGAGATGAACGTGGTGGCCGTCGTGGCGCAGATGCTGGTGCGCCTTGCTGGTGTCATCCTGGTGATCCTCGGCCTTCTCTTCTGGACGGGCAACGCCCTCAATCTCGTCCCCCTCCACATCTGGACGGGCTTCGTCCTCGTGCTCGCCTTCTGGGTTCTGGCCATCGGCGCAGGCCTGGCGGGGCTGGGGGCCGGCCGGGTTCTCCTGGCCATCCTCTGGGGGGTGTTTGTGGTCTACTTTGGGCTGACCCACGGGCAGATCCTCCCCGGCTCGGCCCACTGGGTGATCGAGGTGCTCCACCTGGCCGTCGGTCTCGTCACCGTGGGGCTGGGGGAGCGGCTGGGCGCCCTGATCAAGGCGGCCCGCTCCCGGGGGGTCCAGGCGTAGATGAGGGGTCCTGTGCGCTGGGGTGTGCTGGGCTGCGCCGCCATCGCGGAGAAGGTCTTCAACGGGGCGGTGCAGGCCTCCCAGACGGGGGAGCTCCACGCGGTGGCCAGCCGGGACCTGGAGCGGGCCCGCCAGTGGCAGGAGCGCTTCGGCTTCCGGAAGGCCTACGGCTCATACGAGGCGCTCCTCCAGGATCCTGAGGTGGAGGCGGTCTACATTCCCCTGCCCAACGCCCTCCACCGGGAGTGGACCCTGGCCGCGGTCCAGGCGGGGAAGCACGTCCTCTGCGAGAAGCCTGCGGGGCTCACCGCAGCGGAGGTGGAGGCCATGGTGGCCGGAGCCCGGCAAGCGGGCGTCCTTTTCGCGGAGAACTTCGCCTTCCGCTTCCACCCCCAAAGCGTGCGGCTCCGGGAGCTCCTGGATCAGGGGGCCATCGGCCAGGTGTTGGGGCTGGAGGCCTCCTTCACCTTCCGGATGGAGGAGCGCTCCGGGGATATCCGCCTGGCACCGGCCCTGGGGGGCGGCGCCGCCTACGATCTGGGCTGCTACCCCATCGCCTTCGCCCGGTTCGTCTTTGGCCGGGAGCCCCGCTCGGTCCTGGCCTTCGGCGATCTCCACCCCCAGTTCCAGGTGGAGATGACCTCGGCGGGCGTTCTGGACTTCGGCGAGGGCCGGACGGCAGCCTTCTTCACCAGCTTTGAGGTTCCGGGCGGGCAGCGGGCCCGCATCTTGGGCACCGAGGGCGAGATCCTGCTGCCTGCACCCTACCACCCCCGCCGGGAGGACCACGTCATCATCCTCCGGCGGTACCGGCCCGGGCGTTCCGAGCCTGAGGAGGAGCGGATCGCCACCCCGGTCGTGGAACCCTTCACCGCCGCGGTCGACAACCTGGGCCGGGCCATCCGGGGCCAGGAGGCGCCCCTCCTCCCCGCGGAGGATGCCATCGCCCAGGCCCGGGTGCTGGACGCGGTGCTCCAATCCGCCCGGGACGGGGCCCGAGTTTGGCTGGGCTGAGGCCGGCCGGGCCCCGTCCCCGACGACCTTCACAAAATTGAGCCCCACCATCAACAACGTTAACCTTGAGCTTGACAATGTTCAAGGTGGGGGGTAAACTTTCCCCAAGGTCAGCTCAAGACAGGAGGATGGTGGTTCTCCATGGCACCGCCCAGCCCCGAGGAACGGATGCAGATCCTCAAGATGCTCCAAGAGGGCCGGATCACCGCAGAGGAGGCCAACGAGCTCCTCAACGCTCTGGAGGCCTCCTCGGCCCCGGAGCCCCTCCGCTCATCGCACCGCGCCCGCTTCTTCCGCATCGTCGTCGAGGAAGGAAACGCCACCAAGATGAACGTCCAGATTCCCCTGGGCCTCATCCGGGTCCTCTCCAACATCATCCCCCGGGATGCCCTGCGGGTGGGCCAGGGCGACGATGAGCACGTCCTCGACCTGGACGCCATCATCCGGGCGGTGGAGGAGGGGGCCGAGGGGAAGATCGTTGAGGTCGAAGACGACGACACCCGGGTGGAGATCTTCGTCGACTGATCGCCACGAGCGTTCCATTCGGAGGGTTCCCTCGCTCCCGTGGGAGGGCTGGACGCCCTCGGACCAGGTGCAAGGAGGCTTCGTATGGTTTCGTACGTCCTTTACGGGTTCAAGGAGACCTGGCGGCGTCTCGGCAACCTGCGGCGCCGCTTGAGCCGGCCGCCGGAGTACATCCTCTTCCTGCTGGAGGGCGCCTACCCCGACCTGCCCCCGGCCGGGGGCGGGCCGTGGCGCCGGTGGACCGGCGGGCGCCAGCCCAACCTGGAGGAGCTGGCCCACAGGCTGGAGCAGGTGGGCGCCGATCCCCGGGTGCACGGCGTGGTCTTCCAGGTGAAGAACCTCCGGCTCAACCCCGCCCAGGTGGAAGCCCTGCGGGACCAGTTCCGGCGCCTGCGGGAAGCGGGGAAGCGGGTGGTGGTCTGGGCGACGGACTACGACACCCACGCCTACTGGCTCGCCTGCGCGGCCGATGAGATCCTCCTCCAACCGGGGGGGACCGTGGGGCCCCTGGGGGTCCGCCAGGAGTACCTCTTCCTGGCCGAAGCCCTGGAGGCGGCCGGCCTCCGAGGGGATTTCGTCCAGATCAGCCCCTACAAGACGGCCTCCGACAAGTTCACCCGGACGGACTTCTCCGAGGAGGCCCGAGCCATGGCCGAGTGGCTGGCCGACAGCCAGTTCCAGGAGCTCCTCGGGGCCATCCAGGAGGGCCGGGGCCTGGACGAGGCAGGGGCCCGGGCCCTGGTGGACGCCAGCCCGCTGACCGATGAGGAGGCCGCCCGGCGGGGCGCGGTGGACGGCCTGGTGAACGCGGAAGCCCTCCCTGCCCACGTGGGTCGTGAAGGGCGGCCCGCCTCCCTGGCCTCCTGGGAGGAGGCGGCCCGGAGCCTCCTCCGGCCGCCCCTGCCCCGGCCCGACCGCTATGTGGCCCGGATGCGGATCGAAGGGGTGATCGTCGACGGGTGGAGCCGGCGGCCTCCCCTCCGGCTGCCCCTCCCCCTGGTGGGCGGGCCCCAGACGGGTGATCTCTCCATCGTCCAGCAGGCGCGGCGGGTGGCCAAGGACCGGCGGGCGGTGGCCTTGATCGTCCACGTCGACTCGGGCGGAGGCTCGGCCACCGCCTCGGAGGCCATCGCCTCCGCCCTGGCCCAGGTGGCGGCCCGCAAGCCGGTGGTGGCCGTCATGGGCGAGGTGGCCGGTTCGGGTGGGTACTACGTCACCACCCCCGCCCACTGGGTGGTGGCCAGGCCCAGCACCATCACCGGCTCCATCGGGGTCTTGATGGGCAAGTTCGTCGACACGGGCTTCACCCGGAAGCTGCGGGCCAACCGGCGGGTGGTGAGCCGGGGTGAGCACATCAGCCTCTACCACCCCGACGGGCCCTTTGACGAGCGGGAGCGGGCCTGGGTCTGGGCCCAGGTGGAGCGAATCTACCAGCTCTTCTGCCAGCGGGTGGCTGCGGCCCGGAAGCTGACGGTGGAGGCGGTGGACCGGGTGGGCGGGGGCCGGGTCTGGACAGGCCGGCAGGCCCTGGAGCACCGACTGGTCGACCAGCTGGGCGGCACCCGGGAGGCGGTGGCCAAGGCCTTGGAGCTGGCCGGGGTGCGAGGGCCGGTGGCCATCCGGGATCTGGCCGAGGAGCGCCGCCTGGCAGCTCCCGAGGCGGGCCCGGCGGCCCTGGTGGAGGGAGTGGCCGCCTTCCTCGGCGGGCTCCGGGGCCTCTTCCGGGCGGGCGCGCCCCTGGTGCTGACGCCCCTCCTCTGGCGGGCGGGCGCCTCCCGGGAGTGACGGGCACCTCGCGCCGGGTGTTTCTAGCTGGGCGGCGTCGGGGATGGGCCCCGGGCGGCCCGGGCCGCCTCCAGGTGGAGCTCCTCCACCTGGGCCTTGAGCTCCGCCGCCAGGGGGTGGTTCCCCAGGCGCTCGCCCAGCACCTCCGCAACCCTTCGGTAGTACCGGAGCTGGTCGGTGGCGCCCCGGCGGAACCGGCTCCAGGTGGCGTGCCCCCGGAGCCGCAGGTCGCGGATGATGGTGGTCACGTTGTGGAGCACGTCGGCCGCCTTGAGGAGGACGGCCTCCAGGTCGTCCGTCGCCTGCAGGTGGGCGAGCTGGCTCGCCTTCCGCTCCTCCCAGGGAACCGGGCGGCCAGCGATGGTCTTCACCTCGGTCACCGCCTGGACCAACGCGGTCACCCGGGGGCCGAAGCGGGCCTCCAGCTCCTCTGCCGTGACGGGCGTGTCCTCCAGCACATCGTGGAGGACCGCCGCCAGCACCACCGCCTCGGAGCAGCCGTACTGGGCCAGGATCCCGGCGACGGCCACCGGGTGGGTGACAAAGGGCGCCGGCGACCCCTTCCGGTACTGGTTGCCGTGGGCTTGAAGCGCGAAGCGGACCGCCTCCGCAAAGCGCTCCGCATCGACCGGCTGGGGGCTCGGTGGCTCGGGCACGGGAACGCCCTCCTCCCTCCCCTTAGCCTAACGCGCCAGCCTCCGGCGGGCAACGGCCCCCGGAGGCTCTTCCCTTACCGGTGGACCGCTTTCCCGTCCGGTCCTGCCAGCCAGGGCATCAGGCCCCGGTGAGGGCCGGCGGGGCAGAGGTGGTAGAGGGGGCACTGGTCGCACAGGGGCTTGCGGGCCGCGCAGACCTCTCGGCCGAAATAGATGAGCCGCAGGGGGAAGCTGGCCCACGCCTCCTGGGGGACCAGGCGCATCAGGTCCTGCTCCACCTTCTCCGGGGTCTTCTCCACGCTCAGGCCCAGGCGCCGGGAGAGGCGGAGGACGTGGGTGTCCACCACGATGCCCATGCCGCCCTGGAGGGGATCCCAGCCCTTCCAGCCTTCCAGCGCGGCCGCGGAGAGGATGACGTTGGCCGTCTTCCGGCCCACGCCGGGGAGCTGGGTGAGCTCCTCCATGGTCCGGGGGACCTCGCCGCCGTGGCGGGCGACCAGCTCCTGGCAGGTCTCCTGGATGGCCCGGGCCTTCTGCCGGAAGAAGCCGGTGGGGTGGATCAGCTCTTCCAGGTGCTCCCGGCTGGCGGTGGCCAGCGCGGCGGCGTCGGGGTACGCGGCGAAGAGGGCCGGCGTTACCCGGTTGACCGTAGCGTCGGTGCACTGGGCCGAGAGGATGGTGGCCACCAAGAGCTGGACCGGATCCTGGTGGACCAAGGCGGTCCGCACCGACGGGTAGCGCGCTTCTAAGACGGCCAGGATCGCCTGAAGCCGGGCCGCCTTCCGCCGCCGGGACTCTCGGCCGGGATGGCGGGGCGGTGCCGGTGCCGATTGAGCCAGCTGTTTGTCCATGGCCCGATCATACCATCTCCTGGGAAGCGGGGCCAGTTGCGGAGGCGGGGCGGAGCCAGCCCCGAAGGCCGCGCCCCCAGTGGGAGCCGGATCCAGGGCCGGGCTAGACACACCTCGAAAGCCAAAGCTAGACTAGGAATCGGGTCCGGCACGGTTCCGGCACCGGAGACGGTCGGCTGGCCGGGCGACCGCCCGGGACCATCCAAAGTCTGGAGGGAGCGCGTCGTGGAGTACACGCAGCTTGGGACCACGTCGATCCAGGTGACGCGTATCGCGCTGGGCACGTGGGCCATGGGCGGCTGGTTGTGGGGCGGCACCGATGTGGATGAGGCCGTGCGGGCCATTCACGCTGCCTGGGACATGGGCATCACCACCATCGACACCGCGCCGGTTTACGGCTTTGGGCTTTCCGAGGAGATTGTGGCCCGGGCCCTAAGGGAACGCTCCATCCCCCGGGATCAGGTGATCATCGCCACCAAGTGCGGGATGGAGTGGAACGAGAAGGAGGAGACCTGGCGGAACTCCAAGCCTGAGCGGATCCGCCGGGAGATCGAGGACAGCCTCCGCCGGCTCCAGACGGACTACATCGACCTCTACCAGATCCACTGGCCCGATCCCGAGACCCCCATCGAAGAGACGGCCCAGGTGATGCACGACCTCTACCAGGAGGGGAAGATCCGGGCCATCGGCGTCAGCAACTACTCGGTGGAGCAGATGGAGATCTGGCGCCAGGTGGCCCCGCTCCACTCGGAGCAGTCCCGCTACAGCCTCTTCCGCCGGGAGGTGGAGGAGGACGTCCTCCCCTACACCCGGGAGCACGGGCTGGCGTTCCTGGCCTACAGCCCCCTGGCCCGGGGTCTCTTGACGGGCAAGTTCACCCCGGAGAGCACCTTCAAGCCGGGCGACAGCCGGGCCAAGGACCCGCTCTTCACCGGCGACGCCTTCAAGGAGAACCTGAAGAAGGTGGAGCAGCTGAAGGCCCTGGCCTCCGATCTGGGCAAGACGGTGGCCCAGCTCGCGGTCCGCTGGGTGTTGGACCAGCCCGGGGTGACCGTGGCCCTCTGGGGCGCCCGGCGGCCGGACCAGATCCAGGAGGCGGCGGGCGCTTTGGGCTGGACCCTCTCCGACGACGTGAAGCAGCGGATCGAAGAGATCATGCGCGGGTGATCCACCCCTTCCGAGCCTGGACAGGCCGATCCCGGTGCCCGGACCCCGGTCCGGGCACCGGCGCGTCTGGCGGGCCTGGCCACTCTTGACATCTTCTCCTTGTTGCGATATATAGCATTAGCGAACCCTGGCGGTTGGGGGTGAGGCTGGTGACCGTTGCCGAGGCGCTGGAGCGGCTGCGGGCCCAAGGGGGACGGGTGACGCCCCAGAGGCGGGCCCTCATGGAGCTTCTGGCCCGGGCCCGGCGACCCATGAGCGCGCCGGAGCTGGTGGAGACCTTGCGCCGCCAGTTCCCCGACATGGCCGCCGACACCGTCTACCGGAACCTCCAGGGGTTGGTGACCTTGGGGGCGGTGGAGGTCTTCCACATGCCTGAAGGGGCCGACCGGTTCGAGTGGGTGACCTACCATCACCACCACGCGGTCTGCCTGGACTGCGGCGAGGTCCTGTGCCTGGAACCCTGCCAAGAAGAGCAGATGCCCCAGGCGCCCGCAGGATTCCGGCCGGTGCGGCACGAGTTTCAGATCTTCGGCTACTGTGAAGGCTGCGCTTCCGAGACCGGCGGGACGGAGGTGCCGGCGCGATGAGGGTTCCCCGGAGGGAGCGGCGTCGTCGGACCCTCTGGCGGGCTCTTCTTGGCCTGGTCGTTGCCCTCGGCGTCGCCATGGGGGTTCCCGGGCAGGCTGCGGCCCAGGTGGAGGTGGTCACCACCCTGCCGCCCCTGGCCGACCTGGTCCGCCAGGTGGGGGGCGAGCGGGTGACCGTCACCGCCCTCGTGCCGCCCGGTGCGAGCCCCCACGGCTATGAGCCCCGGCCCTCGGACCTGCGGGCCCTGGCCCGGGCCCGGCTGGTGGTCTGGGTGGGGGCCGGCCTGGACACGTGGCTGGAGCCGCTCTTGGCCACGGCGCGGGACGCCGCCCGCCTGGAGCTGGCCCAGACCACTCCCCTCTTGCCCAGCGAGGAAGGGCCCAGCCACCCCGGGAGGGGCCCCGGGGCCGGCGGGGAGCACGATCACCACCACGGGCCCTGGGATCCCCACATCTGGCTCGATCCCCTCCGGGTCCGGGACGATCTGGCCCCGGCCATCGCCCAGGCTTTGGCCGCCCTGGACCCCCAGGGGTCCGGGACCTACCAGGCCAACCTGGCCCGGTTTCAGGAGGCGCTGACCCGGTTGGACCAGGAGGTGCGGGCCCTGCTGGCCCCCTACCAAGGCGCCCGCTTCGTCGCCGTCCACTCGGCCTGGCGGTACTTTGCGGCCCGCTACGGCCTGGAGCAGGCGGGCAGCCTTCACGAGTACCCCGGGCGGGAGCCCGGCCCCGCCTGGATGGCCGCCCTCATCACCCAGGCCCGGGAGGCCGGGGTCCGGCTGGTGGTGACCGAGGCCCAGTTCGACCCCCGCCTCGCCCAGCAGGTGGCCCGGGAGGTGGGGGTGCCCGTCGTCGCCCTGGATCCCCTGGGCGGCCCCGGGGTGGAGGGGATGGAGGGGTACATGGCCATGATCAAGACCAACGCCCGCCGCTTGAGCGAGGCCCTGGCGGGCGCGGCGGGCCGCTGACCGATGGCCCATGGGGGTGAGCCGAGGATGAGCGGGAACGCCCTGCCTCTGCTGGAGCTGGAGGGGGTGCGGGTGGAGCGGGACGGCCGGACGGTGCTGGACGGCCTCACCCTGCAGGTGCACCCGGGGGAGTTTCTGGCGGTGGTGGGTCCCAACGGCGCGGGGAAGAGCACCCTGCTCCAGGTGATGGCCAGCCTTCTCCCTGTCCAGGGGGGCCGGGTGGTCCGCCGGGTGGGGCCGGGAGGCATCGGCTACGTGCCCCAGAAGCGGGCCTTCAACGACCAGCTGGGCTTGCGGGTGGCCGACGTCATCGCCCTCCGGGTGGTTCCCCGGGCCTCCCTCTTCCGGCGCGTCCGGCCCGAGGAGCGGCGGGTGATCGCCCAGGCCCTTGAGCAGGTGGGTCTGGCGGGCCTCGGGGCGCGGCTCTTCCAGGAGCTGTCGGGTGGTGAGCAGCAACGGGTGCTGCTGGCCCGGGCTCTGGCCGGCGGGGCCCGCCTCCTCCTCCTAGATGAGCCGGAGCAGGCCCTCGATCTGCCGGCCCAGCGCCACCTGTACCAGCTCTTGGCGAGGCTCTGCGGGCAGACGGGGGTGGCCTGCGTGGTGGTCTCCCACGATATCGAGCAGGTGGCCGCCCACGCCCAGCGGATGCTCCTCTTGCGGGACCAGACCTGGGCCCTCGGCAGCGTGGCCCAGCTCCTGGCCTCCCCGGCCCTGACAGGGCTGACGGAAGGCGGCCCCGAGAAGGTGGGGGTTTCGGAGGTCCCTGAGCGGGCTGGGTGAGGGTCTTGGGGAGAGGGGTGGGGAACGGTGAGCGAGATCCTGGCTTATGAGTTCATGCGCCGGGCCTTGGTGGTGGTGCTCCTGGCCGGGGGGCTCTCCAGCCTGGTGGGCTTCTTCGTCGTCTCCCAGCGGCTCGCCTTTGCCGGCCACGGGGTGGCCCACTCGGCTTACGGCGGGCTGGCGGTGGGGCTTCTGCTGGGCACCTCCTCTTTCTGGACGGGGACCCTCTTCGCGGTGGCGGTGGCCCTCCTCATCGGCTGGATCACCCGCCGGGGCCGCCTGGCCGAGGACACCACCATCGGGATCCTCCACGCGGCCGCCATGGCCCTGGGCACCGCCATCCTCAGCCGGGTTCCCGGCTACGTCGACCTCTTCAGCCTTCTCTTCGGAAACGTGCTGGCCGCGCAAGCCGCGGAGGTGCGGGCTCTGGCCCTGGTGGGGGGCGGGGTGGCCCTCTTCGTGATCCTCCGCTTCCACGATCTGATGAGCGTCGCCTTCTCCGAGGAGCTGGCCCGGATCGACGGGCGCTCGGTGGAGGTGCTCTCCTACGGGCTTCTGGTCGCGGTGGCGCTGGTGGTGATGGTCTCCGTCCGGGCAGTGGGGGTGGTCCTCGCCTCGGCCCTCCTGGTCATCCCCACCGCGGCCGCCCGCCAGGTGGCCTCGGGCTACCGGCAGGTCCTGGGCCTCTCCCTGGTGGTCAGCCTGGTGAGCGGGGTGGGGGGCCTGATCCTCTCCTTCCTCTGGGACCTGCCCTCGGGGGCCAGCATTGTGCTGGTGGCCACCTTCCTCTTCGGCCTCAGCCTGGCCGCCCGGCACTGGCGGGAGCGCCGCCGGCGAGGGCTGGCCTTGGCCCCGTTCCCCGGGCGGTGACGTCCCGGGAGATTGACCTGGAGGACAGGCCAGCTATACTGAGAACGGTTCTACCCTTCGGGGTACGGGAATGGGCAGACGGATCGGGGGCGGATGCGGGTGCGTCGGACGGCCATTGTGGTGCTGGCAGGGATGCTGGTGGCGGCCGCGGTCGCCGTGGCGGTGGCGGGCGGGCCGGCGGAGCTGACGGCCATGCTGCTCCGGCCCATGCCCGAGGCGGGCCGCCGGGCGCCGGACTTCACCCTGCCCGCGCTCAGTGGGGAGAGCCTCACCCTCTCGGCCTTCGAGGGACGGCCTGTCTTGATCAACTTCTGGGCCTCCTGGTGCCCGCCCTGCCGGGAGGAGATGCCCCACCTCCAAGCAGCGGCTGAGGCCAACCCGGAGCTGGTGGTGCTGGCGGTGGACGCCACCCACACCGAGCGGAGCGTGGAGCAGGTGGCCGCCTTTGTGGAGGAGTTCGGCCTCACCTTCCCCGTGGCCCTCGACCGGGACGGGGCTGTCAACGAGCAGTACCTGGTCCGGGCGCTTCCCACCTCGTACTTTGTGGACCGCTCCGGCATCATCCGGGTGAAGTACCTGGGGGCCCTCACCCCCGCGCTCCTCAACGAGTTCCTTGCCCTCATCGACTAGGGCCCGACCCCTCGGAACCGGACCCATCACAGCTGGGAAAGGAAGAGCCCGGCCAGAGCGGCCGGGCCCGTCTTGTGCCGCCGGTGCCGGCGGCCGTTCGCCCTGGCGGGGTCGCCGGGCGGCCTCGCCTCTTCGGTGCGTCCCACCGGTGCTGCCTGCCGTCAGCGGTCGGGGGGGTCCACCCGGGGTGTTAGGGTGCCTCGCCCGCAGAGGCTGTAGATGGGGCAGTACCCCGAACCGCCCGTCGCCAGGAGCACCACGCCGATGAGGCTGGCCACCACTCGAGCCGTCCCGGCGAGGGCCAAGAAGCCGATCAGGATCAGGGCCACGCCGCCCACGACCCGTAGGATCCGATCGGTGGTGCCCACGTTGAGCCGCACGGTCCCTCCCCCTTTCCTTCCCGGACCGGGGCCGCCCCGGCCCATATACCCCCACGGGTATCATCCTATCGGGAGATGGCCGCGTCCGTCAAGAACGGTTCCTCTTTCGGTGGAGGAAAGACCGCTCGCCAGGCGAAGGTTCCCCGGCAGGGTGGCAAGGGGGGAGCACTGTGGCGGCCCGGGTCATGGTCCGGGTGGAGAG
This sequence comes from Bacillota bacterium, assembly GCA_017577405.1. Lineage (GTDB taxonomy): Bacteria > Bacillota > Limnochordia > Limnochordales > Limnochordaceae > Limnochorda. The sequence goes on from PIUA01000005.1 coordinate 26,143, forward strand.
CCTGGTGAAACGGTACGGCCGGGTGCTGGCCGTGGACCACGTCAGCTTCACCGTGGACGAGGGCGAGGTCTTTGGCCTGCTGGGGCCCAATGGGGCCGGGAAGACCACCACCCTCGAAATCCTCGAGGGCCTGCGCCGGCCCGACGGGGGGCGGGTGGAGGTGGCGGGCCACTCGGTGGTGGACGACCCCCGGGCGGTCCGGGCCGTCATCGGCGTTCAGCTGCAAGAGGCAGGGTTCTTCGACCTGCTCACCGTCCGGGAGACCCTGGAGACCTTCGCCGCCTTCCACCGGAGGGGCCTCCCTGTCGACCAGGTCTTGGAGCGGGTGGGGCTGAGGGACCGGCACCGGGTCCTGGTCCGGAACCTGTCGGGCGGGCAGAAGCAGCGCCTCTCCATCGCCCTGGCCTTGATCAACGATCCCCGTATCGTCTTCCTTGATGAGCCCACCACTGGCTTGGACCCCCAGGCCCGCCGGAACCTCTGGGAGATGATCCGGCAGATCCGCCGGGAGGGCCGGACCCTCATCCTCACCACCCACTCCATGGAGGAGGCGGAGGCCCTCTGCGACCGGGTGGCCATCATGGACCGGGGCCGCCTCCTGGCTCTGGACCGGCCGGACCGGCTGGTGGCCGAGCACGCCCCCGGGGCGTGGATCATCCTCGAACTGCCCTACGGCCTGGCGACGCCCGCGGCCGGTCTTCCGGTTCCCAACGGCGGCCCTGAGCCGGGGGCGGAGCCCCTGAGCGACCGGCTCCGCCGCCTGCCGGCAGTGGAGGCGGTTTCGGTGCCCGAGCCCGGGGGGCCGACGGTCCTCCTCCGCACTCGGGATGCGACCGCCACCTTGCGGGGGCTGAGCGAGCTGCAGGCGGCGGAGGGGCTTGCCTTCCGCAGCCTGCGGGTGGAGCAGGCCAGCCTGGAGGACGTCTTCCTCCAGCTCACCGGGAGGGAGCTCCGGGAATGATGAAGGGCGTCTGGGCCGTGGTCCGGATGAGCTTCCTCACCTACTTCCGGGACCGGAGTTCGGTCTTCTGGGGCATCCTCTTCCCCCTGCTCTTGATGGGGTTGATCGGGACCGTCTTCGGGGAGGCCTCGGTTCAGTTCGATGTGGCGGTGGTCCGGCAGGCTGAAGAGGCTGGATGGTTCTCGGACTGGTTCGTGGAGACCCTGGACCAGATCGAGGTCTTCACCGTCTGGGAGGAGGCGAGTCTCGACGAGGCCCTGGCGGCCTTGGCTGAGCAGCGGGCCAGCCTGGTGGTCGCCCTGCCGGCCGGGGCCTGGCCTGACCGGCCTGGGACCGCCGGCTCCGGGCCTCAGACCATCACCGTCTACCACCGGCCGGGCAGCCAGGTGGCGGATCTGGGGGTCTCCATCATCCGGGACGTGGTGACCCGCTTGGAGCAGGGGATCAGCGGCCGGCCGGCCCTGATGACGGTCGAGGTCCAGGAGGCCGGTGGGAGCCCGGGGTTCGACATGTTCGACTACCTCTTGCCCGGCATCATCGCCATGACCCTCATGCAAACGGGGCTCATGGGAGTGACCTGGGTGGTGGCCAACTACCGGGAGCAGAAGCTCCTCAAGCGGGTGCTGGCCACGCCCTTCCCGCCCGGCGGGTTCTTGGTGGGCCTCATCGGCCGCTTCACCGCCCGGAACCTGATGGAGGTGACCATCATCTTCCTGGTGGGGACCTACGTCTTCGGGGCCCAAACCCGGGGCGATCTGGTCCAGTACTTCCTCATCTGCCTCCTCGGCTCCGTCGCCTTTCTGGCCATGGGCATGGCCATCTCCACCCTCTCGCCGACGGCGGAAGCGGCCAACAACCTGGGGAACGTGATCGGTTTTCCCATGATGTTCCTTTCCGGCGTCTTCTGGCCCCGGGAGATGATGCCGGAGGCGCTCCGTCCCGTCCTGGACCGGCTGCCCCTGGCGCACCTGGTGGACGCGCTCCGGGGCGTGGCGGAAGGGACGGGCACCCTGGTGGATTATGCAGGAGAGCTGACCGCCCTCCTCCTCTGGACGGTGGTGGGGATCGGCGTGGCGGCCTGGCGCTTCCGGTGGGAATAATCCCCAGCGGGGCGCCGCGCTGCCGGAGCTTCGAGTGGAAAGGAATGAGGCTTATGCTGTTGCAGGGGAAGAAGGCCGCCATCTTCAACGTGGCCAACAAGCGGAGCATCGCCTGGGCCATCGCGCAGGCCTTTGCCCGGGAAGGGGCCGAGCTGGTCCTGGGGTACCAGAACGAGCGCCTGGGGGAGAAGGTGCGGGCCCTGATCCCCGAACTCCCCAAGGAGCCGGTCCTGGTCGAGCTGGATGTCGCCACCGATGAGGCGGCGGCCCGGGCGGCCGAGCAGGTCCGGCAGCAGGTGGGGGAGCTGGACGTGATGGTCCACAGCCTCGCTTACGCGCCCAGCGAGGCCTTGGAGCAGCCCTTCCTGGAAACCTCCCGGGAGGCCTTCCGCACCGCCCTGGAGGTGAGCACCTACTCCTTGATCCTCCTCACCCGGGCCTTCCGCCCGCTCATCAAGCCCGGCGGGAGCATCCTCGCCCTCACCTACTACGCCTCCCAGAAGGTGGTGCCCAACTACAACGTGATGGCCGTGGCCAAGGCAGGGCTGGAGGTGAGCGTCCGCTACCTGGCCTGGGAGCTGGGCGAGGCGGGGATCCGGGTGAACGCCATCTCCGCAGGCCCCCTCAACACCCTGGCCGCCCGGGGGATCGCCGGCTTCACCGGGATGCTCCAGCACCACCGGGAGAAGGCGCCCCTCCGGCGGAACATTGAGCACCACGAGGTGGGCGATGCGGCCGTCTTCCTGGCCAGCTCTCTGAGCAGCGGGATCACCGGCGAGGTGATCTACGTGGACGCCGGCTACCACATCATGGGCGTCTGAGGACTGGCCCCCGCTTGCGAGTCCGGGTGGGCGCGGCTATAATGAGGGCCGCGGGCCCGCCCGGGCTCGCGAAAGCCGCTGCAAGCGGCGGTTGGTGGCGTTCCTCGGTAGCTCAATGGTAGAGCGCCCGGCTGTTAACCGGGGGGT
>PIUA01000004.1 GCA_017577405.1 Bacillota bacterium
GTATACTCCAGTCCACAGAATTGACAGCTGAAGCGGTGATGGATACAGCCGCACAAGGCGACCCCGTGGGACGGGCCGTTCTCGATCAGTTAGCTGAAAACCTAGCCTTGGGTTTGACGAACATTGTGGTCTTGTTGGACCCCGAGGCCATCATTTTGGGCGGTGGCGTCTCCCTCGCTGGAGACCTGCTCCGCGACGCCGTTCAAGATCGGTTGGTGCAAACAAGTCCCTTCGTTCCGGAACTCCTCATCTCTGAGTTAGGCGAGCAAGCGGGCCTTCTCGGTGCCGCTGCCGTCGCGGTGGAGGGTATCGTGCCACTGACCATTGCCCGAGGTGGCCACAAGGGGATGTCGAGGGAGGTGATGGATGACTCGTAGGCTCGTAGACCCCGCTTCGGGCATAACGGATGGCTGGCTACCGATAAACCCCTAGTCGGTAACCATCAGATAGGGCGAGCAACAACCGAAATGGAGAGGGAGGTTTACCATGCACGGTTGGACGCGCTGGGCATCGGTCTTCGTCCTCGCGGTGGTCGTTTCGGTTGCTCTGGCGGTACCCGCAGCTGCTAAGGAACCACCTTTCCGGGTTGCCATCAGCAACGGTTTCGTCGGTAGCGAATGGCGGACCCAGATGGTCGAGAGCGCTCGCGTCGTTTTCGAGGAGTACAAGGCAAAAGGGCTCGTCACCGGGGACCTCTACGTAAACCATGCCGGCCCCGACGTGACTGCCCAGATTGCCCAGCTCCGGAACATGATCAACCGAGGCTTCGACCTGATCATCATTAACCCCAACTCGCAGACTGCCCTCAATCCCGTCATCGAGGAAGCGGTAGACCGGGGCATCGTGGTGGTCGTGGTCGACCAGGAGGTGACCAGCCCCAAGGCCATCAACGTGGTCATCGACCAGGCTGAGTGGGCCCGCATCTCGGCCCGCTGGCTGGCGGAAACCTTGGGGGGCAAGGGCAAGATCGTGGCCATCAACGGGCTGGCGGGCCATCCGGCCAACGAGGATCGGTGGCGCGGCGCTCGGGACGTCTTCAGCCAGTACCCGGATCTCGAACTCCTCACCATGGTTCACGGCGATTGGGATCAGGCCACGGGCCAGCAACGGATGTCTGACCTCTTGGCCACCTACCCGGAGATCGACGGGGTCTGGGCCCAGGACGGCACGGCGGAGGGCGCGCTCCGGGCAGTGCTCAACTCGGGCCGGGAACTCCCTGTCATGACCGGCGAAGCCCGGGTCGGGTACATGCGGATCTGGAACGATCTGCGTAGCCGGGGCTTCAAGAGTATCGGAGTCATCAACCCACCGGGCATTGCAGCCAGCGGTCTTCGCATTGGTATGCAGGTCCTCCTGGGCCGGGAGTTCAAGGACGGCATCCTGGCTCGGGGCAACACCCTCTACGTGCCTATCCCCGGCACCGTCACCAACGAAAACTTCGATGAACTGTGGGCTCAGTACCAAGACTTCTCCGATGCCTACTCCCTGGATGGTTGGCTGACCGAGGAAGAAGCCCTCGAGTATTTCATAAGTGGAAACTGGACGGCCCCTGGGGGGAACGTGCTCCCCCCCGGGGGCCTCGTTCGCTGACGGCAGATAGCACGTATCCGTGGGAAGTCGTGGTTCTTCACAGGGCTGGCCTCGCGGACGCCTGACCAAAGGGGGGGTGAATGTGGGCGGAAACGCCGTTCCCTTGTTAGAGGCCGTGGGTATTCGCAAGCGCTTCGGCGGGGTGGTCGCCCTGGACGGAGCATCCCTACAATGCCAGGCCGGTGAGGTTCACGCTCTCTTGGGCGCCAACGGTTCAGGCAAGAGTACCCTGGCCAAGGTGGTCACGGGAGTGGTTGCGCCCGATGCCGGCGAGGTACGGATCCGGGGCCGCGTCGAGAAGATCAGCGGCCCCGCCGATATGGACCGGTTGCGGATTGCCGCCGTCTACCAAGAGCTGAGCCTCATACCCCAGCTCACAGTGGCCGAGAATGTCCTCCTCAACCGGGAACCAACCCGTGCGGGCTTTATCCACAGGGAGGCGCTGTGGCAGCGAGCGGCTGAGGTCCTCCACCGGCTGGAGCAGTACTTGGACCGTCGCCTCCCCCTCCACGAGCCCGTGGGACAACTCTCGCCTGCGGACCAACAGCTTGTGGAGATCGCCAAGGCCCTCAGCCGGGACCCAGAGATCCTCATCCTCGACGAGGCGACCGCCTCCTTGCGGCGGCATGAGGTGGACGCGCTGAACCAGGTGGTCCGGGAACTGAGTGCCGCTGGAACGGGGATTCTCTTCATCTCGCACCGGTTGGGGGAGGTGTACGAGCTTTGCCAGCGGGCAACCATCCTCCGCAACGGACGGGTGGTCGGAACAGTGGATCTCGCGGAGACGCCAGAGCGGGATCTTCTCCGGCTCATGACGGGTGAGGACCTGGTGTTGGAGCGGAGAGGTAGGTCGCGACCTATGAGTCGTCCCGTCCGGCTACGGGTGGAGGGCCTTCGGGTCGCAGGCTGTTTGGACGAGATCTCGCTGGAAGCCCGGGCTGGCGAAGTGGTCGGCCTGGGAGGGCTCCAGGGCCAGGGCCAGTCGGACCTGTTGAGGGCCTTATTCGGCGACCTCCCCCACGCGGCCGGCCGGGTCGAAATCGACGGCAAGCCCGTGCGGCTGGGCCAGCCCGCGGACGCCATCCGCCACGGAATGGTGTTGGTGCCGGGCAACCGCGGGCAGGAAGGGCTGTTCATGATCCGCTCGGTGTTGGAAAACATCACTCTCCCCAGCCTGGCCCACCGGTCTTGGGCGGGATGGCTCTCGCTCCAACGGGAACGGAACGCGGCCCGACACATGCTGAACCGACTCCAGGTGAAGGTTGGGAGCCTTGACGACTCAGTGGCCACACTGAGCGGCGGCAACCAGCAGAAAGTGGTGGTGGGCAAGTGGCTCCTCACCGAACCCAAGATCCTGCTCCTGGATGATCCCACCAAGGGTGTCGACGTCCAGGCCCGGAACGAGCTCTACCGCGTGGTGGAGGACCTTCGTGACGCAGGCCTGGTTGTGATCCTTAACTCCAGCGACGACAGCGAGCTCTTAGCCCTCTCCGACCGGATCCTGGTCCTCTACGAAGGCCGGGTAGTCGATGAACTTCGGGGCGAGCGCCTGACGGAGCAGGAGTTGGTAGGTGCCTCTCTACGCCTGGGATCGTCGGACAGGAAAGAGGGGATGAGCCATGCTTAATGGACAGGATGCTCGCCTGATCATCCAACGGCCCCCGTTACCTTCCGTCCTCCGGCGGAGCCTGCCCTTCTTGGCCAGCCTGGGAGTGCTCGGGGGGGTGCTGGTGGTCAACGCCATCCTCCAGCCCAACCTCCTTACCCTGCCGGTAATCCGGTCCAACTTGGCCACCTTTCTTCCCCTCATCGCAGCCGCCGTGGGACAGGCCATCATCGTCCTCAGCGGGGGCATCGACCTCTCCGCAGGCGGCATTATCACCTTGGTGAACGTCGTTCTGGTCTCCCTAGCGGGTGTCTGGGGGACTGAGAGCGGTTGGAGCACCCTCGCTGCGGTACTGGTCAGCCTGCTCGTCGCCGTCGCGGCGGGGCTTCTCAACGGCCTCTTGGTCGCCTCCCTCCGCCTGCAGGCCATCGTCGCTACCTTCGCCACCAACTTCGTTTGGATGGGACTGGCCCTGGCCGTGCTCCCGGTGCCGGGCGGGCAAGCCCCGATCCCCCTCTACCGGCTCTATCGGGCCAGCTTCCTCGGGATCCCCAGCGTGGTCTTCTTACTGATCCTGGTCATCCTGCTCTGGGTGATCCTCAAGAGAAGCCGGATGGGACAGTTCCTTTATGCCGTTGGCGGCCATGCCCAAGCAGCCTTCGCCAGTGGTCTACCCGTGGAGCGCGTCCGGATGCTCACTTACGGGTTGGGGGGGCTCTTTTTCGGCCTGGCGGGCGTCTTCCTCACCGCCGACATCGCCTCTGGTGACCCGCTGATCGGCTCCCCCCTCACCATGAATACCATCGCAGCCGTCGTCATCGGGGGCACACCACTGGCCGGAGGTACGGGCGGGGCGGGCGGCGCCGTGGTAGGTGCTATCGTTCTGGGCTTGATCCGGAACATCATCTTTTTTGCCAACGTCCCGCCCTTCTACCAGGACTTCATCTCAGGGCTCATCATCATCGCTGCGCTGGCCCTGGCGGCAGGCGGCCGGGGAAGGAGGCGGTCCGCATGACCTCAGAACAGAGAGCCACCCCGTCCGGCGAGATGCATCCTGGATTGGCCCAGCCCCCCCTCGATCCCAATGCCGGGGCGCTCACCGTCCGCCTGAGGCGGTTCCTCACACCGAGCGCCATCGCCTACGGGCTCGTCCTGGTGCTCTTCGTGGTCGGTGAGCTTCTGTCACCCGGCTTCTTGAGCACCCGCCAGGTACTGAACGTCCTTCGCGTCGCCTCCTTCCTGGGCATCGTCGCCGCTGGTCAGACGCTGGTGGTCCTCTCGGGTGGGGAGGGCATTGATCTGTCGGTGGGTGCGGTCATGAGCCTGGCGGCGGTGATGACCGCCCACATCACGCAAGGGCGGGATGCTCTCGTCCTCCAGGCCTTGGCTCAGATCCTGGCTGTGGGCTTCGCTCTGGGAGCTGTCAACGGTGTGGGAGTCGCCTTCTTGCGCATTCCTCCGCTCGTCATGACTCTTGGCATGAGCGGCGTCGTTCAGGGGCTCACCCTGCTCTACACCCAGGGCATCCCCAAGGGGCGAGCGGCACCGATCCTCAACGAGCTGGTGACGAGCCCTTGGATCGGGGGAATCCCAGGCATCCTGGTCATCTGGCTTGGCCTGGCGGTGCTGATGTCGCTCCTCTTGGGCCGGACATCCTTCGGCCGACGGCTGTACGCCATTGGTGCCAACCGACGGGCTGCAGCCCTCTCAGGCATCCACGTACGGCCCATGCTGGTGGTTATCTACGGCACCAGTGGGATGTTGGCCGCCTTAGCCGGCTTCCTCTTCGTAGGGTACACGACCACGGTCTTCCTGGACATCGGCGGCGATTACGTGCTCCGCTCGGTCGCGGCGGTGGTGGTGGGTGGAACATCATTGGCCGGCGGGGTGGGGAGCTACACGGGAACGGTGGCGGGCTCCATCGTCCTCACCCTGCTCCAGTCCATCCTGACCACCCTCCGCCTGGGCGAGGCGGCACGGCAAGTCATCCACGGTCTGGTCCTGGTGCTCCTCCTGGCAGCCTACGGCCGCCAACGGGCCCTGCGCCAGTGACTCGGGAAACAACCGGAGAACAGCAAATGAGGAGGGACTATCGTGGCGCGTCGAATCGGCGTCGGTATGGTAGGTAGCGGCTTTATCGGGCACTTCCACGCCCGCAGCTGGCAGGGCGTTCGGGATGGGGATATCGTAGCCGTCACCTCCGCTACGGAGGCCTCCGCCCAAGCGCTGGCCCAAGCCTGCCGGGAACTGGGCGTCGGGGAGCCCGCCGTCTTCACCGATGTGCGGGAACTCGCCCGCCACCCTGAGGTGGAAGCGGTCTGGATCCTGGTCCCCAACTACGCTCGCCTGCCGGTCATCGAGGCGATCGTCGACGAGGTGAAGGCTGGGCGATCCAAGATCCGCGCCGTGGCCATTGAGAAGCCTCTGGCCCGGACGGTCCAGGAGGCCCGGCGCATCCTGGAGCTGGTGGAGAGCGCTGGTCTGCTCCACGGCTACCTCGAAAACCAAGTCTTTGCGCCCTCGGTGGTGCGAGGGAAGGAGATCCTCTGGCGTCGTGGGGCGGCCCTGGCCGGCGAGCCGTACCTGGCTCGGGCATCCGAAGAGCACAGCGGCCCCCACAAGGCCTGGTTCTGGCAGGGACACCTCCAGGGCGGCGGTGTGCTGAGCGACATGATGTGCCACTCGGTGGAGGCCACTCGGTACCTCCTCACTCCCCCGGATCGACCCGATTTCTTGCGCCCCGCAGCCATCACCGCGACCATCGCGAGCCTCAAGTGGAGCCAGCCCCGGTACGCCGAACTCCTCAAGGCGCAGTATGGTCCTGAGGTGGATTACACCAGGGCGCCTGCCGAGGACTACGCCTCGGTCGAGATCGTTTATGAGACGGCCGATGGCCGATTGGTCGTCGCGCAGGCCAACACTTCCTGGAGCTTCGTCGGGGCAGGCCTGCGGCTTACCTTCGAGCTCTTGGGACCGGAGTACTCCCTGATGATCAACACCCTCGATCCCGAGTCCAAGGTCTTCTTCAGCCGGAACGTGACGGGCCCCGCGGGCGAGGACCTGGTGGAGAAGCAGTCTGCGGAGCAAGGTCAGATGCCGTACTTGGGCGACGAGGCGGTCGTGTACGGCTACACCGACGAGAACCGGCACATGACGACCGCCTTCGCCGAAGGCCGCATGCCCCGGGAAACCCTGCACGACGGTCTCCTGGTGACCCAGCTCCTCATGGCCGCCTACCGCTCGGCTGAGTTGGGCCAGACCCTCCGCTTTTCCCCTGACAACGTGGAGGAATTTGTCCCCGCGGTAGGCCGGGGCGCGTGGGATCCGCGGTCGTTGATCGAGCGGGCGCACTAAGAGGCGGATGGAAAACAGGAGCGAGGAGAGGGGGACTCCCCTCTCCTCGCTTGCTACCGGCGAAGCCGCTGGAGCAGAAGCCGGACAAGGATGAGGACCGCGCCCGTAAGGATGAGAACGATGACCACGTCCTGGTAGTACCCCACCCACCTGGAGACCAGGGGCCACGAGGCCCCCAGGAGCGCGCCCACGGTGACCAAGGTGGTGTTCCAGATGAGGGTTCCGAGCGCGGTGTAGAGGGCGAAACGGGCCAGGCCCATGCGGATCAGCCCAGCTGGCACCGAGATGATGCTCCGCATAATGGGCACCATGCGGCAGAGGAAGACGGCGGTAGGGCCGTAACGCTCAAACCACCCTTCCGCTTGGAACACATGCTCGGGCTTGACGGAGAGGTACCGCCCGTACCGGGACGCGATCCAGAGGATCCGCTCCCGGCCGAACCAGGCCCCGACCAGATAGAGGGCGAAGGCCCCCAGAACGGAGCCCAGGGTGGCTGCGGCCACCATCCCCAGAATGGTGACCGAGCTCCGGGTGGTGAGGAACCCGGCGAAGGGGAGGATCACCTCGGACGGGATGGGCGGGAAGAGGTTCTCCAGCAAGACCAGAAGCGCCACTCCCGGGTACCCCCACTGCTCCATCACGCTCAACGCCCAGTCCAAGCCATCCATCCTCCCCGTCCTGGTCCACGCCGGCCACACTCGGGGTACCTTCGGACTGAAGGGGGATGAATCCTCCAGGGGGGCGCCCCACGGCGAGGCCCATTCGCCCCGCCTCCGACCGGCGCTCACTAATGTGTGAAACCCGTCACACCTCCGTTTTGGAAGGATTTTTGGGACATCAGCCGAATGGAACCCAACCATCGTGCCGGATTCGAAGCAGAGAACGGACTCGGGCGGGCCATCGTGCCGGCCCGCCCCGTAAGGAGCCACGTCATGCCTTGGGAGGAGCTTACGCCGTCCCTTTTTCAGGGAATCCTCATGGGGAGTCTCTTCGTCCTGATGGCGGTCGGGCTCACCCTCACCTACGCCGTGAGCCGGGTGATCAACTTTGCTCACGGGGAGCTGGTCACCCTGGGCGCGTACGCCGCCGCCCTGGCCGTCAACCTGAGCGGGCTGAGCCTGCTCCCCGCCCTCGTCCTCGGGGCCGCAGCCGGAGCCCTCGCCGCCCTCACCCTCGATGAGCTCATCTACAAACCCCTGATGGCCCGGCGGGCCTCGCCCCTCTACCTGCTGGTCGCCTCCATTGGCGCCTCCATCATCCTCCGGCACCTCATCTACCTGGCGGCCGACGCCGGCGGCTGGCTCAACATCAAAGCCCGGGTGATGGTGGATCTGGTCGGCTTCGTCGGCTACGCCGCGGTGACCAGCCTCCACCTCCAGGTCGTGCCGGCCGCTCTGGGCCTTTCTCTGCTGCTCCACCTTTTTCTCACCCGGAGCCGCACGGGCAAGGCCATGCGAGCCCTGGCCGAAAACCCTGACCTGGCCCGGGCATCGGCCATCCCCGTCGCCCGCCTCCGGCGCCTCGCATGGCTGATCGCGGGCGCCATGGCCGGGCTGGGCGGGGGGTTCTGGGCGGTTTACGCCAACATCCAGCCCGCCCTGGGCGCGCTCCTCTTCCTGCGGCTGGCGGCCGCCTCCATCCTCGGCGGCCTGACCAACGTCTACGCCACCATCCTGGGCGGGTACGTGGTGGGTCTGGGGGAGAACGTGGGCATCACCCTGGCCAACGCCTGGGCCGGCGTGCCGTTGGAGTTCCGCACCCTGATCACTTTTGCCATGGTGGTGCTGGTCCTGCTCTTCCGACCCTCGGGTCTAGGAGACCTCTTTACCCCAGGGAGGTCGCGCCGGTGGATCTGACGCCCCTCGTCGTCTCCTTTGTCACCTTCTTTGGGATCTACCTGATCCTGGCCCTGAGCATGAACCTGGAGTACGGCCTGACGGGGCTGCCCAACTTCGGCAAGGTCTTCTTCTACTCGGTGGGGGCCTACACCAGCGCCTTTGTCGTCTCCCGCCTCATGCTGGCCCTGGGCGGGGCCAGCCTGGTGCCCTGGTCGGCGGAGGCGGCCGTCTTCCGGGAAGAGCTGGCCCGCTCGGAGCCGTGGCTCGCCATCGGGCTCTTCCTGCTCTGTCTGGTCCTCGCGGCCCTCGTGGGCGCCGCCTTGGGTTCCCTGCTCTCCTCCCCGGCCCTCCGGGTGCAGGATGTCTACCTGGCCCTGATCCTCCTGGTGGTGGCTGAGATCGCCCGGGTGTACGTCCGGGCGACGGAAGGGTTCATCGGGGGGCCCCACGGCCTGGGCGGCATCCCCAACCCCTTCCGCTTCATCGAAGGAGCGGGACCCCGGGGCTTGGCCTACGCCGGCCTGGTCCTGGCTCTGGCAGCGGGCGCATACGTCCTGGTGGAGCGGATCACCCACTCCCCCTTCGGGCGGCTGATGAAGGCGGTCCGGGATGACGAGCTGGCGGCCCAGGTCCTGGGGAAGCGGACCCATTGGGTGAAGGCCCAGGTGATGGCCGTGGGATCGGCCCTGGCGGCGGTGGCCGGCGTCTTGTACGCCTTCTTCACCGAGTTCGTCGGCACCGAAGACTTCGACAGCCAGCTCACCTTCACCGTCCTCCTCATGGTGATCCTGGGCGGGGCGGGCAACCACCGGGGCGTGGTCGCGGGCACCCTCATCATGACCGCCATCGACCGCTTCACCCGCCCCTCCTTCCTAGCCCTCTTGGGCCTGCAGCTGCCGGTGGACATCAACTACGCCCGCCACGCGCTGATCGGCGTGCTCCTAGTGCTTCTGATCTTGTACCGGCCGCAAGGGCTGGCCCCCGAAGGCCGGGTCCGGACCGCCGCCCGGGAGGAGGTGCGCCACCTCGGTGTCTCTTCTTGAACCAGTGCCGCTGCTTGAAGTGGAAGGGCTCACCAAGCGGTTCGGCGGCATCACGGCCGTGGACGGCCTCACCTTCACCGTGGCCGAGGGGGAGTGGGTGGGCCTCATCGGTCCCAACGGGAGCGGCAAGAGCACCCTCTTCTCCCTGCTCTCGGGGGTGGAACGGCCCGACGGAGGCCAAATCCGGTTCGCTGGCCGGTCACTGGTCGGGTTGCCGCCGCACCAGATCGCCCGCCTCGGTCTGGTCCGGGGCTTCCAGATCCCCCGGCTCTTCAGCAGCATGGATGGGCTCGAGAACATGCTGGTGGCTGAGAAGGACCACCCTGGGGAAGGGCTGGCCGCGGCCCTGGCGCCCGGCCCTTTCGTGGAGGCCGAGCGCCAGGCGGCCCGGCGGGCGGCCTGGTGGCTCACGGCCTTCGGGCTCGCCGGGCAGGCCCCGCTCCTGGCCTCGGAGCTCTCCGGCGGCCAGATGAAGCTCTTGGAGACGGCCCGGGCCCTGATGGGCCAGCCCCGCCTGCTCCTCCTGGATGAACCGGCCGCGGGGGTGGCGCCCGCCCTGGCCCAGGGGATCTTCCAGAAGCTCCGCCGCCTGCGGGAGGAGCAGGGAATCACCCTGCTTACCATCGAGCACCGGCTCGACCTCCTCTTCGATCACGTGGACCGGGTGCTCGTCCTCCACCAGGGCCGCCTCCTGGCCGATGGCCCGCCGGGCGCCATCGCCGAAGAACCCCGGGTGCTGGAGGCCTACTTTGGCACCGCCCACTGGGGCCCGCGCCGGGAGGGAGCCCACCCATGACCCCACTCCGGCAAGCCCCACCGGCTCCCCGGCTCCGGGTCCACCAGATGACGGCCGGTTACGGGAAGGCGGTCATCGTCCAGCAGGTCTCCCTCCACGTGGACCCCGGCGAGGTGGTGGCTGTCTTGGGCCCCAACGGCAGCGGCAAGAGCACGTTGGTCAAAGGGATCTGCGGGCTCGCGGACCGTTTCGGCGGCCAGGTCTTCCTCGACGATCGAGACGTGACGGGGTTGGCGCTCGAAGGGCTGGCCCGAACCGGCATCGGGTACGTGCCCCAGCGGGAGAACGTTTTCCCCGGCTTAACGGTGGAGGAGAACCTGGAGATGGCCACCTTCGTCCAGGCCGGCTGGCGCCGGGCCCAGATCCGGGAGGCCATCGACCGGAGCTACCAGCGCTTCCCCCGGCTGGCCGAACGGCGGCGCCAACCCGCCGGCACCTTGAGCGGGGGCGAGCGCCAGATGCTGGCCATGGCCCGGGCCCTCGTGGGCCAGCCCCGCCTTCTTCTGCTCGATGAGCCGACGGCCGCCCTCAGCGTCAGCGTGGCCAATCACCTCTTCCAGATGATCCGGCAGATCGGTGCCGAGGGGGTCGCGGTCCTCCTCGTGGAGCAGAACGTGGCCGGGGCCCTGGAGGTAAGTGACCGGGCCTACGTGCTGGTCAACGGGGAGGTGGTGGCCCAGGGGCCAGCCAGCGAGATCACCCAGCATGGGGAGGTGGTGAACCGGGTTTTCGGACGCTCCCAGCGCTTCTAGAGCTGTCGTCTCCCAGTTCGCCCTTGGCCGCTCTGGCTGGCTTCGCTGTCTCTGAGGTCCGTCCCATACTTCTGAAAGGAGGCGTTCCTGTGCGGTTGCGGATCTTGGCTCTTACCCTTGGGCTCCTGCTGGCTACCGTTGGCGCTGCTTGGGCTCAGACCACCACCTACCCCATCGGGGTGCTCATCCCCCTGACGGGCGGCGGAGCCGCGGAAGGGCCTTTCCTCCGGGACGCGGCCACCATGGCTGTTGAAGAGATCCACGCCCTACTCGAGAGGGTCGGCTCGCCCGTCCGCTTCCGGCTGATCATTGAGGATACGGGCACGTCGCCTGAGGGTGGTTTGGTTGCCTTGGAGAGCCTGGCTGCCGCGGGGGTCCAGATCGTCATCGGGCCCTGGTCCAGCGGGGCCGCTTCGGGCCTGCGGGCCTTCGCCAACGCCAACCAGATCCTGGTGATCAGCCCGTCGTCCACCAGCCCCGCCCTGGCCATCCCCGACGACTTCCTCTACCGGCTGGTGACGCCCGACACCCTCCAGGGGCGCGCGGTGGCCGCCCTCTTGGAGCGGGACGGCTTCGAGCAGGTGCTCATCTTCCACCGCGGTGATTCTTATGGGGCCGGCATGGCCCAGGCCTTGAAGGAAGCCTTCGAAGCGGCCGGGAACCGGGCTGAGCTGCTGGCCTACGATCCCGACCAGGGAGACTACGCGGCCGAGGTGAACGAGCTGGCCCGGAGGCTCCGCCAGCTGGGCGTGGAGCAGACGGCGGTGATGCTCGTTGCCTTCCAGCCCGACGGGTTGAACATCCTGGGCCACGCCCGTCTCAACCCCACTCTCCGGCAGGCGCGCTGGTATGGGAGCAAGGATGCCTTCTCACCCACGTTCTTCCCGCCCCACGCGCCCCTCGAGATCGGAGCCTTCATGGCCCAGGTACAGATGAAGGGCTTCTTCCCCACCCCGCCGGCCAACCCGGTGCGGGCCACGTTCGAGCAGAAGTACCGGGAGCGGTACGGCCAGGAACCGAGCCCATGGGCCCTGTACATGTACGACGCCGCCTGGCTCGCGGCCCTCACCACCCTGGTGGTGGGTGAGTACGACGGGGCCCGGGCCCGGGACGCCTTCCCGGAGGTGGCCCGCCTCTTCCTCGGGGCCAGCGGCCACAAGCTCCTGGACGGGAACGGCGACGCGGCCGTGGGCGTGTACGATGCCATGGTGGCCCGGGAGGTGGACGGCACCTACGCCCCGGTGACCTTCGGCCAGTGGGAGAGCGGGACAGGGACCCTCCAGATCTTCAATCCCTGAAGGCCTGCCGCGGCCGACAGAACCCGAGGCGGCCACCGGACGGTGGCCGCCTCGTCTGGTGGCGTGGGTGCTGGTCCACCGTCTCCCCCTGACCCCTCAAGCTTCGAGCCTCACCCCAAGCTCCCGCAAGGCTTGGTCCAGGAGACGCCGGCTTTGGGTCAGGCGCTCCTGCTCCTGGTCCATCCGGCCCGCCAGATCGGTGAAGGCCGCCTCCAGCTCCGTGGCCAGCTCGCGCACCGCCTGCCGCCCGGGCCCGCCGGGCGTGGCCCGCTCCAGCACCCGGAAGGGGTTGAGGGCCTCCCGGAGGCGGGCCTCCAGTTCCTCGGGGGCCGCCTCCAAGGCGTGCCCCGTGACGGCCTGACACGCTTCCTGGAGATCGGCCGCGCGCCACGCGCTTGGCGTCTTACCGCTCTTCACCAGCCGGCTCACGACGCTGTGGGCCTGCCGGAAGGGGAGGCCCAGGGCCGTGAGGGTGTCGGCCACCTGGGTGGTGGTGACGTACTGGCCGATCATCTCCGCCTCCGCAGGCACCCGGCCCACCCGCAAGACGGCGATCAGCTCGCCCAGGAGCTGGTAGAAGCGCTGCGCGATGGCCAGGCTCTCCCGCACGTTCAGCTGCACATCGGTGGTGCCAATGTCCGTGTCCTCGTAGAAGGAGTCCTGGCTCTTGACCAGGACGGCGGTGGCCAGGCCCACCGCGTCGCCTGCGAGGGCCACCAGGTGCTCCAACACCACCGGGTTCCGCTTCTGGGGCATGATGCTGCTCACCTGGACGAAGGCGTCGGGGAGGGTGAGCCAGCCCTTGTCCACCCCCAACCAGTCCAGGAGGGTCCGGCAGAAGCGGGCGCCGCCGCTGAGGGCAGTGGCCACCCCACCGGCCACCAGGCCGAAGTGGTCCGCGCCGGCCACACTTTCGTAGGTGCTGTGCACCAGGCCGGAGAAGCCCAGAAGCTCCGCCACCCGGTTCCGGTCGATGGGGAAGTCGGTGCCGGCGAAGGCGCAGGCGCCCAGCGGGGAGCGGTTGATCACCGGGAGGACCCCCGCCAGCGTTCGGGCCTGGGTCAGGAGGGCCTCCCCGTAGCCCGCCAAGACGTGGCCCACGGTGGTGGGCTGGGCGGGCTGGCGGTGGGTGTAGCCCACAATCACCACGTCGCTCATGGCGTGGGCCTGGCGGGCCAGGGCGACGCCGGTGCGGGCCATAGTCTGGATGAGATGGATCAAGTCCGTCCGGAGGAGCATCCGGAAGACCGCAGCATCCAGGTCGTTCCGGCTCCGGGCTCGCTGGAGATCGGCGGCCACCTCGGGCCCCACCTCGTGGGCCAGGGCCCGCTCGATCCAGAAGTAGATGTCCTCCACGTCAGGGGTGTAGGCCAACGTCTCGGCTTGGACCGCCCGGAGCCCGACCAGCGCCTGGCAGAGGCGGCGGGCTTGCGCCTCGTCCAAGATCCCCCTCTCGGCCAGCATGACCACATGGGCCAAGCTTGCCTCCACCATGGGATGGAAGAGCCACCGGCCCAGCCGCTCAAAGGTCGGTTTCAAATGGTGCTCCTGGTATGGCGTGAGCGCCAAGGCTGCAACCTCCCCCAGCCTGCACCTGAGGTCTCCCAGGGCCCAGCCACCGGAGGCTGGGCCAGCAAAGGCCTCCGGGGCCCCGCAGCCGGGGAGGCCTTCGACAGACGCCCGCTCCCCGAAGGGACGCCAGCGGACCCCGGAGCCCCTCTTCTTTTCCTCATGGACCGGGGCAAGGCCTGCGAGCAGGGCGCGGCCAAAGCAGGCTCCAGGACCGCCCCTGGAGCCTCGCCACGCGCTCAGAGTCAACCCCACGCCCCCCGCCCGCTTACTCGGTCACCAGCGGGATGGGCTCACCTTCCGGCACGTGTTTCAGGGCGATGGAGTTGATGCAGTAGCGCAGGCCTGTGGGCGGCGGCCCATCAGGGAAGACGTGGCCCAAATGGCTTTCGCAGCGGGCGCAGCGGACCTCGGTCCGGATCATGCCGAAGGACCGGTCCTCATGCTCGGTGAGAGCATCCTCCGAGATGGGCCGGGTGAAGGACGGCCACCCTGTGCCCGACTCGAACTTCTCCCCCGAACGGAAAAGGGGGTTCCCGCAGGCTCGGCACACATAAGTGCCTGGCTCGTTGGTGCCCACGAAACAGCCCTCCCAGGGCGGTTCCGTCCCGTGCTGGCGGAGCACCCGGTACTCTTCCGGCGTCAGCCGCTTCCGCCACTCCTCCTCACTCAGGAGAAACTTCTCTGGCATGGCGCATCCCCCGTCTCATGTGGACCTGGTGGTATTATGACGCCTTCTCCCGTCGGGGGCATCGGGAGCGGTCTCAAAGCATCAGGGACATCCTAGGCAGGGCCTCTCCCAGGGCACTCTATTAAGGAAGCGGCCTCAAGACGGGAGGAGACCCGGTGGGCGTCGGGTTTGGCTTCGTCTCCATCTGCCTGAGCGAGTGGCGCTGCTCCCCCGCAGGCCACGTGACGGTCAAGAGCCTCGAGGGCCTGGAGCGGGAGGGACAGATCGAGCGGATCCGGGCCACGTCCCGGCGGAACCTGGAGAACACCTTGCGCATCATCCATTTCCTCCGGGCGCACCAGATCCCCCTTTACCGGATGAGCGCGCAGTTGATCCCCCTGGCCACCCACCCGGCAACCGACGGCTGGTCCTGGTGGGAAGACCCGGAGCTGCTCCCCTTGATGGCCGAGATCGGCCAGCGGGTGGCCGAGGCCGGCGTCCGCATCAGCTCCCACCTCCCCGAGGTGTGCGTCCTCACCGCCTCGGATCCGGCCAAGCTCCAGTGGGTCCACCGGTACCTGGCGTACCATCGCCGCCTCTTCGAGGCGATGGGGCTGGGCCCCCAGGCGAAGATCCTCCTCCACCTGGGCGGCGCCGGGCGCCACCGGGAGCGGGCCTTGGAGCAGGCCGCAACCACCATCCGGAGTCTGGACCCGTGGGCCCGGGAGCGCCTCTGCCTGGAGAACGACGACAAGACCTTTTCAGCCGCGGAGGTCCTCCGGCTCTGCCAAGACCTCCAGCTCCCCATGGTCTTCGATTACCACCACCACGTGTGCCGGAACGACGGGGAGGACTTCCGGGAGCTCCTGCCCCAGATCTTCGCCACCTGGCACGACCGGCCGCCCAAGATCCACCTCTCGTCGCCCCGAAGCGAGGGCCAGCCCCGGGCTCATGCCGATTACGTCGATCCCGAGTTCGTCCGGCCGGTGGTCGCCTATGCCCGCACCTTGGGAGACTTCGACATCATGGTGGAGGCCAAGAAGAAGGACCTGGCCATGTTCCGGCTCCAGCAGGACCTGGCGGAGCTCCTCCGCTGAAGGCCGGCGGCGCGCCAAAGCCAGCAGCCCCAGGGAGAACCCCTGGGGCCGCTGGGCGCGTTGGTGCGATGGTGGTGCCTTCTTGACTCACGCGCGCGCCGCGTTCCGGCCGGCGATGCGCCCGTCGACCAAGCACCGGGTGAGGGAGCCTCCGCCCACGTAGTCGCCGAGGAAGTAGCCGCCCACGCACTCGCCCGCCGCGTAGAGCCCGCCGATGGGCTTGCCGTCCGCATCCAGCGCCTGGCGCCGGAGGTTGATGCGGATGCCGCCGAAGGTGAGGGTGATGCCCGGCCCCAGCGGGTACAGGGCGTAGAAGGGAGGCTTCTCGATCCGGACGGCGTGGGCCGCCTTGGGCGGATCGGCCGCCAGCGCCTGCCCGTTCTGGACGGCGGCGTTGAAGGAGGTGACCGTCTCCTTCAGGGCGTCGGCCGGGACGTTGATCTTGGCCGCCAGCTCATCAAGGGTGTTGGCCTTGATGATCTCGATGCCCAGGCGATCGAAATTGCTGATGACCGCCTGGCCCTCGGGCATGTCGGCCACCGCCTGGTCGAAGACCAGGGCCACCTGGAGGCCCGGCTGGTTCATGGCCGCCTTCCCGTGAGCCACGTAGCCCAGGGACTCATCGACATACCGCCGCCCCAGCCGGTTGATCCCCAGCGCGTAGGGGACCACCTGGAAGGGGTTGGCCGACGCGGTGTTCTTCGGGTGGACCGCGGCGATGTGGAGGGTGTCGACGCCGCCCATCTGGATCAGCTGGGCGCCCACATTGGCCGCCATGATGTGCCCGTCGCCCGTCGCCCACTTGATCCCCCGGACCATGCTCTCGTCAGCGTCGGGCCCAACCCACTGCTCCAGCATCTGCCCGTTGCCGGCGAAGCCGCCCGTGGCGATGACCGTCGCCTTGGCCCGGAAGTCCACCAGGCCCTTGGAGGTCTTGGCCCGCACGCCCACCACGTTGCCCGAGGCGTCCACGAGGAGCTCCTGAGCCTTGGTCTGGAAGAAGGTCTCCGCGCCCAGGTTCTCGGCCGCCTTCAGCATCGTGTCGAGCAGCTTGGGCATCCCCTGGTAGCTGGCGGGGGCCGCCGTGTAGCCGAGGACACGGTAAGGTGCCATGGGAGACGGCTCAAGGAACTCGACGCCGTGGCTCTTCAGCCACTCGATGTCGTCGAGGATGTTGTCAGCCAGGGTCTCGATCAGGTCCGCATCGGTGCGGTAGTCGCCCTTGACCAGGAAGTCCTCGATGAACTGGGCCTTGGCCTCGGCGGTGCGGGCCTCGGGGGCCGCGAAGATCCCACCGGCAAGACGGCTGTTCCCACCGAAGAGGGGCTTGAGCTGCTTCTCCAGGATGGCCACCCGGGCACCCTGCTCGCCAGCCTGGACGGCCGCGGCCAGGCCAGCCATGCCCGTTCCGATGACAATCACGTCAAACTCTCGGGTCGGGGGCAGCTCACCCACGAAGGCCGCATCCACCACACGGGCCGGGATCCCAGCCACGCTCAGGGCGACCCCGGTCGCCGCCGCGTAGCGCAGGAAGTCGCGACGGCTCAGACTTTTCGTGCTATCAGCTTGTGGCACCTCACCATGCCTCCTCACTTACGGAATCTGGTACCCGAAGTCGTGGCACTCCAGGCAGAAGTCATAGGACGGCTCGTGCACGTGGTGGCAGAAGGTGCACTCCAGGCCAGGGAAATGGGAGTCATGCGGGTTGGGCTTGTCGGGCCACTCCACCTGGGCCAGGTCCTCCATGGTCCCATGGCACGACTCGCATGTTCCGGCCTCGGGCTCGCCTGGCGGGCCATCGGGCATGTTGGTATGGCAGTCAGCACAGTCAATTCCGCGGAGCTCGTGGAGGTGGCTGAGGGGGATGGATCCGGCCAGGTTGAGATCAGGGTCCGAATCGGGATGGCAGGAGGCGCAGTCGTCCCACGACATGCCGGCGGTTGGCGGGTGGTTCGGGGAAAGGACCGCTTCCCCTTCGTGACAGCTGGCACAGTCGCTGATGGCGGGCGCGGCCTGACTAAGCACGCCACTCCCCCAAACACCCAGCATCAAAGCGAAGACCAGGATAAGGCCACGGCCGGCTCTTCTCATAGCCCACACCACCTTTGGCACGACTCCAGATCTGTGATTGTGATGATAATCACAAGATCGGCTCCAGGTTATCACAGGGACCAGGATGTGTCTAGTAGCCCAGTAACGTGCAGACTGATCCGGTTATTCCCAGGATCGGAACGAAGGCGACATCCCGGCAGGAGTCCACCCGAGTGGCGAGAATTGCTGGTTTTGGCTTCTCTAACCGTCTGGGGAGAACGATCCCTCCCGCCATTCAGACCAGCGGACCCATCGGTCGCGTGTCAGGTGCCGTCCGGCCACGAAAGGATGGTCCCATGGATCCCAGTGTGGTTCTGACACTCACCTTGATCTCGGTGATCCTCATCCTGGGTATCGTCTCCACCAAGCTGGCCAGCCGCATCGGAGTTCCCGCGCTGGTCCTTTTCATCGGCGCCGGGATGCTCTTGGGCCGGGAGGGCCTGGGGCTGGTCACCTTTGAGGACGCCGTCTTGGCCCAACTGATCGCCACCGCGGCGTTGGTGATCATCCTCTTCGAAGGCGGCCTCCAGACCGACTGGTCCAAGCTGAGACCGGTGGCCCTGCCCGCCGGGGTGCTGGCCACCCTGGGCGTCATCATCACCGCCGGGATCACCGGGCTCCTCACCTGGCAGATCCTGGGGGTGGCCCTGCCCGTCGCCATGCTCTTTGCGGCCATTGTGGGCTCAACGGACGCGGCGGCCATCTTCGCGGTCTTGCGGGAGCGGGAGATCCTCCAGCGGCTCAAGGTGACGGTGGAGGCCGAATCGGGGCTCAACGACCCGATGGCTCTCTTCCTCACCCAGGTTTTCCTCACCTGGGTGCAGACGTCATCCCTCTCCGTCAGCCAATCCCTGGTGCTGATGGTCTGGCAGCTGGGGGTTGGGTTGGTGATCGGCCTGGCCATGGGGAGGCTGGTCCCCTGGATCCTCACCCGGATCCGCTTTGACTCGGGCGGGCTCTACCCCCTCCTCCTGTTGGCCAGCGCCTTCGTCACTTTCGCCGTCGCCTCGTGGATCGAGGCGAGCGGGATCGTGGCCGTCTACGTCTTCGGCATCGCCATCAACGGGGCGGACATCCCCTACCGGCAGAGCGTGGTCCGGTTCCACGAGGGCCTGGCGGCGCTCTCCCAGATGGTGATGTTCACCCTGTTGGGGCTTCTGGTCCGGCCCAGCCACATGGCCGCGCTGGTGGGTCCCGGGATTCTGATCACCCTCGGGCTCATGTTCGTCTCCCGCCCGGTGGCCGTCTTCCTCTGCACCCTGGGGATGGGCTTCAACTGGCGGGAGTTTCTCCTCCTGGCCTGGGCGGGCCTCAAAGGGGCGGTGCCCATCATCCTGGCCACCTTCCCCCTGGTGGCCGGCATCCCCCAGCAAGACCTGATCTTCCACCTGGTCTTCTTCGTGGTCCTCACCTCGGCCCTCATCCAGGGCTCCACCATCTCCCCGCTGGCCAAGTGGCTCGGCCTGGTGGAGGGTGTCTCCAGGCCCAAGGCGGTCTCCCTGGAGCTGGTGGCGGTGGAAGAGTGTGATACCGACCTGATCGAGGTGGAGATCACTCCGGGAGCCGAGGTCCAAGGCAAGCTCCTCTCCGAGCTGGACCTGCCGCCCACCGTGGCCGTCAGCGCCATCGTGCGCCACAAGCAGGTGGTCACCCCCCGAGGGAACACCCGGATCGAGCCGGGCGACGTCCTCTTCATCCTGGCCGGCAAAGGCTCCCGGGAACGGGTGTTGGACGTCTTCACCGGCGAGGGCCACCCCACCCCAGCGTCAGCCACCTAGTGGGCCGCGCAACAAGCTGGCCGCCCCCGGCGTCAGCCGGAGGAGCAGGCAGACCACGGCCCAGAGGACGACCACGCTCCAGTCGGCGGCCGTCACCCGCTCCGGCGCGCGGTGGGGCTTGGCCGGATCGTACCCGCGCGCCTGGGCGGCGGCCGCGATCTCGTCCACGTGGCGGAGCGCCCCGCTCACCACCGTGGTGAGGAAGCGTTGGGGCGCCTCCCAGCGGTAGGCCCTCCAGCCGCCCCGCATCCGGAGAGCATGCCACGCATCGGTGGCCGAGGCCAAGACCGACGGCAGGAAGTGGAAGGCCACCCCCAGGGTGAAACCGAACCCCTGCAGCCCCAGCCGCTCGAAGAGGGCGGACCATTGCTGGAGGGAGAGCCCCGCCACGATGGTGGTCACCCCCAGCCAGAGGACGATGGTCCGCCCCAGCATGATCAGGCCCAGCTCGAGCCCTGCCGGGGCAAGGGCGAGCCTCCCCCACTGCCAGGTTCGAGGCCCGCCCCACAGGCTCAGGGGAATGACCAGGAAGGCCGCGAAGAGGAGGAACCAGCGACTCCGCAGGCCTCTGAGCGCCGCCCGGTCGACCCAGGCCACCCACACGACCGTGGCCGCCACCAATAACCAGACGGTGGCCAGATCCGCGCCCAGCACCGCCCCGGCCAGGAGCACCAGGGGGCCCAACCGGCCCACGGTTCCCACCCTCGTCCGGCTAGGGCTGGGCATGCTGGATCCCGCCCCGTCGGACCACCCGCTCCGCGGTCTGCCAGGCGATCAGCCCGGCGACCGCGCCCACAGCCATGTGGAAGGCGACCAGAACCCCCACGATGACCAAGGCCGCTTCCGCTGGCAACCCCAGAAGGGCCATGCCGTCTTCCAAGAGCCAGCCCCAGACCGTCAGAATGCCCCGGCCGGCCACGAGCCCTTGAGTGACAAAGGGGTGGACCAGCGGCCAGAGGGTGCCGCAGGCGCCGGCCACCACGTAGCTCCCACGAGCCCGGCCCCGGGTGAGGGCCAGCGCGGTCTCGACAATGAGCGCCTCGGCCAGGATGCCGATCATGGGCATGAGCACGTTGCCGCCGATGCTGGCCGCCTTCAGAAGGGCGGCCACCAGGCCGATCTGCACCACCGAACCCCGCCTCCGGGTGAACCGGTAGCCGACCAGGGCCACGGCGATGCCCACACCGGCCAGGAAGAGGCCCGAGAAGGGCACGTCAAGGGCATGAAGGGCCGACCCCAAGGAGAGCTCCAGCGCGCCCCAGAGGGCTCCGAAGATGGCGATCAGGACCAGATGCCGCAGGTTGGTCATGGTCAGTCCACTCCTTCCTCACCCGGTGGCGGTCCTTCCACCAGGCGATCCCCGTGGATGTGGAGCCGGCGTCCCGGCCAGCCCCCGATCAGCCGCTCGTCGTGACTGATCACCAAGAGGGCGGCCCCCAGCTCCTTGTTCAGCCGTTCCATCATGCGGACCAAGGCGGCCAGGTGGCCGTCGTCCTGGCCGGCCGTCGGCTCATCGAGAATGAAGAGCGGCTCCTCCGGACCCGTACCCGCCGCCGCCACCAAGGCGGCTAGAGCCAGGCGCCGCTGCTCGCCCGTGGAGAGGGAGCCCACCGGCTGGGCCTCCCGACCCGCCAGACCCGCGTCCTGAAGGAGGCGCTGCACCAGGTCCCCCCGCCCGGCCCGCCGCCCCCGATGGGCCCGGAGGGCCAGGACCAGCTCCTCGCCAACGGTCTCGCCGAAGAGCTGGTCGGCAGGATCCTGGAAGAGGAGGAGGGGCCGGGTGGATCGGTGGAGGCGGCCACTCGCTGGGCGTTCCAGCCCGGCCAGAACCCGGGCCAGGGTGCTCTTGCCGGAACCGTTCTCCCCCGTCAGGAGGATGAGCTCCCCCGCCCGGATCTCCAGGTGAACCTCCCGCAGGAGCACCCGCCGGGGGGCACCCCGCACCCACGTGGGGCGGGAGGCGATGGTCCCGCCCTCCAGGCGGAGGAGGAGGCGTCCCCCGGTTCCTTGGCAGGCCGGGGGGGTCAACAGGGGCGCTGGGAGGCCCCACGGATCCAAAGCCTTCGCACCGGCGGGTGGCGACGTTACGCGCCTTGTCCCCAGCCCGGGCCCGCAGGTGTTCCCTTGGCCTGCTCCCCTGGGCTGCTGGTCCACCGGGGGCGCCGCCGCCAGCCGCCCGCCCGCCAGGTGGAGGCACCGCTGGGCGAAAGGAATCCAGGCCCGGGTCCGGTGCTCAATGACGACCACGGCCAAACCGTCCTCCCCGTTGAGGCGGGCAAGGGCCTCCATCAGGGACGCCCGGCCCGCCCGGTCCAAGTGGGCCGTGGGCTCGTCCAGGATCAACGCCCGGGGGCGCATGGCAAGCACCGCAGCCAGGGCCAGGCGCTGGAGCTCACCCCCTGAGAGGGTGCGGGGGTTCCGGCCTTCAAACCCTTCGAGCCCCAGAGCGCGCAGGGCCCACTGGGCCCGGGCTTCAGCCTCGGCTGTGTCCAGGCCCAAGTTCAGAGGGCCGAAGAGGAGCTCATCCCAGACAGTGAAGTTGAAGAGCTGGGAAGCCGG
Source organism: Bacillota bacterium (assembly GCA_017577405.1). GTDB lineage: Bacteria > Bacillota > Limnochordia > Limnochordales > Limnochordaceae > Limnochorda. Next base: position 22,042 of record PIUA01000004.1, read on the forward strand.
GCGCTGAAAGACCAGGGCCAGGTGCTGGGCCGTCTCCCAGAGGGGCTGCTCCGCTGGGTCTTGGCCGTAGACCTGCACCTCTCCCTGCCGCTGGCCAGGAAAGGCCTGGGGGATCATGCCGGTCAGGGTCCGCGCCAGGGTGGTCTTCCCCCCGCCCGAGGGCCCCGTGAGGAGGAGGCGCTCCCCTGGGCCGATGGTGAGGTTCACCCCCTCAAGAAGGCGGGTCTCCCCCACCCGCACCCCAACCCCCGCGGCCCACACGGGCAGGAGCGCCGCTGGCAGCCCTGCCCTTCCGACCCTCGGTCCGGCAGGCAACGGGATCCTCGTCCCCGCAGCAGCCAGGGGTGGCATCACAGCCCCACCACCTCGGACGGTGCCGCCCCGCGGGCCAGGACCGCCTGGAGGAGGCCCTGCCAGGCTGCCGGCGACCGGGGCACCCTCACCACCTGGGGTTGGGGTGCCACCGAAGGGGGGACAGCTTGGGTAAGGGCCTGTGCCTGGGCCAGGGCCTGCAGCAACGCCCCGTCGTACCCCTCCCGGACGGTGACCACTGCTTGCCCGAAGCCGCCCTGGGCGAGGAGCTTGAAGGCCTCGGGCCAGCCCCGCCCGTGATCCAGCTCAAGCCGGCCGATCTCGTCGATGATCAAGAGGTCGCAGGGCACCGCGGCGGCCAGGGCCTCTCGCCCCGCCGCCAGGCCGGCTTCCTCCATGGCCCAGCGGGTGCCAGTCCAGGCGCCGAGGAGGCTCTGGCGGCCCGTCCGGAGATTGGTCACCACCAACCGCCCAGCGGCCGGACCACCCCAGGGCGCAGCCGGACCCGCCGTGACTCGAGCCGGCGGCCCCTCCTTGGTGGTGACGATCCCAGCCACGTCCAAGCCCGCCTCGACACCGGTGCGGGCCAGCTCCCGGCAGAAGGTGCTCTTACCGCTCTCTTTGGGCCCTGTCACGACCACGATGGCAGGCGAAACCATCCGTCCCCCGGCAGGGTCTGAAAGGCGATGACAGGGATGAGGCCGGAGACTGAAAAGCCGGTTCCCCTCTTGAGCCGGCGACGCATCAACCATGTTGGCGTCTCCTTTCCAAGCACGGGGAGGCAGGGGTGTTTCCATCCCTACCCTTGACCGCCGCAGGGGCGGCCCCTCGGATCGTTTCCGAGGTACGGCCTCAGGCCTTGGCGCCGACGGGGCGCGGTAGGTCCTTGAGGCTCGGAGACCGATCGGTTGTCAGGACCGGGTGTCCACACCCATCCAGGTCCGGGACGGTCATCCCGGGACCGGGTCAGTTCTTGGACTGGGACTCGTCGGCAGGCTCCTGGCCCGCAAGCGCCTCCTTGAACTCACGGATGCTCTTCCCCACCGCCTGACCCACCTGGGGCAACTTGCCCGGCCCGAAGATGATCAGGGCGATGAGTGCGATGAGCACCAGCTCCATGGGACCAATGCGGCCCATCTTCCTTCCTCCTCTCTTCCGTCACAGCCCGGCCGACGCCCTCAAGAGATCCTGGGGCGTCCTGGGGCGGCCCCGCCAGATGGCCCGGGGTTGGCCGTCGAGAACCTGCTCAGGGGTGCCCGCCTCCAGGCGGAGCGCGTCCTGGTAGCAGAGCCTCGCACACAGGCCGCAGGTGGTGCAGGCCTGGGCGTTGAAGAGCAACGCCACCTCCTCCGCCTCCCGGCAGGCCTGTAGGGCCCCCGTGGGGCAGAAGTAGGCGCACATGCCGCACCCTGTACACCGCTCCGAAACGATCACGTCGGGGAACAGGGCGTGCCGGCCCCTTCCCGCGGGCCGGCCCAAACCCTCGAGGAAGCTAATCCACCGCCGGTGCCCGTCGGGCACCCTCTGGGGCAAACCCTGACTCTCCGGGCTGGCCGGCTCTGGGGCTTCCTCCAGCGTCACGCCCCGACGGGCCAGCTCCTCCTGGACGTTGGGACCTCGGCTCGCCCAGAGCCAGGCCAGACCCCGGCGGGACGCGCTGGCGGGGGTAGGGGGTGGTTCCGTCTGGAGGGTGACCCGCTCGGCGCGGCCCCAGGCCTCCAAGGCCCCATTCACCCGGGCGACGGTCTGGGCCGCCAGGGGGTAGGCCGCCCGGTAGGAGCACCGCTGGCAACGGCTCACCAGGAGCCAGACTTCCCTTGCCCCGAAGGCGATGGCAGCGACCAACTCCCAGGGAGCCACCGCGCCGAGGCACGGCACCTCCACCAGATCGGCCCGCCGTCGGAGGCTCCGGTCTCCCCTCAGGTGGACCGGACACGCCAGGAGGAGCGCGCCCCCTTCCCGGACCGCCTGACTGATCCGGGCCAGCCGCTCCTGCCAAGCGGTCGCCTGGACCTCCAGAGCCCCGCTGGGACAGGCCACCCCACAGACGCCGCATTGGGAGCAGTCGTAGGGCTCCGCCCGCAGCTTGGGCGACCAGCGGAGGGCGCCGGTGGGACAGGCGTCCGCGCAAGCCCTGCACCCCGCCCGCTGGTGGCGGAGGTTGAGGCACTGGGAGGGGCGGACCCGCACGGTAGACCCTTCCAGGCGGGCCAGCGCTTCCGCGTGTTCCTCGAAGACCGGCAGCGGCACCGTGGCGTCCTCCTCAGAGATCCACCTCGGGATCGAAGGCGGCCGGCCGGGTAAGGGCCACCTTCACCTCCCGCAGGCGGAGGCCCTCATCATCGGCCTCCATCACCTTGGTGGAGATGGCCAGCTCCACATCCAGGTGCTCCAGATGGCGGATGGCGGCCGCGGGAAACTCGACGTACCCCAGCTCGGAGTCGATGGTGAAGCTCTCGCCAGCCTGGCGGAGGGCTTCCACCACCGGTCCCACCTCGTCCCCGAAGGCCTTGGCCGACTTGAAGAAGTAGTCCTGGGCCGATAACACGTGGTGCGCGGGCGGCTCGACGATGGCGTTCTGCCGGAAGAGCTGGCCCGTGTGCTTGTTCTCGAGAGAACAGTAGTGCACTCCAAGGTTCAGCTCCCGCTCCAGCGCGAAGGCGACCAGGTCCAGGCAGACCTCCTCGCTGCCCGCCACCGGCAGGCCCCCGGCGTACCAGTAGTTGTAGAGAACCCGGTAGGGTTGGGCTTTCAGCCTGTACCCCCGCCGGCGGAAGGCCTCCCCGTTGACCAGCGGATAGCAGAACTCCAGGAGGTTGATGCCGTCCACACCCATCTGGTCCAAGGCCAGCAGGATCTCCGTCATGCGCTGGTAGGCGTCGGGGAAGACGGGCATCTCCACCATGACCACCGGCAAGAAGCGCCGGGCCAGGGCAAGCCGCTCCAGGGTCCGCTCCTGGGCGGACACGCTGTCGGAGAGGCGGATGCTGACGCGGATCTCGTCCAAGCCCGCGTCCCGCAAGCGCTCCAAAATCGCGCCGTCCAAGTGATCGCCTGAGGTATACAGCCGCAGGTACGCCTTCGGATAAAGCTCCCGGGCCTTGGCGAAGAAGGCGATGGTCTCTTCAGGGTGGAGGAGCGGCTCGCCGCCGGTCAGGGCCACGTGGTCCAACTCCAGGCCCGCCTGGTGGATCGCCTCCAGCTCCGCCACCCCATCCCGGTTCTGCTCCAGGAAGTGCTCGTAGCCCTCCTGGTTGGGGTTAAAGCAGTAAAAGCACTGCCGGTGACACCGGAGGGAGGTGAAGAAGGTGGCGCTCCCCACCCCCGTCTGGCAGGCCAGGCAGGCAGGGGAGATCCAACGGCTATAGACGCTCCGCGCGCCGTTCCGGACCACCGCCCCCTGGGCCCTCAGCTCGGCCAGCCGCCGGCCTAGGGCAGGGCCTAGCCCGGGCAGGCGCAGGTCCCGGGGCAGATCCTGCACGGCCTCAGGTGAGAAAGCCCCGTTGGGCTGGACCTCCTCGAACTCCAGGCCGAGCTGGCGGACCTGTTCCCGGAACCCCTCCTCGATCTCAACGTATTGGGCCGCGTACGCGCGGAAGGCGGGATTTCGGATGGTCGAGAGGTTGGTCCGATCGATGTCGATGAGCATCAAGTTCCCCCTTCCGCGCGTGCGGCAGACTTCACGCGATGGCCTCGGCCTTGGGCTTGATGGTGATGGCCGGGCGGGTGATGGCCGGATCGGGCATGCCCTTCACCCAGTCGGTGCCGCCGTGCTTCTTCCGGAGCTCGTCGATGTCACCGAACTCGATGGCCCGCATGGGGCAGGAATCGACGCAGACCGGATTGAGGCCCTGGTCCACCAGGTCCGCACAGCCGTCGCACTTGCCCACGCGTCCTTCGGCCTCGATGTACTGCGGAACCCCGTAGGGGCAGGACCACACGCAGTACCGGCAGCCGATGCAGGCATCTTGGTTGAGGACGACCAGGCCGTCATCCCGCTTGACCATGGCACCCGTCGGGCAGTTGGCCACGCACTTGGGATCCTCGCAGTGGTTGCACGCCATGGAGAGGTGGTAGACCCACGGGTTGGGAAACTTCCCGCCCTCGAAGGTGTAGACCCGCCGGAAGATGGCCCCAACCTCCAGGTTGTTCTTGTCTTTGCAGGCGATCTGGCAGGTCTTGCAGGCGATGCACGACGTCATATCCACGAAGAATCCGAGCTGACCCATGCTTCACCCTCCCCCTAGAGCACGATCCTCTGCGGCCACTCGACGTCCGGCTTCAAGGGCTCTCCGTGCCACTTCTCAACCTGGACGATGACCGAGTTCCACCCGGACGTGCCCTGACCAGTGGGTACGGCGCCACAGAGAACGTTGTCCGATCCGGCCTTGTCGATGCCGGTCTCATCGTCCAACTCCACCCAGGCGCCGTGGGGAAGAGCCACAACACCGGGCATGATCCGCTCGGTCAATTGCACGGGACGGAGTGAACGGCCGTGCTTCCCTCGGATCAGAACGGTATCGCCGTTCTTGATGCCCCGCTCCTCCGCGTCCTTCGGGTTCATGAACAGCGGATGCGGAAACGCCTCCCGGAGCCAGGGGATATTGTCAAAGACGGTGTGGGACCGCCGCATGTAGTGAGGCGTGTACAACTGCAACGGATACTCGCCCTTGATCTTCCGCTCCCAGTCCGCGAAAGTCTCCTCGTACCCCTCGGTGGCCGGGTTGTACGCGGGGATGGGGCGGATCTCGGTCCACCCGCGGCTCTTGACATGCCTGGCAAGAGCTGGCGAGCAGATCTCCAGCTTGCCCGTCTCCGAATCGAGCGGATACCGTTCAGGGTCCTCTCGGAACTCCTTGAAGGCGATGTACCCGTAGTTGTCGCCGGGCTTCCGCTCGACCTGATAGACGCCCTTCTCCAGGAACTCCTTCAAGGTGATCCGGCCCTGCTGAGGCTTACCCTCCAC
>PIUA01000031.1 GCA_017577405.1 Bacillota bacterium
GGCCGGGTCTTGGTCCGCCAGCGCCCCGCGGAGGGGCTCTTGGCCGGGTTCTGGGAGCTGCCGGGGGGGGAGCTCCCGGCCGGCCAGCCCGTGGGACCCGACTGCCTGGCCCGGGAGCTCCAGGGGTGGGTGGGCCTGCCCGTCCGGGTCTTGGGGCGGCGCCTCCGCTACACCCATCGCTTCTCCCACCGCCTCTGGCGGGTGGAGCTGTGGGAGGTCCGCCTCAGGCAGGCGGACCCAGGCGGGCCCGCCCTGCCGGTGGGCGGGGGGTTCGCCTGGGTGAAGGCCGGCCGCTTAGCGGCCCTGCCCGTGGCGGCCGCCCACCGGCCGGCTATGGAGCTGGCGGCCCAGGAGGCGGCTGATGAGGACCAGGAGGATGAGGAGCCCCTCCAGGGTGAAGAGGCCCGCCCGCAGGCCCCACCGGTCGCCGGCGAAGCCGATCCACAGGGGGAAGAGGCTGGAGCCGGCGCTGGCCATGGCGATGAGGAGCCCTGAGAGGGCCCCGGACTGGTCCGGGTGCCGGTCGGCGGCCAGGGCCAGGGTGGTGGCGAAGAGACCGGCCGCCGCCAGACCCGTCAGCGCGATGCTTCCGGCGCCGGCGAGGCTGCCCCCGGCCAGGGCCAGGGGGAAGAGGAGGGCGGCCAGAAGCGCCTCCACCTGAAGGGTGCGCAAGGCCCCCCAGCGGTCCACCACCACCGAGGTGATCCAGCGCCCCGCCACCACTGCGACGAAGAAGGCGGTCACCACGTCGCCGCCCGCCGCCTCGGTGGCCTGCAGGTGCTCCTGAAGGTAGGCGGGCCACCAGGTGGCGACGCTTGACTCTAGAGCCACATAGATCATGAGGACGGCCCCCATCAGCCAGAGGGTCCCATCGGTCAGCAGCTGCCGCAGGCGGGATCCGCCCGCCGCCTCCCCGGCCTGGGATTCGGAAAGGCCGGCGGCGAGGGGGAGGGGTGGGTGAGCGAGGCAGCGGAGGCCGAAGAGGAGGCCCAGGCCCGCCACCAGACCGTAGGCCAGGGGCCGCACCGGGCTTCGACCCGCGGCAAAGAGGCGGGCGACCAGGAAGGGGCCCAGCAACGCCCCCATGCTGAAGTTGACGTTCAAGCGGTTGAGGGCGGCCGCCCGCTGGCGGGCGGCCAGGTCACTCACCAGGGCGTTGGCGCTGCCGTTGATGGCGCCCGAGCCCATGCCCAGGAGGAGGAAGGCCCCGAGGAGCAGGGGGTAGCTGGGAAGGAAGGCCACCCCCAGGGCCCCGGCCACCACCAGGCCGGCGGCCAGAGCCAGGAGGGGGCGCCGGCCGTACCGATCCGAGGCGGCCCCGCCCACCAGGGTGCCCAGCATGGAGCCCACGAACTGGCTGGTGACAAAAAGGCCCGCCTGGGTGTGGCTGAGGCCCAGGGCCTGCTGGAAGCCGACCAGGAGCGGCCCGAACAGGGTGCTGATCAAGCCGATGGTCAGGTAGCCCAGGTAGGCGGTCCGGATCCAGGAACCCCGCTGGGCCTCCTCGAAAGCCATCTGTTCCCCCCGAGGGTGAGCCTCCACCACGCGTCCCCCCACATCGCCGGCCGGGCCTGCCCGGCACCGGTGCCATCCATTGCCAGGCACCACTATAGTCCACGGCCGCCTCGCTGGCTAGTCCTGGCTGCTTGTGCCCCGGCCGGACCGGGCATAAGATCGAAGAGGGGCCCCTGAGCGCCCCTGGGACGTTCGGCAAGGAGGCGATGGGTGTGGCACTCACCCCTTGGGACCCGCGGCGGAGGGGCCGCCGGTGGGGCCGGCCCTGGATGGACCTGGAACGCTGGCGGGAAGAGATCGAGCAGATGTTCGATCAGATGATGGCGCCCCTGGAAGACCGGCACGATCTCTTCTTCCGGGGCTGGCGGCCCGATGCGGACGTGGTGGAGCAGGAGGACGCCTACGTCATCCGGCTGGACCTGCCGGGCATCCGCCGGGAGGACCTGAGCGTCCAGGTCTTCGATGACCGGCTGGTCATCAGCGGCGAACGCCAGGCCGAGGTGCGGGAGGAACGGGAGCAGTACGTGCGGGCCGAACGGTACGCGGGCCGCTTCCGCCGGGTGCTGCCCCTGCCGCCCGATGCGGATGGGGACCGGGTGCGGGCCGTCTTGAAGAACGGCGTCTTGGAGGTGATCCTCCCCAAGGTGCCTGGCAAGGAGGGGCGGCAGATCACGATCGAGGAGGCGTGACCGTCAGCGGCTCCCCCAGCCGGTGGTAGCGGCTGGCGAAGAAGAGGAGCGGCTCCACCACCTCCTCCTCCATCCGGAGGTGGCGCACCTCCCCTACGAAGATGATGTGGTCGCCCGCCGGGTGGCTCTGGTAGAGGCGGCAGTCCAGCTGGGCTGCCGTCCCCTCCAACAGGGGGGTGCCGGTGGCGGCGGTGTAGAGCTGCAGGTCCGGGCTCAGTTCATCCTGGCTTCCGAACCGGCCGGCGAACCAGTCGGAGAGGAAGGCCTGGTCTGCCTTCAGAATGTTCACGCCAAAGGCGCGGAACTGGGGGATCCGCTGGCAGGTCCGGGCCTTCCGGCCGACCACCACCAACACCAGGGGCGGGTCCAGGGAGACGGACGCGAACGCGTTGGCCGTCATGCCATGGAAGTCCTCCAGGGTGCCCGTCGTCACCACGGTCACCCCGGTGGCGAACCGTCCAAGAACCTGGCGGAAAAGACGAGGTTCCACGACAGCAGCGGCTCCTTTCTGGGTCACACCGCCCATTCTATCACGGGCTCGCGGGAGCGGGTACTCGCTCCCCAAAGCGGCGAACCCTCCGCCCGTCAACCCTTCGCGGACCCACGCCCGTCACCTTGAGGTCCCCAGGCCCTCCCCGCGGCATAAGGATGAGCGGAGCCCCCAGACCAGGGAGGCAGGTGAAGCCCGTGCCCGTCTTCGATGAAGAGGTCCGGCTGGGGCCAGGTCTCTTCCGCTGTTACCGCCGGGAGGCTCAGACCCGGGTGGAGGGCGGCCGGATCCACCGCTTTGTCACCGTGGAGGAGCGGACCTTTGAGCTGGTGGACCTCCAGCTCCGGGTGGTCCTGGCGTACCCCGCGTCGGCCTGAGCCGCTCCCCCGTCCCGGGGCGCTATCTCGGCCAGCAGGTGGGGGGCCAGGATTTGAAGGGCGTGCTCCAGGGCCTGGGGCCTGGTGAGGAGGGGCCGCCACAGGTCCCCCACCTCCTGGAGCCGGGCCGGCATCGTCCGCAAGGGGATGGGCCCCGAGCCTCCGTCGGCCAGCTCCTCCCAGGTGACGGGGGTGGAGACGGGCGCGCCCGGCAAAGGACGGGGGCTGTAGGGGGCCACCACCGTCTTCCCCCGCAGGTTCTGCCCGTGGTCGATGTACACCCGACCCGTCCGGCGGCGGATGAGCCGCTCCTGGGTGATCCGGTCGGGGGCAAGGCGGACCAGGAGGCGGCCCAGGGCCTCCACGAAGCCCGCCGTCACCTGGTAGGTGTACCTCCGGGGCTCTAGAGCCAGCACCACGTGGAGGCCGCTCGCCCCCGAGTACTTAGGGAACCCTTCCAAGCCCAGCTCGTCCAGAGCCCGGCGGAGGAGGAGGGCGACCCGGCGGCTCTCGGCCAGCCCGCTGGGTGGGGCGGGATCCAGGTCGAAGACGAGCCGGTCGGGGAAGTCGGGCGCCTCGGCCCGCGCGTGCCAGGGGTGGAGTTCCAGGGCGGCCATCTGGGCCAGCCAGACCAGGTCGGCGGCCGAACGGGCCACCAGGTAGGGGATGGGCTCCCCCTCCCCATGGGCCACCGGGGAACGCTGGAGCCAGGAAGGCGCGTGCTTGGGCAGGCGCTTTTGGTAGAAGGCCTTCCCCCCAATCCCGTCGGGGAAGCGGGTGAGGGTGAGGGGCCGTCCGTCCAAGTGGGGGAGGAGGGCCGGGGCGACGGCGGCGTAGTAGCGGGCCAGCTCCAGCTTGGTGATGCCGCCGCGGGTGGCGGGGTGGGTGCCCGGCCAAAGGGGCTTGGCCGGGTTGGTGAGCCGGACGGGCCGGCCGGCCACCTCCAGCTCCACAGCCTTAGCCATCCTGGCCCACCTCCTGGGGGCTCTTGTCGGGCCGGAAGCCCTTGAGGCTGGCATGGCGGAAGAGGCCGGTCCGGGTCAGCTCCAGGTATTCCACCTCCACCACCAGCACCGGCCGGACCCAGAGGGTCTCGGCCTCGGCGGGAGGGCTGAAGATCCGGCCCCGGGGCAGGGGGAGGGGAACCGGAGGCTGGGGGGTGCGGAGCCGCTCCAGCAGGGGCCGGAGGATCCGGCCCAGCTTGGGGCTCAAGCCGCTGGCCACGTGGCCGGCGTAGCGCCAGCCCCCCTGGTGGGGGAGGCCCAGGGCCAGGGACCGGACCTGATCGCCCCGGACGGTGTACCCCAAGACCACCGCCTCCCGGGTGGGCCGGGCCCGGATCTTGAGCCAGTCGGGCGAGCGCCGGCCCGGCCGGTAGGGGCTGGCCCGGCGCTTGGCCATCAGCCCCTCCAGCCCATGGGCCCGCACGGCCTGGAAGAGGGCGGGCCCCGCTCCGGCCAGCACGGGGGAGAGCTCCAGCCGGCCAGAAGCCGGCAGGGAGCCGAGGAGGGCCTCCAGCCGCGCCCGCCGGGCGGTCAGGGGCAGGTCCAAGAGCGGCCGGCCCTCCAGGTAGAGGAGGTCGAAGGCGACCAGCCGGGCCTCCGGCGCGCCGGGCCGGGGCCGGCCCGCGGCCAGGCGCTCCTGCAGGCGGCTGATGGCGGGCCGCCCGTCCTCCAGGATGATCAGCTCCCCGTCCAGGATGAGGGGCTGGCCCTTGGGCAGGAGCCGCTCCAGCCCGCCCAGCTCGGGAAAGGCCTGGGTGAGGCTCCGGCCCCGGCGGCTGAGGAGGCGGGTGGCGCCGTCCACGTAGGCCAGACAGCGGAAGCCATCCCACTTCACCTCGTAGAGGTACTCCCCACTCTCCGGAACCTTGCCGGGAAGGGCCAGCATGGGCTTCAGCGGCGGCAGGGCGCTCATCAGGAGGGGCTCACCGGCTGGGGCTCCAGCTCTTGGAGGCTCTTCTCCAGGGCGGCCAGGAGGTCGGAGACGGCCGGCTCCTCCTGGGGCGCGGCGGGACGGACGGGGGCCTCGCCCCGCAGCTTCCGCTCCAGAAGCTCTTGGAAAGCCGCCTGCCATTGGTTGGGGAACCGGTCGGGCTGGAAGGGCTGGGTCATCTGATCCACCAGCTGGCGGGCCAGGGCTCGCTCCTGGGGCTCCACCCGGATCTCGCCGGGCAGGGCCAGGCTCTGGGGCGAGCGGATCTCCGCCGCCTCCCAGAGGGTGTGGAGGCGCAAGAGGCCCCCGCGGCTGGCCACCGCGGCCAGCCACTCCCGGGAGCGGAGGAGGACCCGGGCCAGGCCCGCCCGCTGGGACTCTTCCAGCACCTGGGAAAGGAGGCCGTAGGCCCGGGCCCCGCCTTCGGCCGGCTCCACGTAGTACCCCTTTTGGTAGTAGAGGGGGTCCAGCTCCGCCAGGGGGACGAAGCTCAGTAGCCGGATGGTGTGGGCCGAGGGGAGGGGGAGCGCCTCCAGCTCCTGGTCCTCCACGGTGACAAAGGAGCCGGGGCTGAACTCGTACCCCCGGATGATGGCCTCGTTCTCCAGCTCCTGCTGGCAGTGGGGGCAGTACCGCCGGTAGGTGATGGGCGTGTGGCAGAGCCGGTGGAGGAGGCGGAACCGGGGCCGGGACTCCTGGGCGGCCGGGTAGAGCTTGACCGGGATGTGGAGCAGGCCGAAGCTGATGGCGCCTTTCCAGATGCTCCGCATGGGCGTCCCTCCCCCGGCTAGTCTGCCCGCCCGCGTGGGGACCGCGCAGGAAGGGGCTGGACGAACAGCGTTCCAACCCGTATAATTGATGACGCCAGCAGCCGACGGCCGGAACGGGCGGGGTTAGCTCAGCTGGTCAGAGCGCCACCCTTACAAGGTGGAAGCCGCAGGTTCGAGTCCTGCACCCCGCACCAGCGCCAGCCCACCGGCCGACGGGGCCGGCAACGGGAAGCAAAAGACCCCGTTGACCTGGCGAGCAACCCATGCTATAATCGGCATCGCTGGCTTGGCAGTAAGCGCATGGAGCCGTGGTGTAGCTGGTTAACACGCCGGCCTGTCACGCCGGAGATCGCGGGTTCGAATCCCGTCGGTTCCGCCAGTCCTGCCAAGGTAGCTCAGTTGGTAGAGCACGTGACTGAAAATCACGGTGTCGCCGGTTCGATTCCGGCCCTTGGCACCAGCGAGCGGGCGTAGCTCAGTTGGTAGAGCACAACCTTGCCATGGTTGGGGTCGCGGGTTCGAGTCCCGTCGCCCGCTCCAAACTTTCTTCCTCGGGGCGGCAAGTTTCCGGAGGATACGGGGCGGCATAGCCAAGTGGCTAAGGCGGGGGTCTGCAAAACCCCTATTCCCCGGTTCGAATCCGGGTGCCGCCTCCATCGTGGGAAGGTAGCTCAGCTGGTAGAGCACGTGCTTGACGTGCACGGGGCCCAGGGTTCGAGTCCCTGCCTTCCCACCAAAGGCACCGCATGCTGCGGTGCCTTTCTCCTATTCGGCCTCTGATCGAACCAGCCTCCGAAAGGAGCTAGCCTCCGGTGGAGGCACCGAGCGCCCTGGGGAGAGGGGACACCGCCGTGATTTCGTGGATCCTCCTGCCCCTGGCCGGCGCCTTCATCGGCTGGATGACCAACCTCCTCGCGGTCCGCATGATCTTCCGGCCCCGGGAGCCCCGCCGCATCCCCCTTCTGGGCCTCACCATCCAGGGTCTCCTGCCCAAGCGCCAGGCCGATCTGGCCCGGAGCATCGCCCAGGTGGTGGAACGGGATCTCTTGCCCATGGACGAGCTTCTGGCCCTGGTGGGGGTGGATCGCTACCAGGAGGCGATCCTGGACCAGGTGCTGGCCCAGGTGGACCAGCGGGTGGCCGCCAGCTGGCCCCGCTACCTCCCCCAGGCCCTGCGGGAGGCGGTGGCCGGGTACCTGCGGGCGGCCGTCGCGCGGGAGACGGCCATGATGCTGGATCAGCTGGGGGCCCGGCTGAGCGAGGACCTGCGGGAGCGGGTGAAGCTTGCCCCCCTGGTGGAGCGCCAGGTGGCCCAGCTCCCCACGGACCAGCTGGAGCAGCTGGTCTGGCGGGTGGTGGGGCAGGAGTTCCGCTGGATCGAGTACCTGGGGGCGATCCTGGGCGGGCTTTTGGGCCTGGGCCAGGCGGCCCTGCTGGCGGTGGTGGGGTGAGGCGTTCCCTTCCGACAAGGCCCAGCGGCCCTCCCTTGACAGACAGGGAGGCCTGCACCTATAATGCCGACCAAGATTGAATCACCTTCGTGGCGATGAAGAGGCGAGTAGGCCCGATCCCGGCCGCCCAGAGAGGGTGCCCGTGGCTGGAAGGCACCCCGGCCGACGGGACCGAAGACCACCTCGGAGCCTCCCGGCGATCCCGCGTGAGGGGCGGGCGAAGTCGGGCGGCGGCGGGCCGATAACCCCGCAGCGAGGGGGTGCAGGGGCACCTGCACCAACGAAGGTGGAACCGCGGGAGTCAACTCTCGTCCTTTGGGGGCGGGAGTTTTTTCTTTCTCACGGGTCCTGTGCAGTGCCGGAGAAGGGTGGAGGTGTCAGGAGATGGCAGAGCAGCAGGCGGCAACGGTCCAACTCACCCTGGCTGACGGCTCGGTCCGGGCCTTCCCGGCCGGGGTCACCCCCCGGCAGGTGGCCCAGGAGACGGGCATGCCCGTGGACGAGCTGGTCTGCGCCACCTGGGATGGGGAGCTCATCGATCTGGACAGGCCTCTGGAGACGGACGGGCGCCTGGGGTGGGTCGACGCGGCCAGCGACCAGGGGCTGGAGGTGATCCGCCACTCGACGGCCCACCTGATGGCCCAGGCGATCAAGCGCCTCTACCCTGAGGCCCAGCTGGCCATCGGACCGCCGGTGGAGAACGGCTTCTATTACGACATCGACCTGGAACGGCGGCTCACCCCCGAGGATCTGGAGAAGCTGGAGGAAGAGATGCGCCGCATCGTGGCAGAGGATCTGCCCATCCGCCGGGAGGTGGTGGCCACCGACGAGGCCCGCCGGCTCTTCCAGGAGTTGGGTGAGTCGTACAAGCTGGAGATCCTGGCGGAGATCGACGACCCCACCGTCTCCCTCTACCGGCAGGGTGAGTTCGTCGACCTGTGCCGGGGGCCCCACGTGGTCTCCACGGGCCGCCTGGGTGCCTTCAAGCTGCTCAACGTGGCCGGCGCCTACTGGCGGGGCGATGCCCAGAACAAGCAGCTCCAGCGGCTCTACGGGACGGCCTTCCCCACCCAGGAGGGGCTGGAGGCGTACCTGCAGCTTCTGGAAGAGGCGGAGCGCCGGGACCACCGCCGGCTGGGGCGGGAGCTGGGGCTCTTCAGCCTAATGGAGGAGGCGCCCGGCTTCCCCTTCTTCCACCCCAAGGGGATGGTGATCCGCAACGAGCTGGAGGCCCTCTGGCGGCAGGAGCACATCCGGCGGGGGTACCAGGAGATCCGCACCCCCATCCTCTTGAGCCAGGAGCTCTGGCTCCGCTCGGGCCACTGGGACCACTACCGGGAGAACATGTACTTCACCCAGATCGATGAGCGGCCCTTCGCGGTCAAGCCCATGAACTGCCCGGGCCATATCCTGCTCTACCGGGAAGGGGTGAAGAGCTACCGGGATCTGCCCCTCCGCTTCTGTGAGCTGGGGCTGGTCCACCGCCACGAGCTGTCCGGGGTGCTCCACGGGCTCTTGCGGGTCCGGGCGTTCACCCAGGACGACGCCCACCTCTTCGTCCGTCCCGACCAGATCCAGGAGGAGGTGGAGGGCGTCCTGGAGCTAATGGACCGGATCTACTCCCTCTTCGGCTTCAGCTACCAGCTGGAGCTCTCCACCCGGCCGGAGAACTCCATCGGCACCGACGAGATGTGGGAGCAGGCGACCGGCGCCCTGCGGCAGGCCCTGGAGCGCCAAGGCCGCCAGTACCGGGTGAACGAAGGGGACGGCGCCTTCTACGGGCCCAAGATCGACTTCCACCTGCGGGACTCCCTCGGCCGGACCTGGCAGTGCGGCACCATTCAGGTGGACTTTGCCATGCCCGAGCGCTTTGAGCTGGAGTACGTGGGGCCCGATGGGAACCGCCACCGTCCCGTCATGATCCACCGGGCCATCTACGGCTCCTTGGAACGGTTCATCGGGATTCTCATCGAGCACTACGCCGGCGCCTTCCCGCTCTGGCTCGCCCCTGTTCAGGGGGTGGTCCTGCCCGTGGCCGAGGCCCACGCTCCCTATGCCCGGCAGGTCTGGGAGCGCCTCCGGGAGGCAGGCTTCCGGGTGGAACTGGACGATCGGGATGAGAAGCTGGGCTACCGGATCCGGCAGGCTGAGGTGCAGAAGGTGCCCTACATGCTGGTGGTGGGCGGCCGGGAGGCGGAGACGGGCCAGGTGACCGTCCGCCGCCGGGGCGAGCGGGAGCAGGTCACCCAGTCCCTGGAAGAACTGGTGGCCACCTGGCGGGAGGAGGTTGCGGCCCGGCGCTGAAGGTTGAAGAGGCTGTGGGGGAAGGGGGCCCTGCAGGCGCCCTCTCCCTTCGTTGACGCTTGTTTACGCCCTGTGGTATACTCAGGCAGGTCGCCACTGTGCGGCTCGCCGGGAGGGCGTTGAGATTGTTCAGGGGTGGTGACGGTCTATCAGCAGCAGGGAGTTGCGCGTGAACCGGCAGATTCGCGCCCGTGAGGTGCGTCTCGTCGGACCGGACGGAGCCCAGTTGGGCATCATGAGCCTTCGCGAGGCGCTGCGGCTGGCGGAGGAGCAGAACTTGGACCTGGTCGAGGTGGCTCCCAACGCGAAGCCGCCCGTCTGCCGGATCATGGACTTCGGGCGCTACCGGTATGAGCAGCAAAAGCGCGAGCGGGAGAACCGCAAGCGGCAGAAGACGGTGACCATCAAAGAGGTCCGGATGAGCCCGAAGATCGAGGAGCATGATTTTGCTGTCAAGAGCCGCAACGCCCAGCGCTTTCTCCAGGCAGGCGACAAGGTGAAGGTGAGTGTGCGTTTCCGGGGTCGGGAGATTGTCCATTCGGACCTGGTCAAGAAGATGCTCGACCAGCTGGCGGAACAGTTGAGCGAGCACGGCCAGGTGGAGCTGCAGCCCCGCCTGGAAGGGCGGCAGATGATCATGATTCTGGCCCCCAAGCCCAGCACCGCCCCTGCCCAGAAGTCCAGCGCCAAGTCCGGCGCGAGCGCCCAATCCAGCGTGACGGTGCAGCAGTAGCTGCAGCCATCGGAGGAGCGGCCGGGCGAGGAGGTTCACCATGGCCAAAGTCAAGATGAAGACCCATCGGGGCGCCGCCAAGCGGTTCCGCATCACCGCCAAGGGAAAGGTGCGGCATAAGAAGGCGTTCCGGAGTCACCTGTTGGGCCACAAGCCCATGGATCGGAAGCGGGCCCTGCGCACGCCCGGCATGGTCGAAGGCCGCGACGCGCAACGGGTGAAGAAGCTTTTGCCCTACCACTGAGGCACCTTTTGAGGCAAGGCGCGGGAGGGCCAGCCTTCGGATGAAGGACGGCCTTCAACGCGCCGGCATGGACCGCAGGAAGGGGAACGAGGATGGCACGGGTCAAGGGAGGGCCGACGACACGTCGTCGCCGGAAGCGGATCCTGAAGCAGGCCAAGGGGTACTGGGGGCGGAAGAGCACGCTCTACCGCGTGGCCAAAGAGCAGGTGATGAAGTCCCTCCAGTACGCCTACCGCGACCGGCGGACCCGGAAGCGGGATTTCCGGCGTCTCTGGATCGCTCGGATCAACGCCGCCGCCCGGATGAACGGCCTCACCTACAGCCAGTTTATGGACGGCCTGCGGAAGGCGGGCGTTGAAGTGGACCGGAAGATCCTGGCCGACTTGGCAGTGAACGACGCGGCGACCTTCAGCCAGCTGGTGGAGACGGCCAAGGCCGCCCGGGCCCAGGCCTAACCCTTCCGCCACGCTGAGGGGAAAGAGAGCTCCGGACCGTTCTGGCCCGGGGTTTCTTTTTGTCTGGATGAAGGAAAGGTGGGAACGGCCACGCCCACGGAGGGACCCCTGCTGACCAGCCCCCACAATCCCGTGGTCCGGGCGGCCCGGGCCCTGCAGACGCCCCACGGCCGGCGGAAAGCCCGGGCCTGCCTCATTGAGGGCCGGCGCCTGGTGGAGGAGGCCCTCCGCCAGGGCGCGTCCATCGAGCGGTGCTTCTACGTGGAGGCGGTCATGGACGGAGGCCTGAGGGAGGCCCTCCGCCGGGCGGGCGTCCCCCTCCACCCGGTGACGGAGCCGGTCCTCCGGAGCCTGGCCGAAACGGCCACGCCCCAGGGGTTGGTGGCGGTGGTCCGGCGGCGCTTCTGGAGCCTGGATGAGGTCCTGGAGGTCCCGGAGCCCTTCCTCCTCATCTTGGACGGGGTCCAGGAGCCGGGGAATGTGGGGACCCTGCTCCGGGCCGCCTGGGCGGCCGGGGCCGACGGCGCCATCTTCCTGCCGGGAACGGCGGACCCCTACCAGGGGAAGGCGATCCGGGCCTCCGCCGGCGCGCTCTTCCGGCTCCGTCACACCTGGCACGGGGATCCCGGGGATCTGGCCGAGGACCTTGCCCGCCGGGGGGTTCAACTCTGGGTGGCCGAGGCCGCGGGCGGAGAGCCGCCCCACCGGGTAGACCTGCGGGGGCCCACCGCCCTGGTCTTGGGCAGTGAGGCCCGAGGGGCGTCGGCAGCCATCCGGGCCCGGGCCCAAGCCCTCACCATCCCCATGGTGGGCGGGGTCGACTCCCTCAACGTCGCCATGGCCGGCGCCATGCTCCTGTACGAGCGGTGCCGCCAGCGGGGCTTCTTGCCCCCCTCAGGGCCCCGGTAAGCCCGAGGAGCGGCCCGCCGCCTTCCTTGCTCGCCCTTCGCGGCCCATGCTATAATGGGGCCGTCCACAGCGGGTGAGGAAGGGTGGATGCCGGGTGCTCGCGGCCGATTTCTTTTGGAGGCTCTTCGAACGGACCGGGTCCATCGTCGCCTATCTGCTGTACCGGCAATCCAGGGCGATGGTCAACTGACCGTGCTGTAAGGCGATGAAGGAGAGAGTAGTCCGGAGCGGCTCCTCGCCAGGGAGGGTGGGCCGTCGACTGAGAGCCCCCTGGGGAACACCGGATGAAGTTCACTCCTGAGCCGGCCGCTGAAGGCCCGGGGTCGGGGAGCCCGGGTTGGGTAGGCGGTCCCGGAAGCCCGCCCGTTACGCGGGTAGGGGCCAGGCCCGGAAGGTGGGGCCGGCCCCGTACGAGGGAGCCGCGTGCATGCGGCTAACCAGGGTGGTACCGCGGAAGCCATCTTCCGTCCTTGGACGGAGGGTGGCCTTTTTCTATGATGTCGAGGTGGAGCGAGGAGGGAGTGCCGTGGACCTGGAAGTCGGGTCAGTCCAGGAGGAGGCCCTCGAGCAGGTGGCCCGGGCCCAGAGCCTGCCCGAGTTGGAGCAGGTGCGGGTCGCCTACCTGGGCCGGAAGGGGAAGCTGACCCAGCTCTTGCGCCAGATGGGGGAGCTGCCCCCCGAGGAGCGGCCCCGGCGGGGGGCGCAGGTGAACGAGGCCAAGCGGCGGGTGGAGGAGGCCCTCGAGGCCCGGAGAAGGGAGCTGGCCCAAGCGGAGGAAGAGCGGCGGCTAGCAGCCGAGCGGCTGGACGTCACCCTGCCCGGCTGGCGGCCCGCCTTGGGCCACCGGCACCCGGTCAGCCTGGCCATGGATGAGATTCTCCGTTTCTTTACCGGCCTGGGGTACGAGGCGGTGGAAGGGCCTGAGGTGGAGACGGACTACTACAACTTCGAAGCCCTCAACATCCCACCGGACCACCCCGCCCGGGACATGCAGGACACCTTCTACCTCCAGGGGGAGCTCTTGCTCCGGACCCACACCTCCCCGGGCCAGATTCACACCATGGAGGCCTGCCGGCCCCCGGTGCGGGTGGTGGTCCCGGGCCGGGTCTACCGGCGGGATGCGGACGCCACCCACTCGCCCATGTTCCACCAGGTGGAGGGGCTCCTGGTCGACCGGCGCGTCACCCTGGGCGACCTGAAAGGGACCCTGATCGCCTTTGTCCGGGCCATCTTCGGCCAGGACCGGAAGGTCCGCTTCCGACCCAGCTACTTCCCCTTCACCGAGCCCAGCGCCGAGATGGATGTAGCCTGCTGGGTCTGCGACGGTGCGGGCTGCCGGCTCTGCGGCGGCGAGGGCTGGATCGAGATCCTGGGGTGCGGGATGGTCCACCCCCGGGTCTTGGAGATGGTGGGGTACGATCCCCAGGAGGTGAGCGGCTTCGCCTTCGGCATGGGGGTGGAGCGGGTCGCCATGTTGAAGTACGCGGTCTCCGACATCCGCCTCTTCTTCGAGAACGACCAGCGCTTCCTGGCGTCCTTCCCTGCCTATCTGGTGGAGCCGCCCCAGCCCGGAAGCCCAACCCTGCAGGAGGAGGTCGGAGCATGAAGGTCCCATTGGAGTGGCTGGCCGCCTACGTGGATGTGGACGAGCCCCTGGAGGTGGTGGCCCGGCGGATGACGGCGCTCGGCCCCACGGTGGAGGCCATCCACCGGCCGCCGGCAGGCGTTCTGGAGGCGGTGACCGTCGCCCTCATCCGGGAGGTCCAGCCCCATCCCGATGCCGATCGCCTGTGGGTCTGCCAGGTGGAGACGGGGGAGGGCGTCCGCCAGGTGGTCAGCGGCGCGCCCAACACCCGAGCCGGCACCCGGGTGCCCTACGCGGCCCCGGGCACCCGGCTCCCCGGGCCCGAGGGCCAGGAGGAGGCCTTTCTCATCGAGACCCGGACCGTCCGGGGCGTCCGCTCCGAGGGGATGCTCTGCTCCCAGGCGGAGCTGGGCGCCGGGCCTGACGGGGACGGCCTCTGGATCCTGCCGGAGGAGGCCCCGGTGGGCCGGCCTTTGGCTGAGGTGGTTCCCCTGGCGGGGCAGGTCTTGGAGTTTGAGACCTACGCCAACCGGCCCGACTACCTGAGCATCCTGGGGCTGGCCCGGGAGTGGAGCGCGGCCAGCGGAAAGTCCCTCCGTCTCCCGCCCGCGGGCTGCCCCGAAGGGGAGGTGCCGGTGGAGGAGCGGGTGGCCGTCTCCGTGGAGGCGCCCGACCTCTGCCTGCGGTACGCCGCCCGTTGGGTGGAGGGGGTGACCATCGGCCCCTCGCCCCGCTGGATGCAGGAGCGGCTCCTCCAGGCGGGCATGCGGCCCATCAACAACGTGGTGGACGTGACCAACTACGTCATGTTGGAGATGGGCCAGCCCCTCCACGCCTTCGACGCTGACCGGGTCCGGGAGGGTGCCTCGGGCAAGGCGACCCTGGTCATCCGGCGGGCCCGGCCCGGGGAGAGGCTGGTCACCTTGGACGGGGTGCAGCGGGCCCTGACGCCGGAGATGCTCCTCATCGCCAGCCCCAGCAAGCCTTTGGTGGTCGCGGGCGTCATGGGCGGGGAGGAGGCGGAGGTCCACGCCGGCACCCGGGATGTAATCTTGGAGGCGGCCACCTTCCACGGCCCGTCCATCCGGCGCACCTCCCGCCAGCTGGGCCTCCGCTCCGAGTCCTCCCTGCGCTTCGAGAAGGGGCTCGACCCGGAGCTGGTGCCTCTCGCCCTGGACCGGGCGGCTGCCCTCCTGGCCGAGCTGGCCGGGGGAACGGTGGCCAAGGGCCGGATCGACGTCTACCCCGAGCCCCGGCCCAAGGTCTGGGTCTCCCTCGCCACGGAGCGGGCCAACCACCTCCTGGGGACCCAGCTCTCCACCGAGACCATGGCCCAGGCCCTGCGGGCTCTGGACTTCCGGGTGGAGGCGACGGCCGAGGGCCTGCGGGCCCTGGCCCCCGTCGGCCGGACCGACATCGAGCGAGAGGCCGACCTGGTGGAGGAGGTGGCCCGGGTCTACGGCTACGATCGGATCGAGCCCACCCTCCCCGCCAGCCGGCAGGTGGGCGGCCTGGGGCCCGTCTTCCACGCGCGGGACCGGCTCCGGGACCTGCTGGTGGGGGCGGGTCTCAGCGAGGCCATCACCTACAGCTTCGTCGACCCCCAGGACCTGAGGCACCTGGGGGAGCCCGAGGAGGCCTGGCTCCACCTGGAGAACCCCCTCTCCCGGGAGCAGTCGGTGATGCGGACCACCTTGCTGGCCAGCCTCCTGCCGGTGGCCCGGCTGAACCTGAACCGGTTCCAGTACAGCGAGGAAGCCTCCGTTGCCCTCTTCGAGCTGGGCCGGGTCTTCTCCCGGAACCAGCCTGAGGAGGAGCGGCTGGGCCTGGTCCTCACGGGCCGCCATCCGGTGCGCTCCTGGCAGGGCCGGCGGGATCTCCACTTCTTCGATCTGAAGGGCCTCATGGAGTTGGTCGCCGATCTGGCGGGCCTGCCCCTCACCCTGGAGCCCGACGGGGGCTTCCCCTACCACCCGGGCCAGTCGGCCCGGTGGGTGGTGGAGGGGGCGGCCATCGGACGCTTCGGCGCGCTCCATCCCCGGGTTCAGGCGGCCTTCGACCTGGCCGACCGGTGGCGGCGGCCGGTCTTGGTGGCGGAGGTGAGCCTCGCGCCCTTGGTGGCCGGTCTGCAGCGTTCGCCCCATGCTCGGGTGCCCTCGGCCTTCCCCAGCGTCCAGCGGGACCTGGCCCTGCTGGTCCCCAAGGCGGTTCCCGCCGGCCGGGTCGAGGCGGCCATCCGGGAGGCGGCGGGGCCCTTCCTGGAGAGCCTGGAGCTCTTCGACCGGTACGTGGGTGAGCAGGTGGGGCCGGACCAGGTGAGCCTGGCCTACCGGCTCAGCTTCCGAGCCGGCCGGACCTTGACCGACGCGGAGGTGAACGCTCAGGTGGAGGCGATCCTGGGCGCCTTGGGGGCCCTGGGGATCCGCGTCCGGTCAGGAGGGAGCAGCGCATGAACCCCATGGACGGGGTGGGTCTGGCCATTCTGGCCCTGGCCGTGCTCCGGGGGATGATCCGGGGGCTGGCCCGGGAGCTCCGGGGCCTGGGGGGCATCCTGCTGGCGGTGGTGGCCGCCTTCAAGCTGCGGATCCCCCTGGGCCGCGGGCTCGCCCGGATGATGGGGAGCACCATTCCCCTCTGGGTTTGGGAGGCGGCCGCTTTCCTGGTCCTGCTCCTGGTCGGTGTGGCCCTGGTGGCTGCCCTGGCCTCCCGGCTCTGGGGGAAGCCCACCACCACGGGCACCATGGTGGTCGACGTGGCCGGCGGGGGACTCCTCGGTCTGGTGGAAGGGTGGCTTCTCTTCGCGGCCATCGTCGCCCTCCTGCTCACCTGGCCGGGAGCGGAGGTGGCGGGCCTGCTGGGCGGTTCGGACCTGGCGGGGCTCACCTTCCGCTTCCTGCCCGTCCTCTACCGGTTCCTCTCGGGCTCGCCCGTCCTCTAACGGTGGCCGGAAGGAGGGAGACGGGTGCAGAACTTGCAGCTCGCCGCCATCTTCCGGGAGATGGCCGACCTCCTGGAGGTGAAGGGCGAGAGCGTCTACAAGATCCGGGCCTACCGCCGGGCGGCCGAGCAGCTGGAGCAGCTGCCCGAGGAGCTGGGCGAGGTGGTCCGTTCCGGCGAGATCGATCGGGTGCCCGGCTTCGGCAAGGCCCTGGCGGCCAAGGCCCGGGAGTTCGTGGCCACGGGCCAGGTGGCCGACCACCAGGCCCTCTTGTCTGAGTACCCCGCGGAGGTGCGGGAGCTCTTGCGGGTGCCGGGGGTGGGCCCCAAGCTGGCCGACCGCCTCTTCCGAGAGGCGGGGGTGGCCAGCCTGGAGGCGTTGGAGGCGGCCGCCCGGGAGGGGCGGCTCCGAGGCCTGCGGGGCTTCGGGCCCCGGGCGGAGGAGCGGATCCTGGCGGGGATTGAAGCCCTGCGGCGGCAGGAGGGCCGTCGGGGTATCGGGGAGGTTTTGCCCCAGGCTCGCTGGCTTGCCGCCCAGCTGGAGGCCCTCCCCCAGGTGGAGCGGGTGGCCATCGCCGGCAGCCTCCGCCGCTGGAAGGAAGAGGTGAAGGACGCGGATCTGGTGGTGGCCAGCGGCGATGCCGAAGGCTTGGTGGCCGCGCTGCGGGAGCGGGGGCTGGCCCAGGAGGTGGGCGGCGGCACGGCCCGGGTGCCCTTGGTCCTGCCCACGGGTTTGAAGGTGGACCTGCGGGTGGTGGCGCCGATCCACTTCGCCAGCGCCCTCCACCACTTCACCGGCTCCAAGGAGCACCACCTCCTCCTGCGGGAGCGGGCCCGCCGCTTGGGCCTCTCCATCAGCGAGTACGGCATCGCCCAAGGCGAGGGCCCGCCCGAGTCCGTCGCCTCCGAAGAGGCGCTCTACCAGCGTCTGGGCCTGGCCTGGATCCCGCCGGAGCTGCGGGAAGGCCAGGAGGAGCTGGAGCTGGCCGAGCAGGGCGCCCTGCCCCGACTCGTCACCCTGGAGGACCTGCGGGGGGATCTCCACATCCACACCGACTGGTCCGACGGCCGGGCCTCCCTGGAGGCCATGGTGGAGGCGGCCCGGGCTCGGGGGTACGCCTACGTGGCCATCTGCGACCACTCCCCGGCGGTGCGGGTGGCCGGGGGGCTGGAGCCCGACCGGTTGCTGGCCCAGGTGGAGCGGATCCGGCGGCTGAACCAGGAGCTGGATGGCTTCCAGGTCCTGGTGGGGACGGAGGTGGACATCCTGGCCGACGGCCAGCTGGACTATCCCGATGAGCTCCTGGCCCAGCTTGACTTCGTCGTCGCCTCCATCCACAGCCACATGAGTCAGGACCCGGAGACCCTCCTGGAGCGGTACCGGAAGGCCCTCGCTTCCCCCTGGGTGGACTGTATCGGCCACCCCACCGGGCGCCTCCTAGGGCGCCGGGAGGCCATGGCCGTCCCCGTCGAGGCTTTGGTGGAGCTGGCCGCGGAGCGGGGGGTCGCTCTGGAGATCAACGCTTCGCCCGAACGATTGGACCTGGACAGCCGCTGGGCCCGCCTGGCCGCCCGGGCGGGCGTTCCCTTGGCCATCAACACCGACGCGCACCACCCCGACCACCTGGCCTTCGCCGAGTACGGCGTGGGGGTGGCCCGCCGGGCAGGCTTGACCGCCGACCAGGTGATCAACGCCTGGCCGCCCGAACGGCTCCTGGCGTGGATCCGGAGCCGGCGGGACCGGGCCCGTCGGAGGTAAGCCCCCGGCCCGGCCAGGGTGGCCTTTGCCCGGGGTCTGGTTGGGCGCCCGGGAAGTGGCTCGGGGGCCGGAAAGTACCGGAAGGATGGGGGTACGGCCCGTCTAATCGGGAAAGAGGCGTGGCTGAGGGCTGCAAGGGAGGACGGGCCGTGCGGTACGTGCAAAGGGAACGGGGCCGGCGGGAGCGGCTGGCCGCCAGTCCACTGGCTACACTGATCCTGCTGGCGCTTCTGCTCTTTTCGCGGGGGGATGAGCCGCTCTCCCAGCCGGTGGGGCGCGGGCAGGGGAGCCTGGCCGGGCGGGTGATCGTCGTCGATCCGGGCCACGGGGGGACCGATCCGGCCCGGGGGGATGTGGGCGCGGAAGGGGTGGGCCCCGCCCCCGAGAAGGAGAACGTCTTGAACATTGGGCTGGCCCTGCGGCGGGAGCTCCAGGCCCTGGGCGCCGAGGTGGTCATGACCCGGACGACCGACCGGAACCCGGCCGACGGCGGGCCCTACCAGAACGACCCGCTGGGCCAGCTGAAAGCCCGGGTGGCCACCGCGGTGGCGGCCAAGGCCGACGCCTTCATCTCCATCCACAACGATTGGAACCAAGACCCCGATCAGGAGGGGGTGACCACCTACTACTACGACGCCGCCTCCCGGGCGCTGGCCCAAAAGGTCCAGGCCAACTTGGTGGCCGCAACGGGAGCCAAAGATCGGGGCGTCCGCAAGAACGGCTTCTACGTCCTGCGGAACACGCCGGGGCCGGCGATTCTCGTGGAGACGGGTTTTGTCAGCAACCCTCAGGAGGCGTACCGGCTGAGCGATCCCGCGTACCAGGCCCGCATCGCCCGGGGGATCGCGGCCGGGGTGGCCCAGGCTTTGGGCCGCTGAGGGGCGGCTTGGGCCGCGCCGGGAACGGCCTTGGGGTGCCGAGCGACGCGCGGCCCGGGCCGGGTGACGGGGCAGGAGGGGTCGAGCGATGGAGCGCGATCAGATCAGCCAGGAGAGCATGCGCATCTTGGAGTTTGACCGGATCCGGGAGCGGCTGGCCGCCCTGGCCCAGTCTGAGCCGGGGCGGGCCCTCTGCCTGGCCCTCCAGCCCCTCTTCGATCGGGAGGGGGTGGCCCGCCTCCAGGCGGAGACCCGGGCGGCCACCGAGCTCTTGGCCCAGGGACTCCGGCCGCCTCTGGGCGGGCTTTCCGATGTGCGTCCCCTGGTCGATCGGGCGAGCCGGGGGGCGGTCCTCTTCCCTGAGGAGATTGTCCGGGTGCGGGCCACCTTGGGCGCCTCCGCCCAGATGCGGGCCTTCCTGGAGGAGGCGGGACCACCGGAGCCTCTGGCGCCCCTGGCCGAGCGGCTCATCCGGCGGCCGGAGCTGGAGCGGGCCATCGACCGCTGCGTCGATGAGAACGGCGACGTGCTCGACTCGGCCAGCGACGAGCTGGCCCGCCTCCGCCAGCGCCAGCGGGAGGTTCAGGCCCGGATCCGCCAGCACCTGGAGCGGCTGGTCCACGACCACCGGATGCAGGATGTGCTCCAGGAGAGCCTGGTCACCGTCCGGAACGGGCGGTATGTGGTCCCCGTCCGGGCCGAGCGGCGGGCCGACGTCCCCGGGGTGGTGCACGATCAGTCGGCCAGCGGCAACACCCTCTTCATCGAGCCCCTCGCGGTGGTGGAGCTGAACAACCGCCTCCGGCGGCTGGAGGCGGCGGAGGCCGAGGAGATCCGCCGGATCCTGACCAGTCTGAGCCGCCGCATTGCCGAGGATGGGGCCGCCTTGGCCCCTGCGGTGGAGAGTCTGGCCCAGCTCGACCTGATCTTCGCCCGGGCCCGGCTGGGTTTCGAGATGAACGCTGTGGAGCCCGTCCTCAACGGGGAGGGGCGCCTCCGGCTCGGCGGGGCCCGCCACCCCCTGCTCGCGCCCCCGGTGGTCCCCATCGATCTTTGGCTGGGCGATGCCTTTCACGTCCTGGTCATCACCGGGCCCAACACGGGCGGGAAGACGGTGGCCCTGAAGACCGTGGGCCTCTTGGCCCTCATGTGCCAGAGCGGCCTGCAGGTGCCCGCCCGCCAGGCGGAGCTGCCCGTCTTCCGGGCCATCTATGCCGACATCGGCGACGAGCAGTCCATTGAGCAGAACCTCTCCACCTTCTCCTCCCACATGCGCCGGGTCATCCCCATGCTGGAAGAGGCGGGGCCCGAGGATCTGGTTCTCCTCGATGAGGTGGGGGCAGGCACCGACCCCGACGAGGGGGCAGCCCTGGCCGAAGCCATCCTCGAGCACCTCCGCCAGCGGGGGGCCCGGGTGGTGGCCACCACCCACTACAGCCAGCTCAAAGGGTACGCCTACCTGACCGAGGGTGTGGAGAACGCCAGCGTCGAGTTCGACGCGGAGACCCTCCAGCCCACCTACCGCCTTCAGATCGGGCTGCCCGGCCGCTCCAACGCGCTGGAGATCGCGGCCCGTTTGGGCACGCCGCCGGAGGTGATCGAGCGGGCCCGCCAGCGCCGGCCCGCCCACGCCCACCGGGCTGACGAGCTGATCATCCAGATGGAGACCAGCCGCCGGGCGGCCCAGGAGCACGAGAGCCGGACGGCCGCCGCCCGCCGCCAGGCGGAAGCCTTGCGGGCCCAGTACGAGCGGCTGCTCCTGGAGCTGGAGGAGGAGCGGGAGCGCCTCCTGGCCGAAGCCCGCCAGGAGGCGGAGCGGCTCTTGCGGGAGGCCCGCCGGACCGCGGACCAGATCCTGGGCGAGCTCCGCCGCCTGCGGGACGAGGCGGCGGCGGAGGAGGCCCGCCAGGCCCGAGACCGGCTCCTCGCGACGCTGGAGGCGGTCCAAGGCGCTGAGGCGCCGGCCCAAGCCGCGCCCCCGCCGGAGCCCGCCGGCGAGACGCCCCCCTTGGCGCCGGGGGTCCGGGTCCGGGTGGCTGGGTTGGGGCAGGAAGGGGTGCTCCTCAGCCTGCCCGAGGGGGGCGGGGAGGCCGAGGTGCAGGTGGGGCGGCTCCGGGTCCGGGTGGGGGTGGAGCGGCTCCGGGTCCTGCCCGGCGCGCCCGAACGGCCCGCGGTGAAGGAACCGGTGCGGGCTGGGCGGCGGGGGAGCCTGGGCCAGGCCAAGGCCCAGACCATCAAGACGGAGCTGGACCTGCGGGGGCTGCGGGTGGACGAGGCGTGGAGCCGGGTGGAGAAGTACCTGGACGACTGCCTCCTGGCGGGCCTCACCCGGGTGCGCCTCATCCACGGCAAGGGGACGGGGGCGCTCCGGGAGGAGATCCGGCGCCGGCTGGACGAGGTGCCCCACGTCCGGGAGCACCACCTGGCCCCTCCCGACGAGGGCGGCGACGGAGTCACCGTGGTAGAACTCGGTTGAACCAGTCCCACAGGAAGTGGAAGGGCGACGCCGGCTGGCACCGGGGCGAGGGGTCGGTGGGCTGGGTGCCGGCGATGAAGAGCTCGGAGCGGATCTCATCCCGGGGGATGCCGGCGCAGCCGTCGCTCACCAAGCCGCCCGTCCGGATGTCGATGGGGATCCCGTCCACCAGACCTGGGGGCCGGGCGAAGGTGGAGGCGGGCACGTTGGCCAGCGCGTTCCGGGCGAAGCGGCCCCACAGGTGGGCGGCCCCGGCCGAGCCGATGCGGATGGTGCCGCCGTCGGCCGTCTCGTAGACCATGGGCTGGGCGGCGGCGTCGTTGCCGATCCAGACCGCGGCCACCAACTCGGGCGTGTAGCCGATGAACCAGGCGTCGGTGAAGTCGTTGCTGGTCCCTGTCTTGCCCGCCACGTCCCGCCCAGGGATGGCCGCGTTCCGCCCTGTGCCCCGCTCCACCGCATCCCGCAGCATATCCGTCACCAGATAGGCGGTGGCCGCGTCCAGGACGATCTCCCGCTGGGGCGTGGTCTCCCAGAGGACCAGCCCGGAGGCGTCCGTCACCCGCTCAACCGCGTAGGGCTCCGTCCGGATCCCCTGGTTGGCCAGCACCGCGTAGGCCTCGGCCATCTCCAAGGGGGTGACGCCCCGGGTCATGCCACCGATGGCGAAGCCCAGGTGCCGGTCCTGAGGGGTGATGGAGGTAATCCCCATCCGCTCCGCCATGCGGATGACGGGGGCGATGCCCACCTGCTCCATTAGCTTGATGGCGATGATGTTGACCGAGTCCACCAGGCCGTCCCGGAGGGTGACGGGTCCCCGGAAGGTCCCGTCGTTGTTCCGGGGGCGCCAGACGGGGACCTCCTCCTCGCCCTCGGCTTCGAAGGCGCTCGTCCCCTCGACGAACTGGTAGGGGTACTCCACCGGCTCGTCCACCAGGACGGTGGCGGGGGTGAACCGCCGGGAGTCGATGGCGCTGGCGTAGACGAAGACTTTGTTGGCCGAGCCGGGCTGGCGGTAGGCCTGAACCGCCCGGTTGAACTCGTCGTCATCCCGGCCGCCGATCATGGCCCGGATGGCCCCCGTGGCCGGGTCCAGGGCGACCAGGGCCGCCTGGGGCATCCGCAGGCCCTGCTCGTTCCGCTGGTTGGAGAGGCTGTCCAGGTAGGTCATGGCCTGCTCGGCCGCCTGCTGCCAGGCCGGGTCGAGGGTGGTGTACACCTTGAGCCCGCCCTGGTAGATCTCCTCGTAGGTGAAGCCGTACTTCTCCACCAGCTCCCGCATCACGTACTGGATGAACCACCGGTCCGACTCCCGCCCCTCGGAGGGCGCGGGGCGCGCCGAGGCGGGGATCACCTGCAGGGGCTCCGCCTTGGCCGCCTCCGCCTCCTGCTCGGTGATGTAGCCCTCCTCGGCCATCACCTCGAGGACCAGGTTCCGCCGGGCCAGCGCCGACTCAGGCCGGGTGTAGGGCGAGTAGAGCCCCGGGTTCCGGATGATGGCCGCCAGGAGGGCCGACTCGGGCAGGGTGAGCTGGGAGACGTCCTTTCCGAAGTAGTAGCGGCTGGCCGCTTGCACGCCGTAGATCCCCGGCCCCCAGTAGATCTCATTCAGGTACGCCTCCAGGATCTCTTCCTTAGAGTACTTCCGCTCGATCTGGATGGCCCAGAGAACCTCCCGCAGTTTACGGGTGAAGGTCTTCTCGTGGGTGAGGAAGGCGTTCTTGGCCAGCTGCTGGGTGATGGTGCTGCCGCCCTGAAGCTTGGCCCCTGCCCGCAGATCGACGATGGCCGCCCGGAGGATGGCGGCGATGTTGATGCCGTGGTGGTTGTAAAACTGCTGGTCTTCGATGGCGATCACCGCGTCCAGGAGGCTCTGGGGCACCTGGTCGATGGTGACCGGGATCCGGCGCTGCCGGTAGCGGACGGCGATTTCGTCACCGTAGCGGTCGTAAAAGTAGGTGACCGTTTGGGGATCGAAGGTGATCTCATCAAGGCTGGGGGCGCTGGCCAGGTACGCGGTGAAGCCGCCGCCGCCCAGCCCGATCAACAGGCAGAGCGCGAAGGTGGTGAGGAGAACGATGAGAGGCCGTCGGGGACGGCGCTCGGATGGCTGGGGCAAGCTCCTTCCCTCCGCGCTGTGACGTTGCCCGTATTATACCACACCCTTTCCAAGCCCCGAAACGGATGGAACCCTTTTTCCTCGGCCTTTCCGTTCCTTGCTCCCTCAGGGAGCCCAGGGCTATAATCGGGGCCAGGGAGGCGGAGGCAGTGGACGTGAGACGGATCAGCCCCGAAGAGGCGCTGGAAGCCATCCGGCGGGGCACCGAGGAGATCTTTCCCGAAGAGGAGCTCTTGGAGAAGCTGAAGGAGAGCCACCGGACGGGCCGCCCGCTCCGGGTGAAGCTGGGGATCGACCCCACCGCCAGGGATCTCCACCTGGGCCACTTGAT
This sequence comes from Bacillota bacterium, assembly GCA_017577405.1. GTDB lineage: Bacteria > Bacillota > Limnochordia > Limnochordales > Limnochordaceae > Limnochorda. Next base: position 23,958 of record PIUA01000031.1, read on the forward strand.
CCCCGTTTTGAAACTGAAGCTCTTTCAAGATTTGGGCCACCAGGCCGTCTTGATCATCGGCGACTACACCGCCACCGTGGGCGACCCCACGGGCCGGAACGAGGCCCGGCCTCCGCTCTCCCACGAAGAGGTGCTGGAGAACGCCCGGGATTACACCCGGCTCCTGTTCCAGATCCTCGACCCGGAGCGGACCGAGGTCCGTTGGAACGGCCAGTGGTTCGGCTCCATGTCCTTCCGGGACGTCCTCTGGCTCTTGTCCCAGATGACCCTGGCCCGCATGCTGGAACGGGAGGACTTCCAGAAGCGGTACAAGGGCCAGCTCCCCATCAGCCTCCACGAGATGGTCTACCCCTTGATGCAGGGGTACGACTCGGTGATGGTCCGGGCCGATGTGGAGCTGGGCGGCATTGACCAGAAGTTCAACATCGCGGTGGGCCGGGATCTCCAGCGGGCCAAGGGGATGGCGCCCCAGGTGGGGGTCTGCAACCCCCTCCTGCTGGGCACCGACGGCCGGGAGAAGATGAGCAAGAGCCTGGGGAACACCATCCCCTGGGACGGCACCCCCGAGGACCAGTACGGGAAGCTGATGTCCATCCCGGACCCCCTCATCTGGCCGTACCTGGAGCTCCTCACCGAGGTTCCCATGGACCAGGTCCGGGCCTGGCAGGCGGCGGTCGAAGAGGGGAGCCTCCACCCCAAGGAGGCCAAGATGCGCCTGGCCCGGGAGGTGGTGAAGCGCCTCCACGGGGAGGAGGCGGCCCGGGCGGCCGAGGCCCACTTCGAGCAGGTCTTCAGCCGGCGGGAGCTCCCCGATGAGATGCCCGAGGTCCACGTGGCGGCCCAGGACGCGCCCGGCGGGGAGATCTGGCCTGTGGCTCTGGTGGTCCAGGCGGGGCTCGCGTCCTCCAACAGCGAGGCCCGGCGGCTCATCCGCCAGGGCGCGGTCCGGCTGGATGGCGAGACGGTCACCGACGCCAACGAGAACGTGATCGTCCGGGACGGGATGGTCCTCCAGGTGGGCCGCCGGCGCTTCGTCCGCCTCCGCTACCAGGGATAGGGTCAGGTTTGGCCCGCCCCCTTCGTACCATCCCATCAGGGGGTGGGCGCGGATGGATGGCGCGGGCGGGCCGCCGGCCCCAGCCGCGCCGGGCTTTCGGGCCCGGGTGGTCCTCAGCCTCTTCGTCACCCTGCTGGTCCTGGGCATGGTGGTTGCCTCCTGGGTGGTGGACCGCCAGCTCCAGGGGCCCATCCGGGCCTGGGCCCAGACGGTGGCCGAGAACCTGGCCTCCCGGGCGGTGGCCGTCGCGGTCCGGGATCGGGTCGCCCCTTCCCTCGCCGGGACGCCCCTCAGCCAACCCCTCTACGACGGCAGCGGACGCCTGCAAGGGATCACCTACGCCACCGGCGCCATCACCCGCATCGCTTCCGAGGCCGCGCTCCACATCCACGACCAGTTGGAGGCGGCGGCCGCCGCCCAGCTGCCCGTGCCCCTGGGTCAGATCCTCGGCCTGGACTTTCTGGCCGCGGCGGGACCCCGGGTGGGCGTCCGGGTGGTGCCCGCCGGCTCAGTGGAGGTGACGCCCCGGGCCACCTTCCAGGCCGCGGGGATCAACCAGACCCTCCACCGGATCCTCCTGGAGGTGACGGTCCACGTCCAGGTGGTCATCCCCTTCTACGCGCCCCGGGTGACGGTGGTCAGCCAGGTCCCGCTGGTGGAGCAGCTGGTGGTGGGCCAGGTCCCCTTCGTTTATATGGACTGGTCGGGCGATCCCCGAACCCTGCCTCCGGGGGGCTTGCGCTGGGACCACCCGCCCGACCGTTGAGAGGGCGAGGCCCGTCAGGGTGAGGCTGCATCCCAGAGCCTGGGCGGGGGTGAGCCGCTCCCCCAGGACCAGCGCGGCCGTCACCAGTCCGGCCACCGGCACCAAGAGGGAGAGGGGCGCCACCTGGGAGGCGGGGTAGCGGGCCAGGAGACGGTTCCACGCGCCGGAAGCGAAGAGGGTCGCCCCGTAGGCCAGGTAGAGGACCACGGCAGCCAGGCGGAGGTCGAAGGCGTGGAGGGTCTCCACCAGGATCTCGGGGCCGCCCAAGGCGACGGCCAGGGCCAGCAAGGGCAACGGCGGCACCAGGCTGGACCAGACCACCAGGCGGACCATCGCCTCGCCCGCGGCTGCGGCCGGGCCCGTCGCCCGGCGGATGAGGATGTTGGAGACGGCCCAGCAGAGGGCGGCGCCCCCCGCCAGGGCCCACGCCAGCGGGGGGATGGGCCCGCTGCCGGCGCCGGGCTGGGTTGCCACCAGCCCCAAGCCGCTCGCGGCCAGGGCGAGCCCCGCAGCCTGGCGCCGGCCCACGGGCTCCCGGAGCAGGAGCCCGGCCAGGAGCGTGGTGAACAGGGCCTGCACCTGGAGGACGACCGAGGCCAGGCCCGCGGGCAGGCCCAGGTGGATCGCGGTAAAGAGGCAGGCGAACTGGCCGAAGCCGTTGGTCAGGCCGAAGGTGACCCAGACGCCGGGCGGCAGGGCCGGCGGGGGGACCACCAGCACCGCGGGGAAGGCGGCCACCAGGTACCGGAGGGCGGCCAGAAGGAGCGGCGGCACGTCGTCCAGCCCCAACCGGATGACGGTGAAGTTGGCCCCCCACACGGCGACGGCCAGGAGGGCCAAGGTCACGTCGCGGGTGCTCATCGGCCAGTGGGTGCCTCCACGCTCGTGGTCCCCCTTGGACCCTCTATTCCGGCGGGGGAGGGGCGGCGCCTCTCTTGGGAGCTCGGTCGCGGGGGCGGCGCCTCTCTTGGGAGCTCGGTCGCGGCCCTCGGAAGCCCAGGCCGGTCCAAGACCAGGCCGCTGGGCCTCGGGGGACGGGACCACCACCCGTTGACACTCCAGAGGAGGGGTGCTATAATCGCTCTCGGCTTGAGGGTGACGGCGCCGCTCCGGCGCCTCAGCCCAAATGCCAAAACCTCCCGGTTGAAGCCAAACCGGTGAGGTGATAAACTAAGAACTTGCCGGCCCACGGCAGCGGGAACGCCTGGCTCAGGCCAAGCGGCCCGAAACCAGATCTTCCCGGTTGCACGGGCGGCAGTTCTCTGATAAAGTGGCTTCTTGCCGGCGGGCGACGCCGGGCGAACCTTGAAAACGGAACAGCGAGTCGAGAGCGGGCCAGAGGTCAAAGGTGTGTAACCTCACGACCTGGAGGCCTTGGCTGGGCTGGCTTTGGCTGGTCTGGTTGGGGTCGTTGAAGGGTTGTGAGTTG
>PIUA01000032.1 GCA_017577405.1 Bacillota bacterium
AGCCTCCAGGGCCAGCCCGGCCAGATGGGCGACGAACTCCAACTCCAGCCCCACGTGGTCATCAGGCTCCTGGCCTTTCTTCTCCGCCACCAGGCCGTAGCGGGCATACCAGTTCCGCACCTCGAGGTCGGTTCTTGAGGTGGAGCTTCTGAAGAATGTTCCGCAAGTGGATCTTCACCGTGTTCTCGGCAATCCCAAGGGTTTCGCCGATCTCCCTGTTGGTGGAGCCCCGGACCAGCTCTTGGAGAACATCGACTTCGCGGGGGGTGAGGGAGGAGAGGTCGGGTTCTTCATCCACCCGTTCGGGAGTTGGCTTGACGAGCTCCATGAGAATCCGTGAAGCGACCGCACCCGACAGCCGCACCTCCCCGCGCCGTAACGCCTCGAGGACGTCAAAGAGCTCCTCCGGTTCAGCGCCCTTCAGCACATAACCTTCGGCTCCGGCCTTGATGGCTTCAAAGAGGTCGCGGTCGTCGTCGGAGACGGTGAGCATGACGATACGGGTCCCGGGCAGCTCTTCCTTGATGAGCCGGGTCGCTTCCAGGCCGTCGCATCCCGGCATCTCAATGTCCATCAAGATGACGTCTGGGCATGTCTTCCGGGCCTGGATGACGGCTTCCCGACCATCACCCGCCTCGCCCAGCACGAGGATCCCTGGACGGGCTCGAAGGAGGGCCGCAAGACCTTTGCGGAACAGGGCGTGGTCGTCCACGAGCAAGATGCGTAGCGGGTGCATGTCATCACTCATTGGAGAGAACCCGTCGGCCTTCGCAGGAACACGACAGTCCGTTCTCGTGGGGGATTTGGCTTTCTCTTATCTCTTCAAAATGGATGCAGAGCGATCCTGCCCACGGGTGGCGTGGCGTTGGTTCTGCGGGACGAAGATCCTTGGAGGTTCATCACGGGCGAGATGGGATCTGCTTGGGGGCCGCCCTCATTTCCCGGGAAAGGGTGACGGGATCCGATCCAATCCCAGCTTGACCCAGCCCTCCCTTGACCTTTCGGACCCCTTCCAGGCTTTTCTGGCCGATCCCATGCCCCTTGGCACGAAATGGGAAGGGAGGTCGGAACCGACGCCGAACTCCCGATAGGGTCTGTCTGTCTCGAATGGGAGGGAAAAGTCTTGTTCCGCAAGCTGATTACTGGACTCGCCATACTGTTGGTGCTGGCAGCTCCCGTTTCCGGCCAATCGGCGGACTTGGTCGGGCAGGCCCAGCGGGAGGGGCAGGTCAGCTTCTACGCCAACATGACAGCCATCGAGCCCATCCTCGAGGCCTTCAAGGCGAAGTATGGGGTGGAGGCGCTCTACACGCGGCTCTCCACCACCCAGTTTGCGCCCACAGTACTCACGGAGCACGCCACCGGGCGGAACCGGGGCTCGGTCCTCCAGGCCCCCGTTCCTGTCCTGGAGATCCTCAAGGACGCGGGCGCCCTGGCGGCCTACGACTCGCCTGCGGCGGCCAACTACCCTGAGTGGAGCCGGGATCCCGATGGCATGATCCAGGTCTTCGGGATCGAGTACGTCGCCATCATCTACAACACCAACCTGGTCAAGCCCGAGGATGTACCCAAAAGCTACATGGATTTGACCGATCCCAAGTGGCGGGGCAAGATCGTCATGCCCGATCCCAGCGTCCACGCCACCACCATCCAGTGGCTCGTGGGCCTCAAGGAGGCCAACGTCTTCGGCTCCGAGGAGGCCTGGTGGGCCTTCGTGGAGGGCCTGGCCGCCAACGAGCCCATGTTCGTCGCCTCGTTCGGCCCCACCCCCGGCCCTATCTCCTCCGGTGAGGTGGCCCTGGGGATCTCCATGCCCAAGTACATCGTCACCCTGGCGCCCGCGCCTCTGGACTGGGCCCGGGTGAAGGAGCCTCTCTTCGGCACGCCGCGCGGGATTGCCCTGGCGGCCAGTGCGCCCGAACCCAACGCCGCCCGACTCTTCTTTGACTTCTGGCTGAGCCGAGAGGCCCAGGAGATCCTGGCCCGGGACGTGGGCGAGTACGTCCTCCACGCGGGGGTCTATCCGCCCATTGACGGGATCGACCAGGCCGAGGTCCTCCCGCTCAGGACCATGAGCGACCAAGAGCTGGAGGAGTGGGCGCAGGAATTCGCCCGCATCTTCCGGTAACCCGCACCCGCTGGGCCCAGCCTCCAGGGCTGGGCCCAACTGCAATGAGGCTCGAGGGAGGCCGCTTGATGGAGATCCGCATCACCAATCTGAACAAGACCTTCTCATCACCGGACGGCGATGTGGCCGCACTCAAGAACGTCACCCTGACCGTTCCAGCCAACCAGGTGACCACCCTCTTGGGGCCGAGCGGCTGCGGGAAGACCACCCTGCTGCGGTGCATTGCCGGGCTGGAATCGCCCGACAGCGGTGAGATCGCTTTCGGTGACCAGGTGGTCTGGTCCGGCCAGGGGAAGAAGCCCTATTCGGTGCCCACGGAGAAGCGGGGCATCGGCATGGTCTTCCAGACCTACGCCATCTGGCCCCACATGACCGTCTTCCAGAACGTGGCGTATCCCCTGGAGGCCCGGGGCTTACCCCGGGACGAGATCGCCCGGCGGGTGGCGGAGGCGCTGGAGTTCGTCCAGCTGGCTGGCTTCGAGCGCCGCCCGGCCACCGCCCTGAGCGGCGGCCAGCAGCAGCGGGTCGCCCTGGCCCGGGCCCTCGTCTCCCAGCCCAAGATCCTTCTCTTTGATGAGCCCTTGAGCAACCTGGACGCCAAGCTCAGGGAGGAGACCCGGCGGGAGCTCCGGCGGCTCCTCACCCAGCTGGGGGTCACCGCGCTGTATGTCACCCACGACCGCTCCGAGGCCCTCGCCCTCTCCGACCATGTGGTGGTGATGCGGGCCGGTGAGATCGTGGAGCAGGGGAGCCCCCAGGAGATCTACTTCCGGCCCAAGTCCCGGTTCGTGGTGGAGTTCCTGGGCGGCACCAACTTTGTGGAAGGCACCCTGGTGGCCAATGAAGGGGAGTGGGCTCGGGTGGAGACGCCCATGGGGCAGCTCCTCTGCCACGGGGCTGACGGTATGAGCCCCGGCCGGCGGGTGACGGTCTACATCCGGAGCGACGCGCTCAGCCCCGCCTCCCCCGAAAGCCAAGAGCCCAACCGCTTCCAGGGCCGGGTGGAGTCGCTGATCTTCGTCGGCGAGTACTACGACGCCGAGCTGCGGGTGGGCGAGACCCGCCTCATGGCCCGGCTGGCCACCACCCACAGCCTGGCCGAGGGCCAGGAGACGCCCATGACCATCGACCCCGCTGGCTGCCGGGTGTTGGAGTGATCGGCCATGCAGAGCGGGCAGATCGGTACCAAGTGGTTCATTGCGGTGCTCTTGGTGGTCGTTGGGGGGCTCACCCTGGGCCCGGCCCTCATGCTGGTGGTAGGGAGCTTCTCCCAGGGCCTGGGGGCGGTGGGGACCTTCACCCTGGAGAAGTACGCGCGGGTCTACAGCGACGCGCGGTTGCCCCAGGTGGTCCTCAATACGGTGATCTACAGCTTCGGGTCGGCCTTCTTGGCCACCACCCTGGCGGTGATCCTGGCCTACCTCAACTTCCGCACGGACATCCCCTTCCGGGGTGTGCTTCACCTGCTGCCGGTGGTCTCCATGATGATCCCCCACCTGGCCTACGGGTCCAGCTGGGCGCTGCTCCTCAACCCGACCAACGGCATGCTCAACCTCATCTTGCAGGAGTTCGGCCTGGGTCCCATCAACATCTACTCCCTTCCGGGCATGATCTTTGTGGAGGGTCTCCTCGACCTGCCCGTTGCCTACCTGGTGATCGTGGCGGCCATGGCCTCCTTTGACTCGTCCCTGGAGGAGGCCTCATGGGTGAGCGGCCGCTCCCGGGCGGCCACCTGGTGGCGGATCATCCTGCCCATCCTCCGCCCGGCGATCCTGGCCGCCATCACCCTGGTCCTCATCCGGAGCATCAGCGCCTTCGCCATCCCCTCGGTCTTGGGGATGCCGGGCCGGATCGAGGTCCTCACCACCTTCATCTACCGGCTGATCAACGTCGGCTTCGTGCCCGACTACGGCCGGGCGGCGGCGGTGGGCGTCAGCGTCTTGGGGGCCGCGGTGGTGCTGGTCTACCTCTACCGCTACCTGACCGCCCGGAGCGAAAGGTTCGTCACCATCTCCGGCAAGGGGTACCGGCCCACCATCAGCCGCCTGGGGGTCTGGCGGTGGCCTTTGGGCCTCTTCGTCCTCCTGCTGGGGATCTTGCTGGTGGTGCTGCCGGTCTTGGTGCTCCTCTACACCTCGCTCGTGCCCTACGTGATGGCCCCCAGCGCGGAGGCCTTCCGCCAGCTCACCTGGCGCAACTGGACCCAGGTGCTGGGTGACCCCCTCACCCTCAGGGCCCTGCGGAACAGCATCATCCTGGCCCTGGGCGGGGCCACCTTGGGGATCATCCTCTCCACCCTGACCTCGTACGTCGTCGTCCGGGTTCGCACCCGGAGCAGCGCGGTGCTGGAGGCGCTCACCTTCCTCTCCTTCTCCTTCCCGGGGCTGGTCATCGGGGTGGGCTTCATGTGGCTCTTTGCCCGCACCGACCTCTACGGCACCCTGTGGGCCCTCCTCATCGGCTACGTGGCCGTCTACCTGCCCTACGGTATCCGGCCCCTCACCAGCACCTTCATCCAGATCAGCAAGGACCTGGAGGACGCTTCGGCCGTAAGCGGGGCCGGCTTTTTCCGGACCTTCCGGAAAGTGGTGGCCCCCCTGGCCTTGCCGGGGGTGCTCTCGGGCTGGACCCTGCTCCTGGTCATGTTCGTCCGGGAGCTGGACGTCTCGACGGTTCTCGCCCGGCCTGGCTCGGAGGTGCTCTCAGTCCAGCTTTACCGGGCCGTGGCCGACGCCCTCTGGGGCCGGGTGGCCGCCCTGGGGTTGATCATGGTGGCCATCTCCACAACCTTGGTCCTCATCGCCAACGGCCTGGCCAGCCGCTTCTCGCGGATGGGCAAAGCCGGCTGACGGCGCCGCGCCGCGGCGGCCGGGCCGTGGCCTTGGCCGGCAGCAAGCGCAACACCCAGCGGCAGAGAGACGAAGGCCAAGCCCGCCCATTCTGGGGCGGGCTTGGCCCTTTCGGCCCTGGCCCGCGCCTGCCCGGCCCGCCGGCAGACGTCCCCCGCGACCCAGCCCCGGGGAAGCCCCGCCGCGCCGGACCGGACCGACGGTAGCCCGGGGGTGAGAGGAATGGGCCGGATGATGGCTAACTTTTCAGTCACCTTGACTTGGAGACCAGGAGGGACCGGAAGCGGTGAAGTCGATCGCGAGCGAGATGGCCGGCATCCTGCTGGACCTGAAAGTGGCGGTGGGTGACCAGGTGCAGGCGGGGCAAGAGGTGGCGGTGATCGAGTCGATGAAGATGCACATTCCCCTCAACAGCCCAGAAGGGGGCGTGGTGCGGGCCATCCACGCGCAGCCGGGCCAGTTCGTCAACGCCGGCGACCTGATCGTGGAGTTGGAGTAGCGTCGGAAGGCCCCTTCACCGACCGGCCCGGACACGGAGCGACCCTTGGTGGGCTGCCAGGATCCTGGGCGGGATTCGGCCTCCCACCTCCGGGGCCGGCCGACCGCGCCCCGAGAGACCTCTGACCCCTGGCTACGCCTCCCGCTTGATGCCCCCCGGAGAGGCTTGGGCTATGATGGAGGGGCCCAGGACGGCAAGCCTGACGGAAACATGGAGGGATGACGGTGGAGCGCATTTCGGTCGAAAGCCGCGCCGCACGGGAATGGATCGACGTGACCGACCGGGTGGCCCAGGTGGTCGCGGGCCTGGCGACCACGCCCCAGGCGGTGCTCCTCTTCTGCCCCCACACCACCGCGGCGGTGACCGTCAACGAGGGCTACGACCCGGCCGTGGCCAGTGACGTCCAGCGGGCCCTGGACGCCCAGGTGCCCCAGGTGCCCTTCCACCACGCGGAAGGGAACTCACCCGCCCACCTGATGACCAGCCTGGTGGGACCCTCGGTTCTGGTCCCCGTGGAGGGGAAGCGCCTCCAACTGGGCCGGTGGCAGCGCATCTTCTTCTGCGAGTTCGACGGGCCCAGACGGCGGGAGTTGTGGGTGCAGCCGCTGGGGTGAGGCCGGCGGCTCGTTCAAGGCCGGCACCTGGTGCGGCCCTCAACAGGAGAGAGCGGTGGAGCGGGCGGCAGGGCCGCCCGCCGCTCCACCCCCTTCGCCCGACGCGCTCAAGAGGCGATCAGGTTGTCCACATAGTTCTGCTTATTCTATCATACATGAAGAGTGCTCGCCCGGCGTGCCCGCGGGCGGGCCTGCCGCAACGGAACCGAGGGCGGATGGCAACGACGATGAAGGAGGCTGCATCCGACGTGATGTGGTGCCGGGTCAGAAGGACCGGGTTCCTGATGATCCTGCTTGGCGTGCTGCTGGCTTCCGGGACCATCCGGGCCCAAACGTCCTATGACGTGGCCACCGTCGCCGAGACGGGCATGGTCTCCAGCGCCCATCCCCTCGCCTCCCAGGCCGGCCTGGAGATCCTGCAGAAAGGCGGTAACGCCATCGACGCCGCGGCGGCCGTCCAGTTCGCCCTGAACGTCGTCGAGCCGGCCATGACCGGCATCGGCGGCGGCGCGTTCATCATGATCTACTCGGCCGAGGAGGGCCGGGTCATCGCCATCGACGCCCGGGAGGAGGCCCCCGCCCGGTACCATGAACGGGTCTTCCTTGACGAAGAAGGGAACGTGATCCCCTTCGCCCATCGCCGGACGGGCGGGAACGCGGCGGGCGTCCCTGGTACTCTGGCGGGGTTCGCCAAGGCCGTGGAGCTCTACGGCACCCTACCTCTGGCCGAGATCTTGGAACCGGCCATCCGGCTGGCGGAGGGCTTCGAGCTCTCGGAGCTGGACGCGAGGCGGCTCAACGCGGCCCGGGAGGACCTGGCCCGCTTCCCCTCCACGGCCGCCATTTACGTCAAGCCCGACGGCTCCCCCTGGCAGGCTGGGGATCTTTTTGTCAACCGGGACCTGGCCCAGACCTTCCGGCTCATCGCCGAACAGGGCCCCGACGTCTTCTACCGGGGCGAGATCGCCGACGACATCGTCCGCGCTGTGAAGGAGAGCCCCATCAACCCAGGGGTGATGGAGAAGAGCGATCTGGAGAGCTACCGGGCGGTCCTGCGGGAACCGGTGCGGGGCACCTACCGGGGCTATGAGGTGGTCAGCATGGCGCCCCCCACCTCGGGCGGGATGACCCTGCTGGAGATCCTCAACATCCTGGAAGCCTACGATCTGGCGAGGCTCGGCTGGGGGAGCCTGGACGCCCTCCACCTCTTGAACGAGGCTCAGAAGGTGGCCTTCGCCGACCGGAACCTCTTCATGGCCGACGCCGACTGGGCGGATGTGCCCGTGAGCGGGCTAATCAGCAAGGCCTTTGCCGCAGAACGGCGACGCCTCATTGACCCGGTCCACGCGCTGCCCGCCCCCGTGCCCGCGGGCGATCCTTGGGCGTACGAGACGGTCCTGACCCGTCCCGCGAGCCCCTTCGGCTCCAACCAGGCGGAGGAGGGCGCCCACACCACCCACTTCACCGTGGTCGATGGGGAGCGGAACGTGGTGGCCGTCACCTCCACCATCGAGTCGGAGTGGGGCAACTTCCTGGTGGTGCCGGGCCGGGGCTTCCTGCTGAACAACCAGCTGACCGACTTTGACCCCGTCCCCGTCGCCGAGGACGGGAGCCTGGTGGCCAACCGGCCCGAAGGCGGCAAGCGGCCCCGGCGGACGGCCCTGGACCCTGAGGACCGGTACAGCTACGGCGGCAAGCGGCCCCGGAGCAGCATGACGCCCACCTTGGTCTTCAAGGACGGCCAGCCCTTCCTGGCCGTGGGCTCGCCGGGCGGCTCCCGGATCATCGGGATCGTCCTCAACGTCCTCACCAACGTCATCGACTTCGGCATGGATCCCCAGCAGGCCATCACCGCCCCGCGGGTGGTCAACCGGGGCGGGCCCATGGAGATGGAGGCGGAGCTGTACGACGCCTCGCCCGGGCTGGTGGCCGCCCTGGAAGCCCGGGGCCACCAGGTGGAGCGGACCGAAAGCTACGGCGGGGCGCATGCCATTCTGATCGACCCCGCAACGGGCCGGCTTCTGGGGGGCGCCGATCCCCGCCGGGGCGGCTCTGTCGCGGGGTACTAGCCCACCAAGGGCCGGGAGCCTGCCAGGGGCAGGGCCTGGGCAACGGATCCGATGCGAGCCACCCTTCGGCCGTCGGATGCGGGCGAGAACCGGCAGCGGCTCCAAGAGCGAAAAGCATCGACCAGGACGGCCGGGGCGTGCAGCCCCGGCCGTCCCCTCCCGCGGTCCGTTACCTGGGAGCCTCGGAAGCGAAGGGGAAGAGCCGGGGGTCGTCGAGCCGAATCCGGCCGGCCAGGAGGGCGTCGGCGAAGGCCTCCAGGTTGGGGAGGTGGAGGCCGGGCCAACCGGCGTAGAGCCCCGCCCCGTCCAGGTGGACCGCCCCCAGCCCGGCCCGGTTGGCACCCAAAACATAGGGCTCAGCCCCCGCTGCCTCCACCACCCCTTCCACCAGCCGGCCCGCCCAGGGCACCGGCCGTCCCTCCCGCAGGGCCGCATCCTGCTGGAAGAGAACCCGATAGAAAGCCCGGTGGATGGCCTCCTCGGTCAACGTTAGGCCCATGTCGCGCGCCACAGCGCTGAGGAGCGCCCCATCGGGATAGTCGAGGGTTCCCCCGACATCGAGGAACAGGTAGGGACGGTCTGGCGCAGGCACGGGGCATCTTCCTCTCCAGCGTCGGGTCGGCCCGCCGGGCCGCCAAGGCCTCTTTCGCCCTCAGACCGCTCCCGCCCCTGCTTGCAGGCGCCCTTCCACGCAGAGAGGCTCCCCATCCACCCGGAACGTGGCCGAGCGAATCACCATGTCCAGATGGACAGCACACGCATGGTCGCCACCGTAGAAGAGGTCGCTGCCCAGCGCAACGTGGACGTTGCCCGCCGCCTTCTTCTCCTCCTCGAAGTCGTCGTTCCGGAGGGCGTTGGGGTTGAGCCCCAGGCCAATCTCGGCGATGTGGTCGGCGCCGGGCACCTCCTCCAAGATCTGCTGGAGCCGCCGGGCTCGCCGCCCCCCCTCCACCCGGACCACCTTGCCCGCCTCCACCTCGAGGGTGACGGGGTCGTCGCCGCCGCCGATAAGGGCGATGGGGCCGTCCACCACCAACCGCCCGTGCGCGCTGGCGGTCGCCGGCCGCTGGGAGATCTCCCCATCGGAGAAGGCCGCCTCCCGCCCCGGCTCCCGGGCCAGCCCGCACTCGACGATGACCACCTGGCCCATCACCGGCCGCTTGCCCACCCCCGCGATCAGGTGGGTTCCGCTGGGCGAGGTGATCTCCACCCGCTCCCCCCGGCCCCAGATGGCAGCCAGGTGCCAGCCCAGCCGCTCCAAGGCCTCATAGTCGGCCGTGGCCGCTCCCTTGGTCCAGTTGTCGAGGGAGCGCATCACCATGGAGAGGCTCCGGAGCCGCCTGGCCGCCAGCAGCTCCGTTACCTTGCGCGCGTAGGTGGGGGCGCCGGCCGTCCGGGTGAGGCCGATGAGGACGTCGGCCGCCTCCAAGCCCCGCTCGATGATGGGGGTCAGCTCCGTGGCCCGCTGGGCTGTCCGGCTGGGCATCAGGGCCAGGGTGTACTCGGCCCCCGCCGCCTGCACCGCCGCCGCCAGGGCGTAGGCCATCGCCAGCTCCGTCTCGGGGTCGGCCACCAGGAGGACCTGCTCCCCCGGCTTCACCGCCAGGTGGAGCTGGATCAACCGCTGGGCTACGCTGGCCGCGTCGATCTGACGCGCGTCCACCGCTTAACACCTCGCTTCTTGGGTTCTCAGATCGTCCAGGTAGGGAACCTGCGAGCGCCACCGGGACAGCTCTGCCTTGGAGAGCCGGCCCAGCACCACCCCTTCCGCGGTGGTGGCCAGTCGGGCCCGGGGCCGGCCGTCGGGTCCCAAAAAACAGGTGCCGCCGCACCCTTGGGAGCCCGCCTCGTTGACGCCCAAAAGGTAGACCGTGTTGTCCAAGGCCCGGGCGGGCAGCTGGATGGCCCAGCGCCAGCCCGCCCCCCGGGACCAGGCGGAGGGGATCACCACCAGCTCCGCCCCTTGCCGGGCGAGCTGCCGGGTGGGCTCGGGGAACTCGGCGTCGTAGCAGATGAGGAGGCCCACCTGCCAGCCGTCCACTGAGAAGAGGGACAGCTCCCTTCCCGGCCGGAAGAGCTCCCGCTCCCAGCCATAGAGCCACATCTTCCGGTAGATGCCCAAGAGCCGGCCGGCATCGTCGGTGAGGGCGGCGGCGTTGAAGACCCGGTCGTGGATCCACTCGGGGAAAGGAACGACCAGGAACGCCTCCAGCTCGCGGGAGAGCTCCGCCGCCCACTGGAGAACCCCCTCGGTGGCCTCCCGGGAAGGGGTGGTCAGCACGGCCAGACGGTCGTACCCGGTGGGGAAGAGCTCTGGAAAGGCAATGAGTCGGGCCCCCGCCTCCCGGGCTTGAGCGGCCCACCGGGCGGCTTGGGCCAGGTTGGCTTCCAGCTCCCCAGGCTGGGCGGCCAGCTGGATCCCCGCGACGGTAAGGACCGGGTCGTCCATGGCGCTCTCCCTACACCCAGAAGGCCCGCTCCAGATCCTGCAGCTCCGCGGCGGGGGCGTCGAAGTGGTTCCGGCCCAGCTCCAAGACGTAGACGTGGTCGGCCACCTGCAAGGCATGGCGGATGTCCTGATCCACCAGGAGGATGGCGATCCCCTCGCTCCGGAGCTGGTCCAAGAGCTGGTAGACCTCTTCGGTGAGAAGCTTGGAGAGGCCGGCCGACGGCTCATCCACCAGGATCACCTTGGGGTCCATCATGAGGGCCTTCCCCACCTCCACCATCCGCTGCTGGCCGCCGGAGAGCTGGCCCGCCCGCTGGTGACGCTTCGCCTTAAGAGCGGGGAAGCGCTCGTAATTCTCCTCCAGCTTGGCCCGCACCCGGCGCCGGTCCCTCCGATAGGGCCAGGCCCCCATGGCCAGATTCTCCTCCACCGTCATCTCCCTGAAGAGGCCGTGGTCCTGGGGGATGTAGCTCACCCCCAGGTGGATCATCCGGTGGGGCGGCACCCCCACCAGAGAGCGGCCCTCCAGGGTGATCTCCCCCTGTTCGGGCCGGATGAGGCCGAAGATGGTCTTGAGGAGGGTGGACTTCCCCACCCCGTTGGCCCCCAAGACCGCGGTGATCTGCCGGGCCGAAGCTTTGAGGCTCACCCCCCGCAGGATGGGGAGATCCCGGTAGTAGCCGGCGTAGAGGCCGCGCACCTCAAGCATCGGCCATCCCTTCCTCCCATGACCGGGCCCGGGTTGGGGCCGGCTGGGCCTCGTCCTCCTCCCGGCCCAGGTAGGCTTCGATCACCGCCCGGTCCCGCCGGACCGTCGCCGGGTCACCGTCGGCGATGAGGCGGCCGTTGGCCAGCACCAGCAGGCGCTCCGAGAGGCCAAAGATGGTCTCCATGTCGTGCTCGATGATGATCAAGGCTTTCCCCTGGGCCCGGAGCTCCAGGATGAAGGCGCTGATGGCCTCTTTCAGGGCGGGGTGCACCCCGGCGAAGGGCTCGTCGAGGATGTAGATGTCGGGATCCAGCATCAGGAGGCGGGCCAGCTCCAGGAGCTTCTTCTGCCCGCCCGAGAGGGCCCGGGCCCGTTCCCGGGCCAGGTGCTCCAGCTTGAGGAAGCGGAGGGCCTCCCGGGCCCGGGCCACCTCCGCCGCCCAGGTGCTCCCCGGCGCGGCCAGTCCCGGCACCAGGAGGTTCTCCAACACCGTCAGGCGGGAGAAGACGGCCGGGATCTGGAAGGTCCGCCCCACGCCCCGCCGGGCCAGAGCGTAGGGTGGCAGCCCGTCGACCCGCTCCCCCCGCAGGTGGATGGCCCCACCCGTCGGCTGGTAGACGCCGGTGAGGAGGTTGGTCAGGGTGGTCTTACCCGAGCCGTTGGGGCCGATCAGGCCGCAGATGGTGGGCTGGCGGAGGGTGAGGCTCACCCCGTTCAAGACCTGGTGGCCTCCAAACCGCATGGAGAGGTCCTGGACCACCAGGTCGATGGGCCCCCGCCCCGCCCCGGAGCGTCCCCGCCGGACGACGGCGGGCAGGGTCCTGCGGGCTGTGGCCTGGAGCGGGGCAGCCGGGGTGGGTGGGGCGGCCGGGCGGGCCGTGGGACCGGGGCCGGGTGAGGAAGCGTCCAACGGCGTGCGGAGGGCCGGTGGAGGCGCCGCGTCCCGGGGCGCCACCGTCTCCCGGCGCCGGGCCGCCTCCCCGGCCAGAAGGTTGAAGAGGGGCACCAGGAGACCGTTCCGGGCGAACCGGACGGTGAGCACCACCAGCACCCCGAAGGCGGCGTACCGCCAGACGCCCAGATCGATCACCCAGGGCCCCCATCCGATGCGGCGGAGGAACTCCAAGACAAAGGTCATGGTGGCCGCCGCGACGGCCGCGGCCAGGGGATGCTCCAGCCCCCCGATGACGGCGTAGGCGATCACCAGCGACATCTGGAGGAAGTCCAAGTTCTCCGGCACCAGGCGGGGCACGGTGTGGAAGTAGACCGAGGCGGCCAGCCCCACCAGGGCCGAGGTGAAGCTGAAAATGAAGACCTTCAGACGGGTGACGGGGACCCCCATGGCGGCCGCGGCGCCGTACTCCTCCCGCATGGCCCGCAGGAAGAGCCCCGTCCGGGAGGCTAGGAGCCCGTAGATCACTGCCAAGACCACCACCAGGAGTCCCGCCAGGAGGTAGTAGTGGGCCAGATCAGACCCCGGCAGCTCCATCACCCGCAGGGAGAGGCGCCCGCCCGTCCACTGGGCTTCGGCCACGATCACCAACCGCGCGATCTCGGCGAAGGCGATGGTGAAGAGGGCGAGGTACGCCGCCCGGAGGCGGAGGAGCAAGAGGCCCAGGAGGCTCCCCACCACCCAGGCGACCAGGGTCCCCACCAGGATCTGAACGCCGACGCTCCCCAGGAGGGGGTGGACCGGGGCCCACAGGTTCCCCCAGATGGCGCCGCCATACCCCGCCAGGCCAGCCAGGGCCACGTGGGCGAAGGAGAACTGACCCGCCACCCCGGCCAGCAAGGACCAGGTGGCCGCGAGGATGGCCATGTAGCAGGCCAGGTGCCCAACGCTCAGGCGGTAGCTGCTGGAAAGGCCCACAAGGGGCGCGGCCAAGAGGACCACGAGGAGCCCGGCTACGAGGAGGTGCCCGGCCCGGGCCCGCGGCGCGGCCGCCTGCCATCCCGTTGGCACCATCACACCTCCCTCCCGAAGAAGCCCCGGGGGCGGATCAGAAGGACCAAGGCGAAGATGGCCAATCCAGCGGCCACTTGGTAGGTGGCCCCCCGGCTCGGGTCAGGGAAGCCGGCCACGGTGAGGGCTTCGGCCACCCCGAGGAAGAGGCCCCCAAGGAAGGCGCCCGGGACCGAGCCCAGCCCGCCCAGCACGATGATCACGTAGGACCGGAGAGCGGCCTGGGTAGCCATCTCGGGGACGGGGAAGTTCATCACCGCGACCAGGGCCGCCCCCGCCATGCCCGCCAGCATGACCCCCAATCCGAAGGCCAGGTTGAACGCCCGCCGGACATCAATGCCGGCCAAGATGGCCGCGGTCCGGTTCTGGGCCACCGCCTGGAGGCTCCGCCCCGTCCAGGTGCGGTGCAGAAACCAGGTGAGGGCGATGAAGAGAAGCAGCCCCACCAGCCCGGCGATGAGCATGTCGGTCCGGATCCGCAAGAAGCCCGCCTGGAGGATGGAGCTATCCAGGCCCCAGAGGGGCCGGTCGGTGAAGCGGGGGGCGCGGATGCCCGTGGGGCTCCCCAAGAGGCTGACCAGGCCGTACTGGAGGAAGAGCCCGACCCCGAAGGTGACGAGGAGCGCGTACTCGGCCGGCCGTTCGATGGTCTCGGAGTGGAGGGGAGAGAGGAGGGCCCACTCCAGGAGAAGCCCCAGGACCAGGCAGAGGAGCCCCACCACCGGGATGACCACCAGCCCGTTGACGGCCCACACCCGGGTGAGCAGAAGATACGCCACCACCCCGCCGAACATGAAGAGCTGGCCGTGGGCGAAGCTGATGATCCCCTGCACTGAGTAGATCAGGGTGAGGCCCACCGCCATGGTGCCGAAGACCGCGCCCACCACCAGGCCGTTCTGCACCTGGTTGAGGAAGTACTCGGCGTCGGTGAAGAGGGGGTTGGTGGGATAGAGCCAGCGGAGGAGCCAGAAGAGCTCCAAGGTCAGGAGGAGGCCGGGCAAGAGCCGGTGAACTGGCCCTTCCAGGGGCGGTCTTTTCCACCACACGTAGGCCAGGGCCAGAGGCCCCAGGGTTGCCGCCCAGAGCCCCGCGGGAACGGGCACCGAGCGGAAGGCCAACCCGGCGCGCCGGTACCGGCCCGGCACGAGCAAGGCCGCCAGGGCCGCCCAGAGCGGCCCCGCTGCCACCAGCCAGAACGCTAGCGGGCTCACCTCATCCCCTCCTGACGGGGAGGCCCGCCGGCTCCGGCGGGCCTCCGGCTTTCGGCTCCCTTACGGTTCGATGTACGCGACGCCGTGGGTCTGGCGGGCTTCGGGCCACAGGACCGCCGCCTCCGCCAGCCCATCGCCCTTGCGGACGTACTCCAGGATGACGATGGGGGGATTGGGCCACTGGTGCCAGAGCCAGCTGGGCTCCCCTTCGGGCACGGGGTTGTGGGAGCCGTAGGGGAAGCTGTAGGTTCCCTGCGCGCCCTCGAAGCTGGTGGTCTCCAGGGCCCGCACGATGGCCTCAGGATCGGTGGAACCCGCCCGCTCGATGGCGTCCGCCACCAGCCGGACGGAGTCGTACGCCTCGAAGACCCAGACTTTGGGCGGCTCGCCGAAGGCCGCCTCGTACCGCTCCGCCACCGACCGGGTGAGGTCGTTGTAGAAGGCGGGCGCCAGGCCCACGAACTGGAAGGCGGACCCGGCCCCGTCGGGCACCGCCCGCCAGAAAGCGTCCGCGTTCTGGGCCACCTGATTGACCACGGGGACGGTCCCCCGGCCCACCAGCCCCACCTCGAAGGCGTTCTGCTCCACCACGTAGCTGGACTCGCCCGTCACGTCGAAGACCACCGCGTCGGCGTCACCGTGCTGCTGGGCCAGCCGGAGGAGGATGGCCGAGTAGTCGGGCTGGTTGAGCTCCACCTGAATCTGGACCAGCTCGACCCCCGCCGGCTCCAGCTGGGACCGGAGCGCGCTCGCCTGGCTCAGCCCGAAGTCGGTCGCCTCGTAGATCTGGATCACCTTCTGCACCTTCAACCCGTTGAGGAGCCAGTCGGAGAGGAAGGCGCCCGCGTAGCTGGAGGTGGGCGCAATCCGGAAGATGGTGGGCGGATTGGGGGGCAGGTTGGGATCGTTGGGGTCACCGCCGGTGATGGCGTCGCTCCAAACCTCCGAGAAGACCGCTGGGATCCCGGCCCGGGTGTAGACGGGAATCTGAGCCAGGGCGGCGCCCGAGTGGTACTCCCCCACCACCGCCACCACCCGATCCTCGGAAACGAGCCGCTCGGCCACCGAGGCGGCGACGTTTGGCTGGTTTTGGGTGTCGTAGAAGATGATCTGGAGGGGCCGGCCCAGAACCCCGCCGGCGGCGTTGACGTCGGCCACCGCTGTCTCCACAGCCCAGCGCATGTCCAGACCTGCCTGGACCGCTCCGGGCTGGGAGAGGGGGCCCACCGCGCCGATGAGGATCGGCTCTTGGGCCAGGGCGACGTTGCCAGCCCAAGCCGCCAGGATCAGCCAGAACCCGAGCCAGACGAGCCACCGATCTCCGCCGCGCATTTGGGTCCCTCCCTCGCTCGTGTCGGTAGAAGGCTGGGCTGCATGCCCGCCCAGGTCGCGTCGCCTCCGCGCACCACAGACTCCGGGTAGGAGACGGGCCCTGTTCAGACTCTATGCCTCTTTTCTGGCAAAGTAGTATAGTGTTGACTCAGAATTCTGTCAACTTGGCGCCCCACACCGCTGGGAAACGGCCGTGTGCTCCCCGGGCGGACCGCTGGAAGGAGAGGGTCCAGTGGGGAGGAGCCGAAGCTCCTCCCCACCCAAGCCCGTTCTCAGTGGTTGACCAGCTCGGGCGGGGCCAGGGGCTGGCTGACGAAGTTGGCCATCATCCGGTAGGCCCCGGGGACCAGCTGCTCCAGCTGGAAATACCAGATGAGCGACGAGTAGAGGTAGGTGCCCTCGCCCACCCGAGCCCAGAGGGTGTTCCCCTTGAGCTCCTCCCGCCGGTGCTCCTCCCCCGGATCGGTCATGGCGAAGAGTTCCACGAACTCATCGGCCCACGCCATGGGGAAGTGGAACCCCCGATCCTTCACCCATCCGCTCCAGTCCGCTTCGGTGATCTTGTTGGGCCAGTTCATCACCACGTGGTCCGGTTCGAGCACCTCGACGGGCGCCGTCTCGTCCGTCACCCGCCACTCGATGGACGGCCGCCCGAGACGAATGGGATAGGGCGGCGTCGCCTCCTCGTCCCAGTTGTCAGTGTAGCGGTGGTTGAGCACAATCAGGTTGCCGCCGTTCCGCACCCACTCCAGCAGGCGGGCGTTGTTGGCAGCCAGGTCGGGCCGGTACCGGTAGGCGTAGATGCCCACCACGATGGTGTCGTACTGGGAGAGATCACCGAACTCCAACTCTTCGGGACCCAGGAGGGTGACCTCCAGCCCCATCAGACGGAGGGCCTCCGGCACCGAGTCGAACCCGCTGGCCACATAGCCCACCCGCACCGGCGCGACAGCCAAGGGGAACGCCCGGAGGGTGACCTGCGCCTCCTCAATGAGGTAGGTCCGGCTGATGTGCGGGTAGTCGATCACCCGCACCCCCAGCTCGGAGGTGGCCACGTCTGAGACTGCTTCGGCGACCACCGTGTAGTCTCCGTCGGCGACATCCGGAGGAGGCGTCACGGTGAAGGTCGCTGCGAAGGTCTCCCCCTTCCGCTGGAAGGCGAAGGGGACCTCCACCGGATCGACCTGCCAGCCATCAGGCACCCGCAGGCGGAGGACTCCCGAGGAAGGCTCGGGCCGGTAGTTGCGCACCGAGACCTGGATTTCGACTTGGTCACCAGGGACCAAGGTGTTGATCATGGCGTTGCGCGGGTTGGTCGCCACTGAGTAGTCGGGGAGCACCGCCACAGGCACTTGGGGCAGGATGCGCTGCCGGACGGGGATACCATTGACCCGGTAGGTGAGCTCAGCCCGGAAGGGGTCATCCCGCCCCAGGGTGTACCGGTTCGCATAGGGGTGGAAGAACGCCGCCGTCTCAGGGACCCGCACCAGGAACTGGACTTGGGCCGTCTCCCCGTGCCGCAGGGTGACCGTCCGGGGCGCTGCGAGGGGTTCGACGGTCCAACCGTCGGGAGCCACCAGGGCGAACCCCAGGTCCTGCAGGGGGACCTCGCCGCCGTTGTACACGGCGAGGGTTACCCGGAATGCCTGGCCCCGCACCACTTCCGGATCGTCGATGATCACTTCAGGCTTCAGTTGCGAAGCGACCAGGCTTACCCGAGCCAGCTGGTCCGCCTTCACCTGCAGGCGGAACTCTATATCGACCCGGGTCTCTTCGGGCAGCTGAGCCTCAGCCACCGCGGCCAGGGCAGCGCGGACCGCGGCCAGGGCCCGGTGGGCCTGGCGGGTCACGGCCCCAAAGTCCGGGAAGGCGGCCACTGTGGCATCCAGCTCAGCTTGCACCGTGTGGAGGAGCTGGGCCAGCTCAGCCGCGTCGGAAGGCAACGCCGCCGCCAGATCGGCGACCGTGAAGGGGAGCCCGTCGAAGACGCTCGTTTCCTGTTCCGGCACCTCAACGACCGCATCCAGGAGCTTGAGGGATTCGGTCCGGGGCCCATAGGGCAACTCCTGGCCCATCCCCTGGGATTTATGAACGTACCGCGATTCCTCGCCCAGCTGCGCGTAGGTCCGCCCGAAGATGGGGTCGTAGGCACCGACGGGAACCTGGACGGTCCCCTCCTCAGCACCCACGGGCAAGTAGAGCTTTCGAGGCTGCCACGGGTGCAGGCCCTCCTCGAAGTGCTCCGGAAAGACCGTCGGATCCGCTGCCTTGGAGAAGGCCTCCACGGTCAAGAGGTTGATCGCCCGGTGGTGGCCGTGCTGGCTGGGGACGTTGTCAAAGGAGGGATAGAGCACATCCGGCCGGTGGGTCCGGATCGCCCGGATCAGCCGCTCCAGCGCGTACTCCTCGCCCCAGAGGGCCAGGGTCTCTTCGGGCGACTTGGAGAAGCCAAAGTCCCAGATGGGATCGTCCAGGTCTTGGCTCAAGATGGCGAGCCGCATGTTGAGCACCTCGGCCGCATGGGCCAGCTCCTGGCTACGCAGCACTCCCAGGGCATGGACATACTCGTTGCCCAGCTCGTTCTGGCCGCCCTCGCCCCGGTTGGCGATGACGCTGATGGTGCGAGCCCCCACACCCAGGGAGAAGTAGGCGAGCAGGTGGCTCCGCTCATCATCGGGGTGGGCCCCGGTGTTCATGACGCTGGTGACGGTGGTGAGCGGCTTGAGCGCCTTCCACAGTTCGACGACGGCCCGCTCGGAAGAGGCGGCGGCGCTCGTGCTGGCAAAGACGGAAAGGGCCACAAACAGCGCGCCCAGCATGCCGATCCAACGGCTCCGCACCCTTCATCCCTCCTGGTGTTGGCTTGGGTCCTCCCCCAACCGCCTCACCAGCTGGCGTGGCGTCCTATTCCCACCCCCCTTCAGGGAATTCGGATATTTGGTGTTGAACGAGGGCGGCCCCGGCTGGGACGAGCCTACTTGAGGCCAGCCCGCACCACGCCCTCAAGAATCTGCCTCTGGAAGATGATGAAGACGATCAGCATAGGCACCACCGCCACGGTGGAGGCCGCGGTGATCAGGTTCCACTGGGCGCCCACCTCCCCGGAGAAGAGGGAGATCCCCACCGGCAGGGTGTACATGGCCTGGGATTCGGTGACGATGAGAGGCCAGAGGTAGGCGTTCCAGTTCCCGATGAAGGTCAGGATGGCCAAAGCCGACAGGGACGGCTTCACCAGGGGCAGGGCCACCCGCCAGAAGAGCCCGAACTCTGAGAGCCCGTCAATCCGCCCCGCGTCCAGGAGTTCGTCGGGCAGGGTACTGAAGGCTTGGCGCATCAGGAAGACGCCGAAGGCGGTCATCAGCCCCGGGAAGAGGATCCCCCAGTAGGTGTCCAGCCACCCGTACTGGGCCGACATCTGGTACCACGGCAGCACCAGCATCTCCGTGGGCACGAAGAGGGTGGAGAGGATCAGGACGAAGACGATCCGCTTCCCCGGGAAGGGCAGCTTGGCCAGGGTGTAGCCCACCAGGGAATCAAAGACCAGGACCGACGCGACGGTGATCCCGCCCACCAGCAAGCTGTTGAAGAACCACCGGGGGAACATGGTGCGGGAGAAGAGGAGGACGTAGTTGGCCAGGGTGGGCTCGCTGGGTACCAGGCTGAGGGAGAAGATCTCCCGAAAGGGCTTGAGCGACGTCAGGACCATCCACACGAAGGGGAAGACCATGGGGACCACGCCCAGGATCAGGACCGCGTAGCTGAAGACGGTGACCGCCCTGGCCCGCATCAGTACTCCACCTCCCGGGACGTCAACCGGATTTGGATGAGGCTGATGATGAGCAGGATCACGAAGAGGACGACCACGATAGCGGCCGCGTACCCCATGTCGTACGCCTGGAAGGCCCGCTGGTAGGTGTAGAGGACCACCGTCAAGGTGCTGCCCAAAGGCCCGCCCGGATCGTTGAACTTCAAGTTCATCACGTGGGTGAAGAGCTGGAGCATGCCGATGCTGGGCGCCGCGGTGGCCATGACCAGGGAGACAACGATGGTCGGGTTGAGCAAGGGCAACGTGATGTACCGGAAGGTGACCCACCGGCTGGCCCCGTCGATCTGGGCCGCCTCGTAGTACAGGCGGGGGATGGACTCCAGTCCCGCCAGGAACAGGAGGATATGAAAGCCGACAAACTGCCAAACCACCACCGCGGTCACGGTGGGCAGGGCTTGCTGCGGGCTGGTGAGGAAAGGCTGGGGCGGGAGGCCCAGCCAGTGGAGCACCTGGTTCACAATGCCCAGATGGGGCGACAGCAGCAGGCTCCAGACCCAGGAGACGGCGACCGCCGGGGCCACATAAGGGGCGAAGAAGACGGCCCGGAAGAAACCCCGGAACCGGCGGATGGAGTGGAGCAGAAGAGCGAAGGCCAACCCCAGGATGAGCTGGGCGGGCACCCCCAACAGGCCGTACCAGAGGGTGTTCCGGAAGGCCTGGTGGAGGCGCTGATCGGCCAGCATCCGCTCATAGTTCCCCAAGCCCACAAAGGTTCGGGCCTCGGGTTGGACATGCCAGTCGTACAGGGACATCTGGAAGGCTTGCAAGGTCGGGATGATGCGGATCCCGATGAAGAAAAGAAGGGGGAGCGCTAAGAAGATGTACGCCCAGAGTGCTTTCCGTGCCGAGAGTGTGAGTCTGACCATGAGCGCTCCCCCTTCTCCCCGGTGATCAGCCCGCCAGAGACAATAGGTCGCGTCCGCTGGCCGGAAGCCCTTGCCCTGGGGCTTCCGGCCCTTCACCAGCCTCAGCGGTTCCAGAACTGGTCCAGAATCCGCTGCTCCTCCTCCGCCGCGATCCGGATGGACGTCGCGGGATCGGTACCCTCCAGGAGCACCCGGTTGATGGCGTCCACCATCACCCGCCGCTGCCCTTCCTCATCAACGAAGAAGGTGGCATGCGAGTAGGGAAGCGACCGGATGAAGGGCCCGTACACCGGATCCTCCGCCAGCTCGGGGTCGTCGGCGAGGGAGAGCCGGGCCGGCAGCTCGCCCACCTGCTCCAGCCAGAGCTTCATCGCCTCTTCAGAGGTGATGAAGCGGAGGAACTTGAGGGAGGCCTCCAGCTTGGCCGGATCCTCGAAGGCCCGCGCCGTGAGCCCGTTCATCCAGAAGGAGCCGAAGTTGTGCCGGTCGTTGGGATCGAAGACGGGCAGTTCCGTCACGCCCCAGGCGAACTGGTCGCCCACCCCGTTGCGGATGGTGGCGATGGCGAAAGAGCCGTCGATGATCATGCCGATCAGCCCGGCGATGAACCCGTCGCGGTAGTCGGCCCGGCCGGGGAAGAACTCCACGTCGCCCAGGCCGTGCTTCAGCTGCCAGTCGGTGTAGAACTCGAGGGCCTTGACGCCCGCCTCGCTGTTGTAGAGCACCCGGCGGTTCTCATCGTCGTAGGGCTGCCCACCGAACTGGCGGATGAGCACCTCCCGGATCAGATGGTGGTCCTGACCCGCCGGCCCGAACCCGAAGCCCAGGCGGGTGTAGAAGGGCCCCCGCCGCTCCGCCATCGCCTGGCCCGCGGCAATGAACTCATCCCAGGTCTGGGGCGGCTCCTGGAAGCCGGCTTGGTTGAGGAGGTCCTTGTTGTAGAAGAGGGCGAGGGTGCGCACCCCCGTGGGCAGGCCCCAGTACTCCCCGTTCATGAAGGCCGCCCGCACCATGGGAACGAACTCCCGCTCGATCTCCGCAGCGTCGATAGGCAAAGGCTCGAGATACCCCGCCCGGACCCAGGCGGGCAGCCAGCCGTAGAAGAGGTTGACGACCTCCGGTCCCTGACCGGCCGGCACCGCCGCCGCGACCCGGGCGCCGTACGCCTCGTAGGGGAAGGTCTCGTGGATCACCCGGATGCCGGGATTCTCCGCCTCGAACTGCTCGATCAGCTGATCGATGGCCTTGACCTTGGTCTCGTAGTAGTACTGCCAGTACCGGATGGTGATGGGCTCACCCGACTGGGCGCCCGCCCATCCAGCCAGAGCCCAAACCAGCGCCAAGGCGAGGAAGACCGTCACCAAGGAGCGAGTCCTGCAGGCGACCACGCACGACAACCTCCTTTAGGTGAGAGCTTGGATCTCGATGGTCCCGAAAACAGGCAGGCCAACTTTCATCAGGCGATAGAAGAAGTGAGCCCCTTACCCAGGACAACCTTTACGCCCGGCACCACCTCCTCATCCACCAACCCCCGCACGAACGAAGGAGATGGAATCTCGGCGCGAATCAAGCACGGTGGCGACAGCGCCCAGGATACCCGCCTCCTCCCCCAGCTCCGAGGGGACCACCCTGGGCGGGTACGGCACCAGCGTCTCGATGATCTGGCGGACCGGCTCCAGGAAGAGAGGCTCCGGCGCCCGGGCAACACCCCCGCCGATCACCAGCACTTCCGGATCGATCAGACTGCACAGGTTGGCCAGGGCGATGCCCACCATCTCCGCCGTCTCCCGCCAGACCTCCATGGCCAAGGGATCCCCCTGCGCGGCCGCTTCGGCGACGAGCCTGGCCGTGATGGCCTCTTCCCTGCCACCGGCCAGGTCCAACACCATGGACGGCCGCCCCAGAGCCCGCATCCGGGCGAGGAAGCGGCGGGCGATCCCAGGGCCGGCGGCGAAGGTCTCCAGGGGCCCGTACCCTTCCGCCCTGGCGATGGGTCCGAGGGCTCCGATGAGCCAGTAGCCGATCTCGCCCGCCGCCCCGTGCGCGCCCCGGTAGACCTCGCCGTTGAGCAAGAGCCCCACGCCGATGCCGGTGCCGATGGTGACGCAGGCGCCGTCGGTCACACCCCGGAGCGCCCCCTTCCAGTGCTCGCCCCGGAGGATGGTGTTCACGTCGTTCTCCATGTGGACGGGGCGCTCCAACTCAGCCCGAAGGTACTCCCCCAGGGGGATGGACCCGGGAACGGGCCCCCCGTGACCCGCCGAGGGAGTGGCTCCTCCCGCGGGGCTGCCCTCTCGGGCGGGGCGGGCCAAGCCTGGGGCCAAGGAGACAGAACGCCCCTCGGGATCGGGGACCCCAGGGACACCGATGCCGATGCCCATCACCTTCTCCAGGCCCAATCCTGCCTGGTCCAGCAGGTGGAGGATCAACCCCTTGACCCGCTCCTCCACCGGCTCCTCGCCATCTTCAACGTGGGTGGAGATGGTGGCGGTGGCGACCAGGTTCCCTTCCAGGTCACTCACGCCGCCGGCCACCTTGGTGCCCCCCAGATCCACACCGACCACATAGGCCAGCCGGGCGTTGTAGGCGTAGAGTGCGGGGCGCCGGCCCCCCGTCGACTCGCCTTCGCCCACGCAGACCACCAGGCCCTCCGCCTCCATCTCCCGGACCAGCTGGGAGACGGCCGGCAGGCTGATCCCCGTCCGGTCGGCCAGCTCCACCCGCGAGAGGGGACCGGCCCGTTGCAGGTGCTCCAGAATACGGGATCGGTTGAGGCTCTTGATCAGCTTCCCCGTTCCCCACACGGGCCGGTCCTGGTCCTTCGCCACCCACCTGACCTCCTGCTCGCGCGCCGGCCGACAGGCCCCGCCCTGCCGTTGGACATACTTTCTTTACAAAAATAAGCAAGTTATTCTTTCGTTATTGACTGCCCCTTTCCTTCTTGGCGGGAATCAGGAAGCGCACCGATTCCGGCGATCCCGCCCAGTCAGGGCCTTACTGGCCGGCGGAAACGGCTGCCCCCGCTCCGGCCGCCCGCCGGCGGATGATGAGGCGGGCCACCAGGGGCCCGAGGAGCGCCACCGCGGCCACCGCCAACAGGGCGGCGGAGATGGGCCGGGTGACGAAGATGGTGTAGTCGCCCTGGCTGATGGCCAGTGCCCGCCGGAGCTGCTGCTCGGCCAGGGGGCCCAGGATGAGCCCGATGACCGCCGGCGCCACGGGGAAGTCGAAGCGGCGCATCAGGAAGCCCACCAACCCGATGAGGTACAGGGTGGCGAGGTCCACCACCGAGTGGTTCAGGCTGTAGGTCCCGAGGGTCGCGAAGACCATGATCCCCGCGTAGAGGAGCGGCCGGGGGATGGTGAGGAGGCGGACCCAAAGCCCCACCAGGGGCAGGTTGAGGACCAGCAGCATGGCGTTGCCGATGTAGAGGCTGGCAATCAACCCCCAGACCAGATCGGGCGCGTTGGCGAAGAGGAGTGGCCCCGGCTGGAGGCCGAACTGCTGGAAGGCGGCCAGCATGATGGCGGCGGTAGCCGAGGTGGGCAACCCCAGGGTGAGGAGGGGGACCAGCACCCCCGCCGCGGCCGCGTTGTTGGCCGCCTCGGGCCCCGCCACCCCCTCGATGGCGCCTTTTCCGAACTGATCCTTCTGCTTGCTTAGCCGGCGCTCCAGCGCGTAGCTGAGGAAGGTGGGCAGCTCCGCGCCACCGGCCGGGAGCGTGCCCATGGGAAACCCGAGGAGGGCGCCCCGCAGCCAGGGCTTCCAGGATCGCCGCCACTCCTCCCGGGTCATCCAAATGGAGCCCCGGAGGGGGATCACCTCCACCTCGTCCCGGCCCAGGCGGGAGGCAGCGTAGAAGGCCTCACCCACCGCAAAGAGGCCCACCGCCACGATCACCACGTCGATGCCGTCCAGCATCTCCAGCATCCCCAGGGTGTATCGGGCCTGGCCCGTCTGGAGGTCGATGCCCACCAAGCCCAAAGCCAGCCCGAAGCAGAGGCTGGTCAGCCCCCGGACGGCGGAGGAGCCCAAGAGGGAGGTGACCGCCGTGAACGCCACCAGCATCAGGGCGAAGTACTCGGCAGGCCCAAAGGCCAACGCGACCCGGATCATCAGGGGCGCGATAAAGGTGAGGGCTATGGTGGCCAGGGTGCCCGCCACGAAGGAGCCGATGGCCGCCGTTGCCAGCGCCGCCCCGCCCCGGCCCTGGCGGGCCATCTGGTAGCCTTCCAGGGCGGTGATCATGGAGGCGCTCTCCCCCGGCGTGTTGAGCAGGATGGATGTGGTCGAGCCGCCATACATGCCCCCGTAGTAGATGCCCGCGAACATAATCATGGAGCCGGTGGGATCCAGGTGGAAGGTGACAGGGAGCAACAGGGCGACGGTCAGGGCGGGGCCGATGCCCGGCAGGATGCCCACAACAGTGCCCAGGGTGACCCCCACCAGGGCCCAGAGCAGGTTCTGGAGGGTCAAGGCTACCGAGAAGCCTTCAAGCAGGAGGCCCAGGGTTTCCATCAACGGTTCCTCCCCTCGTGCCGATCACCACGGCAACCAGCCAGCCGGCAGGTTGAGGTCCAACAGGTACGTAAAAGCCAGGTACGCCACCAGCGCGAGCACGAAACCGGTCACCACGTCCCGCAGGTACCGCCGGCTGCCGAAGGCTTGGGCCATCCCCCAGAAGAGGAGGGTGGAGGCCACCACAAAGCCGGCCCGCTCGATGAGGAGCTGCTGGACCAGAAGGGCCGTCCCCATCAGGAGCACCGCGCCCCAGTTGATGGGGGGCCGCTGAACCTCGGCCTGCTCCTGGGCAGGACGTCCCCGCAGGGCCTGGATGAGCAGGACCATCCCACACGCGCCCGTGGCCGCCGACGCGAGAAAGGGAAAGAAGCGGGGCCCGATGTGCGCGTAGCCCGGGGAGACGCGGATTTGGAACGCGCCGACCAAGAGGAAGACGGCCAAGCCCAGAACGCCCAAGGCCAGGAGCAGTTCCCCGGTCAGGCGGGCGCGCCCGGGAGCCCAGGCCCGGGGGACGGCCTGCCGTCCCCCGGACACCGCAGCCGCAGGCACATCGCGACGAGGCATGCCTTCCGATGGGGTGCGACGGTACGCGCTCACTGGATCAGACCGATCTCCTTCAGCACGGCTTCCACCCGCCGGTTCTCCTCCGCCAGGTAGTCGGCGAAGGCGTCACCCGAGAGGTAGAAGTCGTTCCAGTTGTTCTCGGCGAGGATCTGATGCCAGCGCTCCGTGGCGTGGAGCCGGTCAAACGCGGCGACCAAAGCCGCCTTCTGCGCCTCGGAGATCCCGGGCGGCGCCACCACGCCCCGCCAGTTGGCGAGCTCAATGGGCACCCCCTGCTCCACCAACGTGGGCACGTCGATCCCCTCTACCCGCTCCCGGGAGGAGATGGCCAGCGCCCGGAGGGCTCCCGCCTCGATCTGGCCGGCCCACTCGCCGTACCCCGTCACGCCGGCTGAGACATGCCCGCCCAACATGGCGGCTAGGGCCTCGCCCCCGCCCGAGAAGGGAATGTAGTTGATGTCACTGGGGGCGACGCCAACCTCTTTGGCGAGCAGACCCACCAGAATGTGGTCGACACCCCCGGCGGAACCGCCCGCCCAAGAGATGGAGCGGGGGTTGGCCTTGAAGGCCTCCAAGAGGTCGTCCAGGGTCTGGAAAGGCGAGTTGGCCGGCACCGCAATCACTTCGTACTCGGCGGTCAGGCGGGCGATGGGGGTGGTCTGCTCCAGGGTGACCGCCGACTGGTTGGTGAGGATGGCGCCCACCATCACCAGACCGGTGATCATCACCAAATCGCCCTGCCCCCGCTCGGTGCTGGCCAGCCGGGCCAGGCCGATGGTCCCGCCGGCCCCCGGCACGTTGAAGACGTCCACCACCCCCGGCACGATCCCGTCCCGGAGCACCACCTGGGCCAGGCGGGCCGTCTGATCCCAGCCGCCCCCCGGGCTGGCGGGGGCCATGATGCGCAAGCTCGACGGGGGCTGGACCTCCTGGGCGTGGACGGAATCCCATGCCACCACCAGAACCAGCGCGACCGCGAACGCAGCGACCGCCGCAACGACATGAGCCTTCTGGCGCAGCCTGAAAACCAAGAGTTGGCCACCTCCAGACTCGAACTTCCCGGCAGCCTCACCGCCGCCCCATAGCATTGGTGGACTTGGGTGCAGCTGACCGGGACAAACCCGGTAGAGACAGCCAATACAGTTCTTGTAAATACGTATGATTCCTTTTGATGATGATTGTTCTGTTGTACCACTTGCGACCCCCACGCTGTGGGACTCAATGTACGGCGAGCGCCTGACGGAGCAGGAGTTGGTAGGTGCCTCTCTACGCCTGGGATCGTCGGACAGGAAAGAGGGGATGAGCCATGCTTAATGGACAGGATGCTCGCCTGATCATCCAACGGCCCCCGTTA
>PIUA01000033.1 GCA_017577405.1 Bacillota bacterium
CCGTCAGGGTGACCCGCCCCCCCAGGAGGATCCGCCCCCACAGGTCCCGCCCGAACCGGTCCGTCCCCAGGAGGAAGAGCCGGCCATCGCTCCCCGGCTCCAGCCCCACCAGCCGAACCCGCATGGGGATCACCCCGAAGAGCCGGTAGGGCTCCCCCGGCGTGAAGAAACGCAGGGGGTAGATCCGGCTGGGATCCTCCTCATAGCGGAACTGGAAGGTGATGGGATCCCGGGTCGCCTTCAGGCCGTAGACGAAGGGGCGCCAGTGGAAGCGGCCCTCCTGGTCCACGAAGCGGATCCGGGTGGGCGGCGCGTGGCGGTACTCCCGGTGCATTAGGTCAAAGGGGTAGGGCGCCAGGAAGGGCCCCAAGAGGATGGCCCCGTAGAGAAGGCCCAAGACTGCCAGCCCCGCCAGCCCCAGCCGGTGCCGGAGAAACCGGCGCCAGATCCGCCATCCCGGCCCAACCGGGGCGCTGGTGGCCAAGGTTTCCGCCCGTGCTTCGAGGTTGATGGATCCTTCCACCATGCCGCCTCCCCCGCGCCTCGTGCGTCAGTCGTACCGGATGGTCGGGTCGACCCAGACCAGCAGGATGTCGGCGAGCAAGTTGCCCAGGAGCATGAGCAGGGCCGACATCATCAGGAAGGTCATCACCAGGTACTGGTCCTGGTTGATGAGCGCGTCGTAGAAGAAGGGCCCCATGGTGGGCAGGTTGAGGACGATGGCGGTGACGATGGTCCCCGAAAGGAGCTCGGGCAGCTGCATCCCCAGGAGGGAGACCAGGGGGTTGATGGCGTTCCGCACCGCGTGCTTCCAGATGACCACCCGCTCGGCCAGGCCCTTGCTCCGGGCCGTCATCACGTAGGGCATCTGGAGGACGTCCAGAAGGTTGGCCCGCATGAGCCGCAGGAGGCTGGCCGTCCCCGAGGTGCCGATGGCCACCACCGGCACCCAGAGGTGCTTCGCCAGGTCCACCACCTTGGCCCAGCTCCAGGGAGCGCCCACCATCTCCGGGGAGAAGAGGCCCCCCACCGAGGTGGCCCCCGCCTGGAGGAGCAGGTACATGAGGACCAGGGCCAGGAAGAAGTTGGGGATGGAGAGGCCGATGAAGCCCAGGAAGGTGAGGGCGTAATCCAAGAACGAGTACTTGCGGACCGCCGCGTAGATCCCGATGGGGATGGCCACCACCCAGCTGAAGAGGAGGCTCGCCCCCGAGACCACCACCGTCCATGCCAGCCGCTCCCAGATCAGGTCGGCGACGGGGCGCTTGTAGGCGAAGGAGTAGCCGAAGTCCCCCCGGGTGACGATCCCCTTCACCCAGATCAGGTACTGTTTCCAGGCGGGCTGGTCCAGGCCGAGCTGGGCCCGCATCTGGAGGGCCGTCTCGTAGGAGACCCGGGGGTTGGAAAAGTACTGGGAGCCGAAGTCGCCGGGCTGGGCCTGGATGACGGCGAAGGCGACGATGGAGATCAAGACCATGAAGCCTGGCATGGCCAAGAGGCGGCGGATCACGTACTGGCTCACGGGCTCCCCTCCTCCCTCCTGCCCCCACTGGGGCCCTTCCCGCCCGGGAAGGGGCGGTCCGGGGGCGGCCGCCGCCCCCGGACCGGGCCGCCTACTTCCGGTAGGCGGTGTAGGGCGTTCCGGCGAGCACGCCATCCTCCGTCTGGAAGTAGTTGCCCACGCTGTTCTGGACCGCCCGCAGGTTCATCCCCTTGGCGATGAAGATGACGGGGAGCTCCCGGGCGTAGATGGCCTGCCACTCATCGTAATAGGCCTTCCGCTCGGCCGGGTCCATGGCCGTCTGGCCCAGCTCAAAGAGCTCCCAGACCCGCCGCTCCCAGTCGACCATCGCCTCGAAGACAGGTTCCTGGGTGGTCCGGTCCATGGTGGAGCCGTGCCAGTAGTAGAGCGGCTGGCCCGGCTGCCAGATGGCCTTCCGCAGCTGAGGATCAGGCTGGTTGCCGAAGGCGTGAAGGATGGACTGGAACTCCCCGGCCACCGCCCGGTCGCCCACCAGGTTCCCCGCCAGAAGCTGCAGGTGGACCCGGATGCCCGCCTCCAGCAGCTCCTCCCGGAGGAGGGCGGCGATGTCGCTCATGGCCTGGTCGGTCACCGAGGCGGTCAGGGTGAACTCCAGATCCCGCCCCGAGGGCAGCTCCCGGATGCCGTCCCCGTCCACATCCAGGAGGCCCAGCTCATCGAGGATGGCCTGGGCCCGCGCGGGATCGTAGGGCCGGCGGATCTCAGCCACCTCGGGGTTGTAGAAGGCCCGGTTGGAGGGCAGGACAGGGGTTCCCGGCAGAATGGCCAGGGTGTTGTACACCTGGTCGATGATCCGCTCCCGGTCCAGGAGATGCTCCATGGCCGCCCGGAAACGCTGGTCCCGGAAAAGGGCCCGCAGCTCGGGATCGTCCACGTCCCAGTTGAAGGCCCAGTGAGGCGGCGAGGGCGTGGGCGTCACCGGGTTGCCCGCGAAGACCCGGAAGGGGGCGCCGGCCACCTCCTGGCTCTTCAGGCCCGGGAAGTCCGCCGCGTTGAGGGTGAGCACATCGATGGCGCCCGCCTGGAACTGGGCCAGCTGGACCTGGGGGTTCTGGACGATGAGGTAGACCAGCTCGTCCACGTAGGGC
Source organism: Bacillota bacterium (assembly GCA_017577405.1). Taxonomy (GTDB): domain Bacteria; phylum Bacillota; class Limnochordia; order Limnochordales; family Limnochordaceae; genus Limnochorda. Next base: position 2,632 of record PIUA01000033.1, read on the forward strand.
AAGGGGTTCCCCCAGGGGTCCACCTTCCAGTCGAAGTAGGGGTTCCGGGTGAGGACCACCCGCTGGTCGGGATCGTACCGGCTCAGCCGGAAGGGCCCCGTGCCCACGATCTGGTCCAGGGGCGTGTCGGTGGTCCACGCCCGGTTGAAGCTGCCCGGCTCCAGGTTGGGGTTGGCCCCTTCGGTCAGGTGGGCCAGCCGGTGCTCGGGCAGGATGAGGGCGTGGGCGAGCACCCGGAAGAAGGCCCCGTACGGCTGGGGAAGGATGGCCCGCACCGTCTGGTCATCCACCTTCTCCCAGCGGACCAGCTCGCCGCCGATGGTGTACCGGGCCCGCTCGTTCCCCTCCGCATAGGGGTTGAGGACCACGTGCTCCATGGTGAAGACCACATCGTCGGCGGTGAAGGGCTCGCCGTCGGACCAGCGGACGGGCCGGAGGTGGAAGGTGACGGTCCGGCCGTCCTCGGAGACCTCCCAAGAGGAAGCCAGGCCCGGCTCCAGCTCGAAGGTGACCGGGTTCTCCTCCACCAGGGGCGACAGCACCTGGCCCATGATCTCATACGTGACGTTGTCGATCACACCGTAGTAGTTGAAGGAGCGGGGCGACGAGAGCACCGACAAGGTCAGGGTTCCGCCGGGAACGCCCGGCGCCTCAAAGAGGATCGGGTCGACCACCTTGGGGTCGGCGGCGGTCTGGGCGCCAGCCGGTCCCCCCAGCACGAGGAGCACCCCGACCGCCAGCGCGGCCCAGCCCAGCCGCCTGGCCGCACGCGCCATCCTCTTTCCCTCCTTCGGCCGGATGGGATGGTGGCCCCGGGCATCCCGCCCCGGTGCCTTCCGGCCTGGTGTCGCACTCTTCGCGTCTATAGTTCTCTGAGAAAAACCACCTTCCTCTTGCTCAATTGTAGAGAAGGTTTGTTTTGCACAAGGGGCGGAGGGGCGGCGCAGGCCGGGCCTACTGCTTCACCGCCCCCCGGGTGAGCCCGGCGATGATCTGCCGCTGGAAGATGAGGAAGAGGATGACGATGGGCAGGGCCGAGATGGCGGCCGCGGCCATCTGGTGGACGTAATCCACCCCGAAGCGGCCCTGGTAGAGAGCGAGCCCCAAGGTAAGGGTGCGGGTCTGGGCGGAAGAGGTGAGGATCAGGGGCATCAGAAACTCGTTCCATGAGGAGAGGGCAGTGTTGATGAGGACCACCGCCAAGGCCGGGCGGGCCAAGGGCAGGAGGATCCGGAAGAGGATTTGAAAGTCGCCGGCACCGTCCACCCGGGCCGCCTCGTCCAAGGCCCGGGGCAGGCCGTCGAAGTACTGCTTCAGGAGGAAGATGCCGAAGCCCTCCACCAGCGACGGGAGCATGAGGGCCGTCAGGGTGTCATAGAGGCCCAAGCGCTGGATGAGGATGTAGATGGGGATCATGAGGACGTGGACGGGGATCATCATCCGGGCCAGGATCAGCCCCAGCACCAGCCCCGCCCCCCGGAAGGCTTTCCGGGAGAGAGCGTAGGCGACCATGGAGTCGAAGAGCAGGTTGGCCGCCAAGACCACCACCGTCACCAGCACCGAGTTGGCAAAGTAGCGATCGAACCGGTCGGCCACCCAGACATCCCGGTAGTTCTGGAAGGTGATGCGCTCGGGGATCAGGTCATCCAACTGGTTGACCAGCGCGCCCCCCGTCCGGACCGAGGTGGAGAGCATGAGGAGGAAGGGAAAGAGGGTGCTGGCGGCCACCAGGAGGAGCACCAGGTACAGGAGGCTCCGGCCCAGAAGCCCCGGCCCCCGGCGCCGGCGTCGTGCCGCCTCGGTCGTCACCATGGTCCTCATCCCCACACATCCTCCCCCTGGATCAGCCGGTACTGGATGAGCGAGAAGAGCAAGATGATGAAGAAGAGCACGTAGGCCAGCGCGGAGGCATACCCCATGTCGAACCGCTGGAAGCCCATAGTGTAGAGGTAGTAGACCACGGTGGTGGTCCGCCCCAGGGGCCGGCCTTGGGTCATGACGAAGATCTCGGAGAAGATCTGGAACGAGCGGATGGTGTTGATCACCAGGACAAAGACCAGGGTGGGCCGCAGGAGGGGCAGGGTGACCCGGAAGAACCGGCCCAGCGGTGAGGCCCCGTCCACCTCAGCCGCCTCATGAAGCTCCTCAGGGATGTTCTGCAGGCCCGCCAAGAAGAGGATGGTGTAGTACCCGAAACTGGCCCAGATGTCCATGGCCATGATGGCCGGCAGGGCCCAGCGGGTGCTGAGGAGCCAGTTGGTCCGCTCCACCCCCAACAGGGCCAGGAGCCCGTTCAAGGGCCCGTAGGGGGCGTAGATGTAGACGAAGATGGTGGAGATGACGATCATGGACGTGACCGACGGGAGGAAGTAGCTCGCCCGGAAGAAGGCCCGCAGCCGCAGCTGCTGGTTGAGGATGACCGCCAGGATCAAGGCGATGGTGGTGGTGACGGGGATGGTCCCCACCACGAAGAAGAGGGTGTTCTGCAAGGCCTGGAGGAAGCGGCGGTCGCCCAGGAGGCGGGCGTAGTTGGCCAGCCCCACCCACTGGGGCGGCTGCCCGGTGAGGGGATTGTACTGGGTGAAGCTCAGGTAAAGGGAGTACAGGATCGGGTAGAGGCTGAAGACCAGAAAGCTGATCACCCACGGGGAGAGCAGCACCGCCGTCGACGCCGCGTCCCGCTGCCGCCAGCCAAACAGCTCCCGCCCCCAAAGCCGTTCCTGGATGAGGGCCCCCAACCCCAGGGCCCGCGACCGCTCCTTCATCCCCTTGGTGCACTCCCCCGGCGGCAGGCCGGCCGGGCCCCTCGCCCGGCCGGCCCCATCGTCCCAAGTTCTCTACAGCAACGGCTCGATCATCGCTTCCGCGTAGGCCAAGGCCTCCTCGGGGCTGCGGAACTGGCCCAAGAGCAGGCCCTCCACCGCCTCGGTCACCGCGGTGGCGATCTCTTCCCAGGCCGGATGCATGGGCGGGTGGGTGGCGTTGGCCATGGCTTCGATGAAGATGGCGCTCTCCGGGAACGTCTGGAGCAGCTCAGCCTGGTCCGAGCGGCTGAAGGAGATGAGACTGGGCAGGCGGTTGGAGATCAGGTTCCCCCGCACCAAAGCCTTGGCCAGCTCGCCGGCCAGCTCCTGGTGCTTGGAGCCCGACCAGACCACCAGGTAGTCCGCGCCGGAGAAGACGACGCTCTCCTTGCCGGCCGGCGCCGGCAGGAGGAACATGCCGTACTCCAGACCCGGCGCGTCCTGCTCCAGGTTAAGGGTGCCGTCGAAGATCATGCCCACCTTGCCCAGGTAGAACGCCTGGCGGACCTCCTCCTGGGTACCCACTAGAGACGACTGGGCCAGCTCCTGGTAGAAGGCCAGGGCCTCGACGAAGGGCGGCTCGGTCACTTCCGCCCGGGTCCAGTCGTCGTTGAGGGTGCGGCCGCCGTTGGACCAGACGAAGGGGTAGAACTTCTGCCAGGTGGTGAAGCGGCCGCCGATCTTGATGGAGTAGCCGTAGATGTCAGGCCCCAGCGCGTCGATACGGCGGGAGGCTTCCAACAGCTCATCCCACGTGGTGGGCACCGCCTCGATACCCGCCCGGCGGAACAGCTCCTTGTTGTAGTAGACCACGTTGGCCGTCCCAAACCAGGGCAGCCCGTAGGTCTGGCCGCTCCGGGTGACGGCATCAAGCCCGGTGAGATCCTCGGCCAGCTCGCCCACGTCGATGGGTGCCAGGGCGCCCGCGCCCATGAACTGGGGCATCCAGGTGGAGCCCAGCTCCATCACGTCCGGGCCGTTGCGGGCCGCGATGGCCACGGTGATCTTATCCAACCCGTTCTCCCAGGTGAGCTGCTCGTGGATCACCTTCACACCCGGGTGGGCCGCCTCGAAGGCGTCCAGCGCCGGCCTGAGCCACTCCTCGCTCCAGAAGGTCCAGATGGTCAGTTCCTGGGCGCCGGCCGGCAGGGCCAAGCCTGCCGCCAGCACCATGGCCAGAAGCCAGGCCGCCGCCCAGGCATGTACTCCGTTCCCGCGACGAGTCATCCAAAAGCTCCTCCCCGGCTGCCGGGCCAGAGCCCCGGCCCAGATTCTCCTGGGGCAACTCTTCGAGCCGTGCAATGAATTCCCTTGTATATAAGAGATGACTAGGAGGAAACTTTCTTGTCCCCGCCGGATGTGCCCTTCCCGGTTGACCCGCTCCCCCCGGGGGAGGTATACTGGCGCCGGGCCGTGATCCCCCTTCGAGGGCGATCCGGCCCGGCCTCATTCCATCCTGCCCCTGTAGCTCAATGGTCAGAGCGGGCGCCTTATAAGCGCCTGATCCTGGTTCGATTCCAGGCAGGGGCACCAGTCTTCTTCTCTAACGGTTCGCACACCCAAGGCCGCGCCGGGCGCCCGAAGGCGGGCGGCATCCCAGGGCGTCCGCCCCGCCCCAAGCCGGACGCTTGGGGCGGTGGCCCCTGGGCGGGCTGGGCCCGCGCGCCAAGGCGGCGCGGCTTTGAAGGCCCACCCCAACCCTCACCCGGGCCGTGGCGCGGCCCGCTCCCTTGTACGCATCCGTGGGATCTTACTCGAGGAAGTCCTTCAGCTTCTTGCTGCGGCTCGGATGGCGCAGCTTCCGGAGGGCTTTGGCCTCAATCTGGCGGATCCGCTCCCGGGTGACCCCGAAGACCTGGCCCACCTCCTCCAGCGTCCGGGCCCGTCCGTCATCCAGGCCGAACCGGAGCCGGAGGACCTTCTCCTCCCGGGGCGTCAGGGTCTCCAAAACCCCTTCCAGCTGCTCCCGGAGCATGGTGAAGGAGGCGGCCTCGGCCGGCGCCGGCGCGTCCGAGTCCTCGATGAAGTCGCCCAGGTGGCTGTCCTCTTCCTCACCGATGGGCGTCTCCAGGGAGACGGGCTCCTGGGCCATCCGCTGGATCTCCCGGACCCGCTCGGGCGTCATGTCCATCCGCTCCGCGATCTCCTCCGCGGTCGGCTCCCGACCCAGCTCCTGGAGGAGGCTGCGCGAGACCCGCATCAGCTTGTTGATGGTCTCCACCATGTGGACCGGGATGCGGATGGTCCGCGCCTGGTCGGCGATGGCCCGGGTGATGGCCTGACGGATCCACCAGGTGGCGTAGGTGCTGAACTTGAACCCCTTCCGGTACTCGAACTTCTCGACGGCCTTGATGAGGCCCAAGTTCCCCTCCTGGATCAGGTCCAAGAGCGGCATCCCCCGGCCCACATACCGCTTGGCGATGCTCACCACCAGGCGCAGGTTGGCCTCGACCAGCTTCCGCCGGGCCTCCTCGTCGCCCTGCTCGATCCGCTTGGCGAGCTCCACCTCTTCTTCCGCCGTCAGGAGAGGGACCCGTCCAATCTCCTTCAAGTACATGCGGACCGGGTCATCCAGGCTCACGTTGTCGGGTACGGAGAGGTCGACGGCCTCCGCCGCCTCCTCTTCGGGCTCGTCGTGCTTCTCATCGGCCTGAGCCGGCTCGCTCTCCTCGGCCGCGTCGGGAATGACGCGGATGCCGTGCTCGGCGAACCGCTCGTAAATCTCATCAATCTGCTCCGGGGCCAAATCCACATGCTGGAGAGCGTCCATGATCTCCTCGTAATTGAGCGTGCCGTTCTCGCGCCCCCGCTTCATCAAGGCCTTGACGCTCTCCAGTTGGAGAATCTCATTCGTACCAGACACCGGGTCTCCCCCCTTTCCTGCCCGGCTCCCGGGACACCGCCGCCGCTGGGCGGGTCTGGGGCCGGTCCCTACTCGACCGCTCGTCGGCCCGCTCCTCGTCCGCCGCGGCTCGGGGTCAGTTGGGCACGCACCTTATGGTACCGCAAGAGCAACCCGTTTAGCCTCTCCAGTGCCCTGATCCCGTCTTCGTCGGCGGCTAACAATTCCCTTTCAATGCGGCGCAACTCCAATACGCGGCGGTAGCGGACCATGTGCCGGAGGAGGTCCTCCGTGGCCACCTCGGCCACCGCCGGGCTCCACACGCCCGGTCCCGGATCGGGAATGGGCATGCGGGCCAGCACCTGCTCTGCCGGCTCCCCCGCCTCCAGGGCCGCCTGGAACGCGGTGGCCCATGAAGCCAACCCCGGCCCCACAAACACAGGGTGCCCCAGCTCCCTTTCGAGGCGAGGCAGGAGCCCGGGATCGTCTTGGAGACGCCGGGCCAGCTCCCACTCAAGACGCTGCCACCGGCTCACGGCTTGGCGTTGCAACCGGGGAGACTTCGAGGGCCGTTCCCTAGAAGTATGACGCGCGCCTGCGGGATCATGCGTCCCGGCGCGCGGGAGGGCGCCTGGCCGTCGCCGGCCCGCCCCGGTGGGCGGCCGGGCCTGCTCAAGGTACCGCTCCAACTCCGCGGCGACCGCCGCTGCCGAAACCCCAATCTTGTTCGCCACCTGTTCGACATATCCTGCCCGGGCCACCAGATTTTCGACCTGGGCCAGGATGGGCAGGGCCCGGCTGACCGCCTCGGCCTTCCCCTCCACCGTGGTGGGCGGTTCCGTCCCCAGCGCCCGCCGGAGGAGGAACTGGGTGAGGGGCAACGCCTCTTCCAGCACCTGCTGGACGGCCGCGGGCCCGCCGCGGCGGGCCAGGCTGTCCGGATCCTCTCCCGGCGGCAGGGTGGCCACCCGGACGGCCACCCCTTCCCGGGCCAGGAGCTCCAGGCCCCGCACCGTGGCCCGGTCCCCCGCGGCGTCCCCATCGTAGGCGATCACCGCCCGATCGCAGTACCGCTTGAGCAGGGCGGCCTGCTCCTGGGTGAAGCTGGTCCCCAGGGAGGCGACGGCCTGGGTGATCCCCGCCTGGTGGAGGGCGATGACGTCCATGTAGCCCTCCACCACCACCGCCTCCTTGCCCAGCCGCTTCAGGTCCGGGCCGGCCAGATCCAGCCCGTAGAGAACCCGCCCTTTGTGAAAGAGAGGGCTTTCGGGGCTGTTCAGGTACTTGGGCCCCCGCCCGTCCCCCAGGAGGCGCCCCCCGAACCCCACCACCTGGCCCGACGGGTCCCGGATGGGGAAGATCAGCCGCTCCCGGAACCGCTCATACAGCCCCCAGCGCCCTTCGAGGATCAAGCCCAGGCGCCGGGCGTCTTCCTGCACCGTATTCCCTTCACGTCCCCGCTGCCCCGCCAAAGCCTGGAGGAGCCCGCCATCTCCGGGGGCGTACCCCAGGCCAAAGCGGTCTGCCGTCTCCCGGTCGATGCCCCGGCGCTCTAAGTAGGCCCGGGCCCGGGCCCCCGCGGGACCGTGCAGCTGGGCCCGGAAGTACTCCAGCGCCCGCTCGTTGAGCGCCACCAGCCGGGCCCGCAAGGCCGCCCGACGCCGGGCGGCTGCGGTGGGGGCCAACGCCTCCTCGGGCACTCCGGCCCGGCGCGCCAGGCGCCGGACCGCCTCGGGGAAGGTCAGCCCCTCGCGCAGCTGGACGAAACGAAAGACGTCCCCGCCAACACCGCACCCGAAACAGTGGAAAAACTGCCCTTCGGGATGCACGGAGAACGAGGGCGTCTTCTCTTGATGGAAGGGGCAGAGGCCGATCAGGTTCCGTCCTTGCCGCCGCAGCTCGACATACTCGGAGATAACCTCGACGATGTCGACCCGGCGGCGGATCTCCTCAATCGCCTCTTGGTTCCAGGCCACGGGAGATCCTCACCTCACGGCCGGCCCCTGCCTCCGGGGGAAGCCCCCCGGAGGCATGCCGTTTTGGACCTGGGGCGTCAGCTCTGCCCCTTCTCCTCGATCCGGGCCTGGGCGGCCGCCAGCCGGGCGACGGGCACCCGGTAGGGCGAGCAGCTCACGTAGTCCAGACCGGTCCGGTGGCAGAACTTGACCGAGTCGGGGTCGCCGCCGTGCTCGCCGCAGATGCCCACCTTCAGGTCGGGACGGGTCTTGCGGCCCCGCTCCACACCCAGCTGCACCAGCTGGCCCACGCCCTGCTGGTCCAGGGTCTGGAAGGGATCGAAGCGGAGGATGCCCTTCTCCCGGTAGTCGTTCAGGAAGGTGCCCGCATCGTCCCGGCTGAAGCCGTAGGTCATCTGGGTCAGGTCGTTGGTGCCGAAGGAGAAGAACTCGGCCTCCTTGGCGATCTCGTCGGCCACGACCGCAGCCCGCGGCACCTCGATCATGGTCCCGACCGAGAAGGGGATCTCCACCCCGGCCTTGGCCATGACGTCCTTGGCCACCTGCTCCACCCGGGCCTTGAGGAAGGCGAGCTCCTCGACGGTGCCCACCAGCGGGATCATGACCTCGGGGTGGACCTCGATGCCCTCCTTGGCCAGCTGGGCCGCCGCCTCGAAGATGGCCTGGGCCTGCATCTCGTAGATCTCAGGATAGGTGATGCCCAAGCGGCAGCCGCGGTGGCCGAGCATCGGGTTGAACTCCTTCAGGCTCTCCACCTTGGCCCGGATCTCCTCGACGCTCTTGCCCATCTCCTTGGCCACCTCTTCCTGGGCGGCCGCCTCATGGGGCAAGAACTCGTGGAGCGGCGGGTCCAGGAGCCGGATGGTGACCGGCAGCCCCTCCATGGTCTTGAGGATGGCGTAGAAGTCATCCCGCTGGTAGGGGAGGAGCTTGGCCAGCGCCTTCCGGCGGCCCTCCTCGTCGTCGGCCAGGATCATCTCCCGGACCGCCAGGATCCGGTTCTCACCGAAGAACATGTGCTCGGTACGGCAGAGGCCGATCCCCTCCGCGCCGAAGCGCCGGGCCGTCTCCGCATCCCGAGGCGTGTCGGCGTTGGTCCGCACCTTGAGGGTCCGGATCTCGTCGGCCCAGCTCATCAGCTCACCGAAGGCGCCCGAGAGCTCCGCCTGCTGGAGCTTCACCGCGCCGGCGTACACCTCACCGGTGCTCCCGTTGAGGCTGATCCAGTCGCCCTCCTTGAAGGTGCGGCCCTTAACCGTCATCTCCTTCTTCTCGAAGTCGATGCGGATCTCGCCGGCGCCGGCGACGCAGCACTTGCCCATGCCCCGGGCGACCACGGCCGCGTGGCTGGTCATGCCGCCCCGGGCCGTCAGGATGCCCTCGGCCGCGTCCATGCCGCCGATGTCCTCAGGCGACGTCTCGTTCCGGACCAGGATGACCTTCTCACCCCGAGCGGCCCACTCTTCGGCCTCATCGGCGGTGAAGACGATCCGGCCCACCGCCGCGCCCGGCGAGGCAGGCAGGCCCTTGGTGAGGACATCCAGCTCCTGGTTGGGATCGACCGTCGGGTGGAGGAGCTGCTCGATCTGCTCGGGATCGACCCGCATGATGGCCGTCTCCTTGTCGATGAGCCCCTCCTTCACCATGTCGACGGCGATGGTGACCGCCGCCAGCGCCGTCCGCTTGCCGGACCGGCACTGGAGCATGTAGAGTTCACCATCCTGGATGGTGAACTCGATGTCCATCATGTCCTTGTAGTGGTGCTCGAGGATCTTCCGGATCTCCTCAAGCTGCTCGTAGGCCTTCGGGTTGACTTCCTTCAGCTTGCTGATGGGCTCGGGCGTCCGGATCCCGGCGACCACGTCCTCGCCCTGGGCGTTCATCAGGTACTCGCCGTAGAAGACGTTCGCGCCCGTGGCCGGGTCGCGGGTGAAGGCCACCCCCGTGCCCGAGGTGGGACCCAGGTTCCCGAAGACCATGGTCTGAACGTTGACCGCCGTCCCCCAGTCGCCGGGGATCTTGTTCAGCTCCCGGTACCGGATGGCCCGGGGGTTGTTCCACGAGTCGAAGACGGCGGTGATGGCGCCGAAGAGCTGCTCCTCGGGATCGGTGGGGAAGGTCTTGCCCGTCCGCTCCTCGGTCAGCTGCTTGAAGCGCTGGACGAGCTCCTTCCAGTCCTCGGCCGTCAGATCGGTGTCCAGCTCGACGCCCTTGCGCGCCTTCACCTCGTCGATCAGCTTCTCGTACTCCTCACTCGGCACGCCCAGAACCACGTTGCCGTACATCTGGACGAAGCGCCGGTAGGAGTCGTAGGCGAAGCGCGGGTTGGCCTCCTTGGCCAGAGCCTCGACCGTCTCGTCGTTGAGGCCCAGGTTGAGGATGGTGTCCATCATCCCCGGCATGGAGACCCGGGCCCCGGACCGGACCGCCAGCAGGAGCGGCTTCTCCGTCTTGCCAAAGCCGCGGCCCGTCACCTCTTCCAGCCGGCGGATGGCGGCCCGCACCTCCTCGTCAAGGCCCTCGGGCCAACGGCCGCCGTTGGCGTAGTAGGCCGTGCAGACTTCGGTGGTGATGGTGAAGCCCGGAGGCACGGGGATGCCCAGGCTGGTCATCTCAGCCAGGTTGGCCCCCTTGCCGCCGAGAAGGTTCTTCATGTCGGCGCGTCCCTCAGTCTGGCCGCGCGCGAAGAAGTAGATGGACTTCCGTGTCGTCACGTTCAGGCCCCCATTCCACTAGGCGCTCAAGCCGCATGGCAAGCGGCGCCCCTCTCCGGCCTTCCGGCACAGGCGCCAGCTTTCAGAAGAAGGGTCCCCAAAGGGTTCGGTTCCCCTGCGTACAAGCCACTTCTTGGCTTCGCCGTCCTGGACCGGCCATCCTGCCATCCCAGGCCGTTCCTCCCAGGAATCGGGACATTCCGCCTACTCCCCGGGACCAGAATGATCCCACATCACGGGTGATCTCACATCAAGGCTCCCCTCAGCCCTCGACCACCTGCCGCCAGTCGCAGATCTGGCTGAAGAAGGCGGCCATCTCGCCCAGGAGGCTGAGCCGGTTGGCCCGCACCTCGGGCTCGGGCGCCATCACCAGCACCTCGTCGAAGAAGCGGTCCACCGCCGGCCGGAGCCCCGCCATGGCCTCCAGGGCCTCCCCGTAGCGCCGGGCCGCGAGGAGCGGCCCCGCCAGCTCCCGGGTCTGGGCGAACTGCTCCGCCAGGGCCCGCTCCGCCTCCTCCTGGAAGAGCTCGGCCCGGACCGGTCCGGCCGCCATCTGCCCCTTGGCCTGAGCCTGGGCCACCAGGTTGGCCACCCGCCCGAAGGCGGTCCGGGTGGCATCGAAGCGCGCGTCCCCCGCCCACGCCTGCAGAGCCTGGACCCGGTCCACCAGCTCCGGCACGCTCTGGAACCGGGCCGCCAGAGCCGCCTCCACCAGGTCATAGCGGAAGCCCCGGTCCAGGAGCCGGCCCCGCATCCGCTGCTGGAGGAAGTCGAGGATCTGGGCGGCGAGCTCGTCCCCCTTCTGGGCCGCCGGCGCCCCATACCCTTCCAGAGCCGCCCGGATGAGCTCGGGGACGGGGATCTCCAGGCGGCACCCCTCCAGGACGGCCAGAAGCCCCAGGGCGGCCCGCCGGACCCCGTACGGATCGTGGGAGCCGGTGGGGGTGAGGCCGGCCAAGAAGGCGCCTGCCAGGCTGTCGGCCCGGTCGGCGACGGCCAGCAGGGCCCCAACGCGGCTTTCGGGCAGGGCCTCGTCCTCGCCGCCCCGGGGCCGGTACTGCTCCTCCAGGGCGACGGCCACCGCCTCGGGCTCCCCCTGAGCCCGGGCATACTCCCGGCCCATCACCCCCTGCAGCTCGGGGAACTCGTTCACCATGGAGGTGACCAGGTCCGCCTTGCTCAGAAAGGCGGCCCGCTGCAGGTGGGCCCGCTCCTCGTCCGGCAGCTCCAACCGCTCAGCCAAGAGGCCCGTCAACGCCTCCAGGCGCCGGGTCTTCTCCAGAAAGCTGCCCAACCGCTCATGGACACTCATGCGGGCCAGCTCCGGCACCCGCTCGGCCACGGGCCGCTGGAGGTCCTCCTGGTAGAAGAAGGCCGCATCGGCCAGCCGGGCTTTCAGCACCCGCTCGTGCCCCTGGACGATGACCGCCGCCCGGTCGGGATCGCCGTTGGAGACGGCGACGAACCGGTTCTGCAAGCGCCCGTCGGGCCCCGCGATGGGGAAGTAGCGCTGGTGGGCCTCCATGGGGGTGATGAGGACGGGCGCGGGCAGCTCCAGGTACGCCTCGGGGAAGCGGCCCTCCAGCGCGGTGGGCCACTCCACCAGCCCCGCCACCTCATCGACCAGCTCGGGCCGGGCCAGCAACCGGCCGTCGCCCCGGGCGGCGATGGCCTCCGCCTGGCGGAGGACCGCCTCCCGCCGCTCCTGGGGATCGGCCAGCACATACCGCTCCCGGAGCCGCTCCAAGTAGGTCTGGGCGTCCACCTCGACGGGCCCAGGGCTCAAGAGCCGGTGGCCGTAGGTGACCTTCCCCGCCCGGACCCCGGCCACCTCCACGGGCACGGGCTGGCCGTCGTAGACGGCCACCAGCCACCGGACGGGCCGGGCGAAGCGGAAGCCGGTCTCGTCCCAGCGCATGCTCTTGGGGAAGCGGAGCCCCTCCACCAGCCCCCGCAGGAGGTCGGGGAGCACCTGGGCCGTCTCCAAGGCCGGCTCCTCCACCCGGGCGAAGACGTACTCCCCCTGCTCGGTGGTCTTGCGGATCAGATCCTCCACCCGGACCCCCCGGGAGCGGGCGAACCCTTCGGCCGCCTTGGTGGGCCGCCCCTGGGCATCGAAGGCGGCGGCCGCCGCCGGGCCCCGCACCTCCACCACCCGGGGCTCCTGCCGCTCGGCCAGCCCTCGCGCGATGAGGGCCAGACGGCGGGGGGTGCCGTAGACCTGGAGCTCCGCCACCCCGAGCCGGTGCTCCTGGAAACTCTTCGCCGCATCCTGCCGGAGGCTCTCCAGGGCGGGCTGGATGAACCGGGCCGGCAGCTCTTCACAGCCGATCTCGAAGAGGAGGTCCGCCATCAGCCATTCACCTCCGCGCCGGGCACCCCGTGGTTGGTCCCGCCGTCCCTCCCGCCGGTGGCTGGAGGGCTTTTCAAGAGGGGGAATCCGAGAGCCTCCCGGTGCTCCAGGTACCGGTGGGCCGTCTTGCGGGCCAGGTCCCGGACCCGGGCGATCATGGCCGCCCGGTCCGTCACCCCCAGGGCGCCCCGGGCGTCCAGAAGGCCGAAGGTGTGGGAGCATTTGAGCACATAATCATAGGCCGGCTGGACCAGGCCCGCCTCCAACAGCCGCAGGGCCTCCCCCTCGTACTCGTCGAAGTGGCGCCGCAGAAGCTCGGTGTTGGCCAGCTCGAAGTTGAAGCGGGAGTAGTCCACCTCGTTGGCGTGGAAGAGCTCCCCGTAGCGGATGCCCCGGGTCCAGACCACGTCGAAGACGTTGTCCACCCCCTGCAGGTACATGGCGATCCGCTCCAGGCCGTAGGTGAGCTCGGCCGAGATGGGGTTCAGATCCACCCCGCCCACCTGCTGGAAGTAGGTGAACTGGGTCACCTCCATCCCATCCAGCCAGACCTCCCAGCCCAGGCCCCAGGCCCCCAGGGTGGGCTGCTCCCAGTCGTCCTCCACGAACCGGATGTCGTGGCGGGCCGGGTCGATGCCCAGGGCCTTCAGGCTCCGCAGGTAGAGCTCCTGCACATCCGCCGGCGCAGGCTTGAGGATCACCTGGTACTGGTAGTAGTGCTGGAGGCGGTTGGGGTTCTCGCCGTACCGGCCGTCGGTGGGCCGGCGGGAAGGCTGGACGTAGGCCGTGCGCCACGGCTCGGGCCCCAAGACCCGGAGGAAGGTGGCCGGCGCCATGGTCCCCGCGCCCACCTCCATGTCGTAGGGCTGTTGCACCACACAACCCTGCTCGGCCCAGAAGCGGTCCAGGGCCATGATCATCTCCTGCAGCTCCATGCCCACTCCCCCATGGCTGGCCCCCAAATGGCCAGGACCTGAGACGAAAAAAGAGACCTCCCACTCAGGGACGGAAGGTCTCTTCCGCGGTTCCACCCTGATTGACCCGCGCCGGGCGCGGGCCCCCTCATCCCGCGGGCTCCGAAGGGCCCTCACAGGCTCTTGCCCCGGCTTCCACCCTCCCGGGGTCGCTATGGTCCAAGAGTGCCCCTGTGATTGACTTCGTCATCGCCCCATCCGGCCCGGGGCCGGACTCCATTCCGCCCCGCCCCATCCTGGGCAGGTCTTCCACGGTAGGGAATTATACCATGCCGTGCCAGCTTCTGAAAGCCCCGCGTCGCCTACTCGGTCTCGACGGGCACCCAGCGGGGCGGCCCTTCCGGCTCCCGGCGCTCCACCTCGATGCTGCACTGGCCCACCAGGCAGAGCGCCGCGGCCAGGGCGGAGAGCTTGGGCAGGATGAGGGCCGACGCCACCCCGGCGGCCACGGGGAACTCCAAGATCACCCGACCCTCCCGGCGGATCCGGACCCGGGTGACCATCCCTTCCCGGACCAGCTCCTGCACCTTCTCCCACGCGGCCCGGCCGCTCGTCTCCCAGCGCCAGGACCGCCCTTCCTCCCGCTGGCGCTTCTCGTACCGGATCAAGGCCTCCACCACGTCGCCGCCCGCTTCGTCCAGGAGGGCCTTGGCCTCCGCGTAGCCCAGGCCCGTCCGCCGGCGGAGGATGTCAATCCGATCCAGCTCGTCCATGATTGGCCTCCTTCCAGGGAGCCGCCTCCAAGCTCTCCAGAAACGCCCGGGTCTTGAGGGGTCCCTCGATCCGCGCATCCAGCAAGTCCCGCAGGGCGCTCCGCACCTCCCGGGCCGTCTCGGCCGAGAAGCGGAGGACCCCGGCCCGCTCCGCGGGGAGGGAACGCATCCGCCGCAGGCTCTCCACCGCCCCGGGGGAGAGCCGCCGCACCGTCGGGGCGGTCCCACACTCGGGACAGATGAGGCCGCCCGCCTCGCCGTCGATCCCCCAGCCGTTCCCGGGGGACCAGGCCTTCCCGCACCGGAGGCAGCCGTCCAGCTCAGGCCGGTAGCCCAGCCGGTCCAAGAGGGCCAGCTCCAGGTAGCGGACCAGGCCGAAGGGGGGCGAGCCCGCCTCCATTTGGCGGAGCACCGCCAGCACCAGCCCGAAGACGAACTCGTCCGGCTCCCGCTCCACCATCATCCGGTCCACCAGCTCACAGGCGTAGCTGGCGTAGGCCATCAGGTCCAGGTCCTCCCGGAGGCGGCGCAAGGACTCCCGGATCTCGCCCTGGCTCAGGGTCTCCAGATCGCTCCGGCCCCGGACCAAGAGGTACGAGCCGTAGGTGAACAGCTGGGTGCTCCCCATGAGCCGGCTCCGGGTCCGGCGGACCCCCCGGGCGACGGCCCGCACCTTCCCCTCGGGCCGGGTGAGCAGGGTGATGATCCGATCCGCCTCGCCGAAGGGCTGGCTCCGGAGGACAATCCCTTCCGCGTGGTAGATCACCGGAGCTCCCCGCCCCTGGCTAACCTGGACCCCGTGACCAACCCGTATGCCATCCCGATCGCTCCCAAAGCCGTTCCCCCTGTCACCGCCGGAAGATAAGGTTGAGGAGGAGGGTGAGGAGGAGGCTGACGATCAACGAGGTGGCCAGGGGCATGTAGAAGGTGAAGGAGCCTCGGCGGACCAGGATGTCCCCCGGCAGGCGGCCGATGCCCGGGAGCCGGCCGGCCAGGAGGATGAGCCCCCCCACGACGATCAGGAGGACGCCGAAGAGGATCAGGGTCCGTCCCAAGCCGCTCAACTCAGGCACGTCGCTCCCCCCAACCAGTATAACCGCTCCCCCAGGGGCCGGTTATGAGAAGAGGGCCCCCTGCTCGCCCACCGCCCCACCCTCGCCCGCGGCCCCGCCCTTGGCCAGGGGCCGGCCCAGGTGCCGGTAGGCGGCGGGCGTCGCCACCCGCCCCCGGGGCGTTCGCTGGAGGAAGCCCTTCTGCATCAGGAAGGGCTCGTACACATCCTCCACCGTCTCCACATCCTCGCTGATGGCCGCCGCCAGGGTCTCCACCCCGACGGGACCGCCGTCGAAGAGGTCGATGATGGCCTCCAGCACCCGCCGGTCGTTCCGGTCCAAACCCGCCTCGTCCACATCCAGGAGGGTGAGGGCCCGTTCGGCCATGGCCAGGGTGATGCGCCCTTCGCCCCGCACCTGGGCCACATCCCGGACCCGCCGCAGGAGGCGCAGGGCCACCCGGGGCGTCCCCCGGGACCGCCGGGCCAGCTCGGCCAGGCCGTCGGGCTCCGCCTCCACCCCCAGGGCGACGGCCGCCCGCTCCAGGATCTGCTGGAGCTCCTCGGGGGTGTAGTACTCCAGGCGCCCCAGCACCCCGAACCGGTCCCGCAAGGGGGAGGTGAGCATCCCCTGGCGGGTGGTGGCGCCGATCAGGGTGAAGGGGGGCAGCTCCAGCCGCACCGACCGGGCGGCCGGCCCCTGGCCGATGACGATGTCCACCACCCCGTCCTCCATGGCGGGGTAGAGGACCTCCTCCACCGCCCGGTGGAGCCGGTGGATCTCGTCGATGAAGAGCACATCCCGGGGCTCCAGGTTGGTGAGGATGGCCACCAGGTCGCCCTGGCGCTCGATGGCGGGGCCGCTGGTCACCCGGATGTTGACCCCCAGCTCATTGGCCACGATGTGGGCCAAGGTGGTCTTCCCCAGCCCCGGCGGCCCCGAAAGCAGAACGTGGTCCAGGGCCTCGCCCCGCTGGCGGGCCGCCTCGATAAAGATGGCCAGGTTCTCCTTGACCCGGCGCTGGCCGACATAGGCGGCCAGGGTGCGGGGACGGAGGACGTGGTCCAACTCCACCTCCCCAGGGGCCGCCTCGGGCTCCAAGAGCCGACGGTCCCGGGACCCGTGGCTGTCACCGGCCATGGCGCTCGCTCCCCATCACCTTGAGGGCCCGTCGGAGAAGCTCGGCCAGTTCCGGCTCCCCTTCGGGCGCCTCCTTGGTCTCTTCCCGCCACCGGGCCAGGGCCTGCTCCACCGCGCTGGAGGCCTCCGCCTCGGTATAGCCCAAGCTCATCAAGGCCTGGACCACATCCCGGGCCACCCCCGGCACGGGGGCCCTCGCGGCTGGCTCGTCTTTGAAGGCCCCGGCCAGCTCCAGGAGGAGCCGCTGGGCGGTCTTCTTCCCCACCCCTGGAATGCGGGTGAAGCGGCTCATCTCGCCGGAACGGACCGCCTCCACCAGCTGGTCCCCCGGCAGGGCCGAGACGATCTGGAGGGCCACCTTGGGCCCGATCCCCGTCACCTGCAGCAGCCGGACAAAGTGGCGCCGGTCCTGCTCGTCCAAGAACCCGTAGAGCTGGAGGGTGTCCTCCCGGACATGGGTGTAGATGCTGAACGCCACCGGCTCGCCCGTTCGGGGCAGCCGGGCTTGGTCGCTGGCGGGGCAGAAGACCTGGTACCCCACCCCGCCCACGTCCACCACCAGCTCCCCTGCATCCACCACCGCGGCCAACCGACCTGACAACCACCGAATCACCGCCGGGCCTCCCTCGCCGTGTTCCAGCCCCGCCCCGAGTGGGCATGGCAGATGGCGACGGCCATCGCATCCGCCACGTCGTCGGGGGAGGGGTTGGTCTGCAAGCGGAGGAGACTCCGCACCATGTAGATCACCTGGCGCTTGGTGGCGCTCCCGTATCCGGTCACCGCCACCTTGACGTGCTGGGGGTTGTACTCGGCCACGGGGATCCCCGCCTCGGCCGCGGCCAGGAAGCAGACCCCCCGGGCCTGAGCCACCCGGATCCCGGTGGTGATGTTCCGGTTGAAGAAGAGCTCCTCCATCGCCACCACGTCGGGCCGCTCCGCGCGGAGCAGCGCCCCCACCTGGCGGTACAGGTCCAAAAGGCGCGCGCCCATCTCAACCCCGGGAGGGGTTTCAAAGACACCGGCCGGACCGGCCGCGAGGCGGCCCCCTTCGGCGACCACCAGGGCGTAGCCGGTCCGTCCCAGGCCTGGATCGATTCCCAAAATACGCAATGGAAAGCCTCCCCGCCGACCGGCACTTACTTCGACACCCTGCCACCCAGCCCTGCCCGTCCTCCGGGGGCAGGGCGTGAGGGCGCCGGCCGGCCAGGGGCTAGACCTCCAGCTTGGCCAGCAGTTCGTCGGAGAGCTCCAGGTTGGTGTAGACCTCCTGGACGTCGTCGTACTCTTCGAGGGCTTCGATGAGCTTCAGGACCTTCCGGGCTTGCTCTTCATCGAGCTCCATGGTGGTCTGGGGCCGGTAGGTGGGCTCGGCCGAGAGCACATGGAGCCCCTGCTCCTCCAGGGCCCGGCGGACCTTGTCCAGATCCTGCAGGGCCGTCAGGACGATGTACCGCTCCTCGTCGTCGGTCTCCACATCCTCCGCGCCCGCCTCGGCGGCCAGGAGCAGCATCTCGTCGGGATCGGGGGCCCCCTGCCGGTCAACCTCCACCTGACCCTTGGCGTCGAACATCCAGGCGACGGAGCCCACCTCGCCCAGGCTGCCGTCGTGACGGGAGAAGATATGGCGCAGGTCGCCCGCCGTCCGGTTCCGGTTGTCGGTCATCGCCTGAACCAGGACGGCCACGCCCCCAGGCGCGTACCCCTCGTAGGTCAACGTTTCATAATGGACGGGCTCCAGCTCGCCGGTGCCCCGCTTGATGGCCCGCTCGATGGCCTCGTTGGGCATGTTGGCGGCGCGGGCCTTCTCGATGGCCAGCCGCAGCGAGACGTTGGCGCTGGGATCGCCGCCCCCGTCCCGGGCGGCCACCATGATCTGGCGGGAGAGCTTGGTGAAGAGCCGACCCCGCCGGGCATCTTCCTTGCTCTTCTTGTGCTTGATGTTGGCCCACTTGGAGTGTCCTGCCACGCGCACCACCTGCCTTCCCGCCCATTCTAGCACAGGGGGCCAGAGGGCCGGAAGGCCAGCCCGGCGGCGCCCGGACGGGTCGTTTGGGCCCTCAGGCGCCGGCCAGCTGGTCGGTGGTCCGGAAAAGGAAGAAGACCAGGCCGAAGACGGTGGCCAGGAGCACCAGCGGCGTCATCAGGCCCGTGATGATCACCAGGTTGTACGCGGCGTGGAGCACCACCGCGGCCACGAAGAGGCCGACGCCCGCCCGGGAGCCGGGGCCCCGGAAGCGGCTCCAGGCGGTACCCAGCCCCGCCAGGCCGCTGAAGGCCGCATGAACCCAGGAGGTGACCAAGGAACGGAGGGGGCCGACGGACCAGCCCAAGGAGGCCCCGTAGAGCAGGTTTTCGGCGGTGGCGAAGCCCAAGCCGGCCACCCCGCCGTAGACCAGGCCGTCCACCACCTGGCTGAAGGCGAGGCTCCGGAAGGCCCCCTGCCATGCGGCGAGCCACTTCACCCCTTCTTCGATGAGGCCCACCGCCACCACGCCGGCGAGGAGGCCGGCACCCAAGACAGCCGCCTCCACCGCCTCCCAGCCGTTCCCGTTCCCGGCCAGGAGCGACCGCAAAGGAGCCTCCAGGGCCAGGGCCGGCAGGACGGCCAGAGCGCCCAAGAGGTAGGTTCGCACGATGATGGGCCACGGTTCGGGCTCCACCCGATCGCTGCGGCGCAGCATCCAGACCCAGCCCAAGGCCAGAAGCAAGGAGATCAAGGACCCCGCCAGAGCCGGCACCGGCCACCACCCCCGCCTCAGCCTGCCCCAGGCCGGGGGCCGCTAGGCTGGGCCGAAGGTGGAGGGCTTGCCAGCCCGAAGGGCGAGGACCAGGTAATAGAGGCCGGCCCCCACGGAGAGGACCACCCCGGCCACCAACAGGGGCACCCCGCCCCGCCAGCCCAGGAGGACCAGGGCGACGCCCCCGTACAGGGTGACGGTGGCCGCCTTGCCCGGCCAGCGGGCCGCCACTACCCGGTCCCGCCGGCGCCAAAACCAGGCAGCGGCCACCACCTGGACCGTCTCCTTCCCCAGCAGGAGCAGGGCGATCCACCAGGGGATCCAGCCCAGCCAGGCCAAGGCCACCAGCACGGCGATCAGGGTCACCTTGTCGGCCAGGGGGTCCAGAAGCATGCCCAGGCGGGAGATCTCGCCCCGCCGCCGGGCCACCCAGCCATCGGCCACGTCGGTGGCCGCCGAAAGGAGCAGAAGCCCCAGGGCCCAGCCCACCGACCCCGGCACCGGTTGGCCGATGAGCAGGACCAGCACAAGAGGGATGAGCAGCAGCCGGAGCATGGTCAGCGCGTTGGCCATGACATGGCTCCTTTCCCGCATGAGCTACCACCCGACGCCAGCAGATTCCTGCCCGGTGGGCCGCTCCCGGCGGCCGAAGGCGGCCGGTTCGGGGGAAGCCTTCCGAAGGGAGGATCCTTCAGGGGGGCGGTTCCCATCGCGCAGCTGACGGTGCGCCACCTGACCAAGATCTTTGGCCCCGAACCCCGGGCGGCGCTCAGACGCCTTGCTGAAGGAGCCGGGCGGCAGGACCTGCTCGCGACAGGCCATGTGGTGGGCGTGCACGATGTGACCCTTCGGGTGGAGCCGGGCGAATTCTTGGTCATCATGGGGCTTTCGGGGAGCGGGAAGTCCACCCTCCTCCGCTGCATCAACCGCCTCATCGAGCCGACGGCTGGCGAGGTGCTGCTGGACGGCGAGGCGATCACCGCCGCCAGCCCCACCCGCCTTCGCCACCTCCGGCGCCGGCTGGGCATGGTCTTTCAGCGGTTCGCTCTCCTCCCCCACCGGACCGTCCTGGAAAATGCCGCCTTCGGCCTGGAGATTCAGGGCGTGGGGGAGGCGGAGCGGCTCCGCCGGGCTCAGGAGGCCCTGGAGCAGGTGGGGCTGGCCGCCTGGCGAAACCACCGGCCCGACGAGCTGAGCGGAGGCATGCAGCAGCGGGTGGGCTTGGCCCGGGCCCTGGCCACCAACCCGGCGGTGCTCCTGATGGATGAACCGTTCAGCGCGCTGGACCCCCTCATCCGGGCGGAACTCCAGCACGAACTGCTGGACCTGCAGGAACGGCTCCAGAAGACGATCCTCTTCATCACCCACGACCTGGACGAGGCCCTCACCCTGGGGAACCGGGTGGCGATCATGATGGAAGGCCGGATCGTCCAGCTGGGCCGTCCTGAAGAGATCCTCCAGCGGCCAGCCAACGATTTCGTCCGCCAGTTTGTCCAGGCGGTCGACCGGTCCAAGGTCCTGACCGCCTCGGCCATCATGCAGCCGCCCGGCACCGTGGCCCGGGTGGACCACGGCCCCCGGAAGGCCCTCCGGGAGATGGAGCGGCTGGGCAGCTCCAGCATCTTCGTGGTGGGTCCAGGCCGCCGGCTGCATGGGCTTCTGACGGCCGAAGCCGCTGTGGAAGCAGCCCGGGAAGGGGCTGGGTCCCTGGCGGGAAGGCTGCAGGAGGCGGTGACCGTCGACCCCGACACGCCCCTGCGGGACCTGCTCCCCCTCGCCGCCCAAACTTCCGTCCCCTTGGCGGTCGTAGACGGCGAGGGCCGCCTTGTGGGCCTGATCCCCCGGGTGGCCATCCTGGCCGCCTTGGCGGAGGCGGGCGATACCCATGGCGTTGCCTGAACTGCCCCTCGACCGTTGGACGGAGCAGGCCGTCGGGTGGATCGGCGCCACCTTCGGAGGCTTCCTTGATGGGATCGGCCGCGCGGTCCAGACACTGATCAACGGCGTGACCGAGCTCTTGCTCCTCCTGCCCTGGCCCGTGATGCTCCTCCTGGCGGTGGCCGCCGCCTGGCGGGTCGCTGGCCGGGGCCTCGCCCTCTTCAGCGGGCTGGCCCTGCTGGTGGTGGTCTCCCTTCAGCTGTGGCAGGAGGCGATGGGCACGCTGGCCCTGGTCCTCACCAGATGCCCATGGCCCTCCCCAGCATCATGACCGGCATCAACCAGACCCTCATGCTCTCCCTCTCCATGGCCGTCATCGCCGCCATGATCGGCGCGGGCGGGCTGGGGGCGGTGGTCTTCCGCTCCATCACCCGGGTGGAGGTGGGTCCCGGCTTCGAGGCAGGGCTGGCCATCGTCCTCCTGGCCATCCTCCTCGACCGGCTCTCCCAGAACTTGGCCAGACCGTCCAAAGGCCCCGAAAGGGTGGCACCCCGGGCCCCCGAGCCGGCCTGAGCGGGCGGGCGAGGCTGCCCTCAGGCGGCTTGGCCCATCACCGTCCCCACCGATCCACCTCGGGCCTGTGGGCCTCGACCCAGGCCCGGGCCACCTCTTCCGGATCCTGGTCTTCCACCTCGATGGCCAGGATCATCCGGTTCATATCGTCGATGCTGATCTGGAAATCCCGCAAGAGGGCCACCGCTTGAGGCGCCTCCTCCGCCAGGCCGCGGCGGGTGAGGACGCGCACGTCGTCCTTCTGCCACAAACCCTTGGGGTCTTCCAGGTA
Organism: Bacillota bacterium; assembly: GCA_017577405.1. Taxonomy (GTDB): domain Bacteria; phylum Bacillota; class Limnochordia; order Limnochordales; family Limnochordaceae; genus Limnochorda. The sequence goes on from PIUA01000033.1 coordinate 24,660, forward strand.
CTTCAGGTCGTACGCGGCAAAGATCCAGTGGGGGCTCCAGGCGAGGACGCAGATCCACCCTTCCCGCTTCAGGGCCCGGCTGAGCTCGGTCAGCATGGCGAACTCCGAGCCCTCCACCAGCTCGTACCCGTCCAGGCCGTAGGTCGCCAGGACCTCCCGACTGACCGCCATCATGCCGGCCCCCGGATCGATGCCGACAATCTCACCCCGGCCGTCCCCATCGATGTCGAAGGCCGCTTCCTGCCCGGCCAGCTCCGCCAATGAGTTGACGGGCACGTACCCTGGCACCACCCAACCCAGATCCGCCTGCCGGTAGACCGTCCCCACCACCTCCACCCGGTCCCCATACCGCTCCATGTAGCTCTTATGGAGGGTGGGGAGCCAGGCGTCGGTGAAGAGGTCCACATCCCCCCGGGCCAACCCGGCGAAGATGACACCCACATCGGCCTCCAGGAAGCTCACCTGGTAACCCCGCTCTTCCAAGAGCACTTTGGCCACGTACGCAGACGGCGTCGTCGAGGACCACGGGGTGAGGCCGATGGTCAAGGTCTTCGACCGGTCGCGGTCGGAGACCCCCAAGGCGAGCGCCACCCCCAAGAACACCACCCCTGCCCACACCCACCGCCGCCCCATACCGCCGCCTCCCGCGCCCGAAGCTGTCGCGCAAAAGAGCCTCCCCCGGAGGGCTCCCGCCCATCCCCCGCGGCCCATCGGCGACTGCCTCCGTGCCAGCTCAAGGGACCCAACCAAGAAAAAAGGGGTCCTTTCGGACCCCTGAAGGCTTCCCGGCAGCGTGCTACTCTCCCACGGGGTCGCCCCCGCAGTACCATCGCCGCTGGAGGGCTTAACGACTGTGTTCGGAATGGGAACAGGTGGGACCCCTCCGCCATGGCCACCGGGAAAC
>PIUA01000034.1 GCA_017577405.1 Bacillota bacterium
GCGTCATCCACGTGGAGGGGCTCGGTCAGGGAGAGGCGGTACCGGTGCCGGGCCAGCTCCCCGGGGAACGAGGGCCGCTCCGCCGGCCGGCCGTGCCGCTGCCACACCTGGCGGGTGTCCTCCAGCTCCACCGTCCACCGCTCGTTCCCCAGCCGGAACCGGCCAAAGAGGGCATCCCCGGGCTGGAAGGCCTCGTTGGGCCAAAGGAGCGCCTCGATGGCCCGGGCCGTCGTGGTCTTCCCCGCCCCGTTGGGCCCGTAGATCACGTTGATCCCTTCCGAGAGCCCATCGAGGGTGAAGCCCTGCCGGCGGAAGCCGGGCATCCGGCGGATCTCCAGCCGCTCCAAGGCGAACTGGGGCCGCGCCCCACCGTCTGCCCCGCCCTCGGCCCGTGGGGCGACCGCCTCGGGGAACACCCCTCGGACAACCTCTTGGGAACGCTCTTGGGACCCTTCAGGCTTCACCCGCCGCAAAGGGCTCACCCCCTCCGCCCTGGGCCAGGAGCTCGTCCAACAGGAGCCAGCCCTGCCGCTCCACCAGCCGGGCCAGCGCCTCATCATCGGGCGCCACCTCGGCCGCCGGATCCCGATCGAGGAGCCCGTAGGGCGGCCGGCCGGCCAGCCCCTTCAACACCGTGCGGGCCTCGGTGAGGAGCTCCGCTCGCTGGGGGGACGCCTCCCCCTCCTGGAGGATGAGGAGGAGCCGGGCCAGCACCGCCGGCGGCCCGCTTCCCGCGGCCAGCCCCGCCAAGTCCCACACGGGCCGGGTATCCACCACCACCGACTCCACCGTCGCCACCGCCTGGCCCCGCCGGATGGCGAGATCCTCCACGGCCGGCTCGATGGCCCGGGCCACCCGCCGGTGCAGCCGGGTCCGGCCCGTTGCCCGGATCCGGCAGAGGAGGTGCTGGAGGTGCTCCCCCGCCTCCACGAGCACCCCCTCCAGCCGCTCCCGGACCGCCTCCGCCACCCGGGGGCGGATCGCCTCTTCGGTCTCCACACCGGTCAGATCCACCTCGACCACTTCGTAGCGGACCCTGGAGCGGGGCAGGTGCTCAAAGCGGAGGCGTCCGTCGCCCCCCACCTCCAAGAGCCACGGGCCATGAGGCCCCGGTTCCTTGGGGCTCAGGGCCAGGGGCGAGCCGGGATAGAGGAGGTCCGCGCCCGCCCCGGCGGAGATGAGCCGGGGGCTGTGGATGTGGCCCAAAAGCCACGCCACGGGGCCGGCCTGCCGGAGCCCTTCCATGGTGAGGGGCGCGTAGTGGCTGCCCGGCTGGTCCAGATCACCGTGGAGAAGCCCCAGCCAGAGGCCCTCCCTCGGCGGCGCGAGCGCGTACGCCGCCAAGGGATCGGACGTGACATGCTCCCTGGGGAAGGACCAGCCGTCCAGGTGGACCGTCCCGCCCTTCGTGGCCAGGGTGACCCGCTCCCAGCGGCCCCCCGCCCCGATGAGGTGGAAGTTCCCCGGGAAACTCTCGGCCAGGCGGGGAAGGACGTCGTAGTCGTGGTTGCCCGCCACGGCCGCGACGGGGATGCGGGCCCGGGCCAGCGCGTCCAGCCCCGCCTCCAGGGGGCCGAAGGCCTCGAAGTACCGGTTGTCCCGGTCCACCACATCCCCCGTCAAGACCACCAGATCCACCGAGCGCTCCAAAGCCAGGGCGACCAGATCCTGCCATGCCTGGGCCGCGCTCAACCCGACGCCCGCCTCGGGCGGCAGGCGGGTCGGGCGCCGTCCGATATGGAAATCTCCGGCACAAAGAATCTGCACAGGCTCTCCCCCGCAGGGCCTTGCGGGCCCATCCAGTCTCTGGATGCCTTCGTGGGCGCCGAACGCCCCTCCTGCCCCGGGGGCACCAGCCCGCCCGCCTTTACGGGGTGGGGCCCTCCGGGTAGAATGGGGCCAGGTTTCAAACGGAGGGGACGCCATGCCTGCAGCGATCTTCGACATGGACGGGGTTCTGGTCGACAGCAACCCGGCCCACTTCCAGGCCTGGAAGGCTTTCGGCAAGCAGTACGGCATCGAGATTGACGAGGCCACCTACGCCAAGTACATCAATGGCCGGCGGAACGATGAGTTTCTCGAAGAGCTCTATCCGGGCCGGTGGAGTTACGAGGAACGGCTCCGCATCGCGGCCGAGAAGGAAGCCTTCTACCGGGAGCACTTGGCCGCCCAGGTTCCGCCGGTGCCGGGCGTGGTGGAGACGATCCGGGCCCTGGCCGAGCGGCAGGTGCCCTTGGCCGTCGCCACCTCCGGGCCCCGGGAGAATGCGGAGCTCATCACCGAGCAGCTGGGCGTGCGGCCCCTGTTCCAAGTCCTGGTCAGCGGCCACGATGTGCCCCTGGCCAAGCCCGATCCCACCATCTTCCTGGAGGCGGCCCGCCGGTTGGGCGTCCCGCCGGCCCAGTGCGTCGTCTTCGAGGACAGCCCGGCGGGCGTGGAGGCGGCCATCCGCGCGGGTGCCTACTGCGTGGGCCTGGCCACCAGCGAGCCGGCTGAGGTCTTGAAGGCCAAGGGCGCCCACGACGTGATCAGCGACTTCACCCGCCTCGACCTTGAGGCGCTCCTGGCCCGCCTGGCCGGCCGGGCATGAGCCTGCAGGCCCGTCCCGGCTTGGGCCTGGCCCCGCCCGTCACCCTGGGGAAGGTGACCTTTCCAAAGGAGGCCCGACCATGATCCTCGTCGTCGGCCCCAACCTGGCCATCGACCACACCGTGGATGTGCCCGGCTTCCAAACGGGGCGGATCTTCCGGACCGGACGGAGCCTAGCCGTGGCTGGGGGCAAGGGGGCCAATGTGGCCCGAGCCCTCCGCGCCTTGGGCGCTCCCGTCCATCTGGTGGGTCTGGTCGCCGGATGGGCGGGGCGCTTCATCCGGGAGAACCTGGCCGACGAAGGGATTCCCGCCACCCTGGTGGAGGTGGGCGGCCTCTCCCGGACCTGCACCCTCATCGTCGACAGCCACTCGGGCGACGCCACGGTGATCAACGGAGAGGGCGACCTGAGCCTCACCCCAGAGCAGCGGGCCAAGCTGGACCGGGTTCTGGATGCCTGGATCCCCAAGGCCCGGGTGGTGGTCTGCAGCGGCAGCCTCCCCCCCGCCCTGCCCGACGCCTTCCATGCCCAGGTGGTGGAGCGGGCCCGCCGGGCCGGCGCCATCACCATCGTCGATGCGAGCGGCGAGCCCCTCCGCCTGGCGGTGGAGGCTCGCCCCCACCTGATCAAGCCCAACCGGAGCGAGCTGGAGACCTTGGCCGCCCTCGACGGGGCGGCCGATCCCGCCTCCCTCGAGCCCGAAGTGGCAGCCGACGGCGCCGATCCCGGGAATCTGGACCGCCTGGTCGCCCTGGCCCAGGACCTGCTCCGGCGGGGGGTGGGCCAGGTGGTGGTCTCCCTGGGCGCGGCGGGCGCCCTGGCCGTCACCCCCCAAGGCGTGTGGCGGGGCCGCGCCCCCCAGGTGCCGGTGGTGGACCCCATCGGCGCGGGAGACAGCATGGTGGCCGCGCTGAGCGCGGGGCTGTACGAAAACCTGGGCTGGCCCGAGCTGCTGGCCCGGGCCATCGCCGCCGGCTCCACCGACGTGACCACCTTCGGCGGCGGCCTCATCCAGCCTGAGACCTTCGCACGGCTCCGCCAGGAGGTAACCGTCTCCCCGCTCGGGCCGGCGTGATGGGGAGCAGGCCTAGAGTCCGCTCCCGGTGGGCAGACTCTTGCCCAGGGAGGCTGCTCGCGTCATGGGCGTTCCGTTCCCGGCGGGCAGATCCCCGGCCTGGCAGAGCGGCATCCCGCAAGACGAGAGGCGGACGCTCCCCTGCCAGGCCGTCCTTTTGGAGGGTTTAGGCTCCAGAGGGTCGCTCCGGGGCGGTCGTCGGTGGGAGCATCAGGGAAAGCGGTGCACCTCCCGGCCCGCCGGATCGACCAAGACCGCCGGATCGCCGGCGTTGTTCCAGACGTCCTTCTCCGTCCACCCGAGCACTTCCGGCGGCTGGTGGCGGAAGGCCCGGCCGCTGGTGATAGTCACCGCCGCGCCGGGGGCCAGAACGAACCCCTCGGGGAAGGCAAACCGCTGGTCGCCCCGGAGGCTGACCAGCACCCAACCCGTCAGGTCGACGGGCTCGGTGCCCCCGTTCCAGATCTCCACCCACTCGGCCTCCAGGTTGACGGAGGCCACCTGCACCCGGGGCGGCCCCCCTTCGCCGGAGCCGTCAGGCGCAGGCCCGTTGAGGGCCCAGAGCCCCCGGTTGGCCTCCCGGCCCGCCCGCTGGGCCCGGAGGAGCCGGTCCACGTACCGGATGTTGGGCGGGAAGGTGTAGAGCTGCGCGTACCCCTCCTCCAGGAGCACCTCATTCACCATCCGCCCGTCGGGCAGGTAAGCGTAGGCGAGCAGCCGCCCGTTGGTGTCGGCCACCTCCGCGTCAAACTCTAGGCGGACGATGGTCCCCGGGGGCAAGAGCTCCTGGAGGAAGCGGGCCGCCGCCTCACCGTACGGTTCCGGCCCCCGGGTGGGGTGGCTCCGCTCGGGGGCGTCCACCCCAATCAAGCGCACCGACGCCGCAGGCGCTCCCCCCACGGCCACGATGAAGGTGTCGCCGTCCACCACCCGGACCACCCGGGCGGGGATGGGCGCCTCCGGATGGAGCACCTCCCCGGCATGGCCCCGTTCCGCCCAGGCCGCACCCCATCCGAAAAACAGGTGGATCACCCCGAGGAGCCCCACCGCGGCCCCGACGAGGATCCCCACCACCGGGCCGGACGCCCTCAGCCACCGGCCGAGGCGAGCCCACAACCCCTGGCCCCGCCCGGTAGACCCTGTGGCCACCGCCATCCCCCCTTGACCATCATCCCTTTTCGAAAGAACGCTTCGCCCAACGTGCCTTTCCGGCCTTTCTCAAGCCTCGTAAGCCCTAGCAAAAAGAAGAGACTTGACGCCAGCCAACGATGTGGTTATCTTAGAGCCGCCCAAGGGCTGTGATCGTGATCACGATTACTTATTAGGACTTGGACCCTGTTACGAACGGGTTCTAAGTCGGAGCGTATGCGTCCTCCGAGGCGCTTCTTTGTAGGATTGAATCCAAAGTAAATTGGTCGGGTTTCTTGGCGGTCCGCCCCGGGCCCGACAGGCGAGAGGAGCGCAAGGGTAAATCATGGGAATCAAGCGTCTCATCGGGCCAGCCGTAGGCCTTCTGGCCCTTCTGGCCGTCGCCTTCACCGTCGCGCCGCTGGCAGCTCCGACCCCCGTCTCCCAAGCCCAAGGAGCCACTCGGATCGTCGTCGACGCGCGCGGCATGGAGGTCACGGTGCCGGCCCAACCGAAGCGGATCGTCGCCTTGAGTGAGGCCGACCTGGACTCCCTCCTGGCCCTGGGCGTCAAACCCGTGGGGACCGTCCAGGGCCGGGGCCAGACGGGCACGCCCCGTTATCTGGGGGACCGGGCGGCCGGCATCCCCATTGTGGGCGCCATCAACGCCCCGAACATCGAGGCGGTCCTGGCGGCCCAGCCCGACCTGATCCTGGCCGGCAACCTGGCCGACGAGCAGATCCTGGCCCAGCTGCGGCTCATCGCCCCCACGGTGGTCACCTTCCAGACGGGCGAGCACTGGCGGACCATCTTCCAGCGGGTGGCCGAGACGGTCGGGAAGACGGCCGAAGCCCAGGCCGTCCTCCAGGCCTATGAAGCCCGCCTGGCCGAGGTCCGGGCCAGCCTGGGCGAGCGGGCCAACGCCGAGGTGAGCATCGTCCGCTGGAATGCCCAGGGTCCGGTCTACATGCTCCCCGGCGCCTTCTCCAGCACGGTCATCGCCGATCTGGGCCTGAGGCGGCCCGCGCACCAGCAGAGCGGGGCCGGCACGGGCCATTCCCCCACCCTCAGCCTGGAGATGCTCGACCTCCTCGATGCCGACTGGATCTTCGTCGGTACCCTGGCCGCTGAGGGGGAGGCGGTGGCGGCGATGACGCAGGTGATGAACACCCCCGCCTTCCAGCAGCTGAACGCGGTGAAGGAGGGGCACATCACGCTGGTGGATGGCTCCCTTTGGAGCAGCGCCATCGGGCCCATCGCGGCCATGGCCATTCTGGACGACGTGGAGAAGGCCCTGGGCAGCCGGTAGCTCCGGGGCCTGCTGGGGGCCCGGGGCGCTCGCCCCCGGGCGCCCGCCCGGCTTCAGCAGCGCCCGCCGGGCCCTTCAGGTGCGCGAGCGGCAAGGGGGGAGCTCCGTGGAGCAGTTGATTCGAGGCGGCGGGCCCGCCATCCCCAAGGGCCTCGGCGCCAGCCCGCGAGGGGAGGCCACCCCAAACGAGCTGGGGCTCACGCCGCCGGCCTGGCCCATCTTCCTCCTGGTGGCAGCCACCCTGGCGCTGGCGCTCCTTTCGATCCTGATCGGGGCCGGCTCGGTGGGGCCCCCCCAGGCCCTGGCGTTCCTTTTGGGGCGGCCGGAAGCGGTGGAGAACAGCTACGTCCACATGGTGATCACCACCCTGCGCCTGCCCCGGACCCTGGCGGCGCTGGTGGTGGGCGGCGCCCTGGGGACGGCGGGCGTCCTGATGCAGTCCGTCACCCGGAACCCTCTGGCGGAGACGGGGCTTTTGGGGGTGAACGCCGGGGCCGCCCTGGGCGTGGTCCTGGGCCTCACCCTCGCCGCGCACACGGGGCGGAGCGCCTCTTCCCTGGCTTGGGCCTTCGGCGGCGCCCTGGTCGCCAGCCTCCTGGTCCTGGCGGTGGCCGCCACGGGACGGGTAGGCGCTTCCCCCTTGCGGCTGGTCCTGGCGGGATCGGCCTTGGGAGCCACCTTCCGGGGGCTCACCTCCTACCTCCTGGTCACCAACGCCGACGTCTACGAGGAGTACCGGTTCTGGATGCTGGGGACGGTGGCCGCGGTCCCTCTGGAGCGGGTCTTGGAGATGCTGCCCGCGGTGGCCGCCGGCCTCCTCCTGGCCCTCCTCATGGTGAAGCCCCTCTCCGCCCTCTTCCTGGGGGATGACGTGGCCCGGGCCCTGGGGCATCGGCCGGGCTTGGTGCGGGCGGTGGTCTCCCTGGCGGTCACCCTGCTCACCGCGGCGGCGGTGGCCATGGCGGGCCCCATCTCCTTCCTGGGCCTGATCGCGCCCCACCTGGCCCGGGCCCTGGCGGGACCCCGCCTGGGGCAGCAGATCGGCCTCTCCCTGGTGGCCGGCGCTGGCATCTTGCTCGCCGCCGACATCCTTTCTCGGGTGATCATCCGGCCCCACGAGGCGCCGGTGAGCGTGCTCTTGGCCTACATCGGGGCCCCCCTGCTCATCCTCATCGCCCGCTCCAAGCGGATGCTCATCTTGCACGGACCGGGAGGGCAGAACCGATGAACCCCGCCCATCAGCCAAGCCACGTCTTGGGATCCGCCGTGACCCCAACCCTGGCCCAGCCCGACCGGCCGGCCGGCGCGCCCCCGGGCACCCGGGTCCTCCGGGCCGGTTCCCTGTCGGTTCTGGTGCCCCTGCGGGCCGTCCTCGTCGCTGTGGCCGCGGGGCTGGCCCTGGCCGCGGCGGTGGTCTGGTCCGCGGCCGTCGGCTCCTTTGCCCTCTCGCCCTGGGAGGCGGCCCGGGCCATGGTGGGTCAGGGGACGCCGACGGCGGTCCTTCTCATCCAGAAGATCCGCCTCCCCCGGATCGTGGCGGGGATGCTGGCCGGGGCGGCGCTGGGCCTGGCAGGTTGCCTCACCCAGACCATCTCCCGCAACCGCCTGGCCACCCCCAACACCCTGGGGGTGAACGAGGGGGCCGCCTTAGCCATCCTGGCGGTGGTCCTGGCCACGGGCAACAGCCTGGGCCCCTGGTGGGTGGGGCCCCTGGGCGGCCTGGCGGTGGCCCTGGCCCTCCTCCTGATCTCCGGTGGGCCGGGCACCCGGAGTTACCGCTTCCTGGTCGTGGGCATTGCCCTGGCGGCTCTGATCGATGCCCACATCAACTTGGTCTTGGCCCAGGAGCACATCACCACCGCCACCGCCGTCTTCGCCTGGACGGTGGGGAGCCTGGCGGGCCGGGGCTATCTGGTCGCCCTGCCCGTGGCCGTCGCCCTGGCCTTCCTGCTGCCGCTGGTCCTTCTGGTGGGCCGGCCCCTGAGCGTGCTCCAGCTGGGTGAAGAGGTGGCCGCCTCCCTGGGGGTGCCGGTGCGGCGGGTCCAGGTGGCCGTCATGCTGCTCGCCGTGACCCTGGCGGGGCTGGCGGTGGGGATCGGCGGGCCCATCGCGTTCATCGCCATGGCGGCGCCCATTCTGGCCAGCCGCCTCTCTGAGCCGACCCGGGTCCCCCTGATCCTGTCGGGGATTCTGGGGGCCCTCTTGGTGGTGGTGGCCGACACCCTGGGGCGGGTGGTGGCCGGCCCCGTCGAGGTGCCGGTGGGCGTGGTGGCCAGCATCCTGGGCGGGCCCTTCCTCCTTTGGGTCCTCTTCCGGGAAACGTCTGCGAGGGGGTTCTGAGATGGAGCTGGTGGTGGAGCACCTGCGAGCCTGCTATGACGATGTGGTGGCCGTCGACGACGTGAGCCTGCGGGTGGAGACAGGCCAGGTGGTGGCCATCGTGGGCCCCAACGGCTGCGGCAAGAGCACCCTCCTGCGGGCCATCGCCCGCCTCCACCGGCCGGCCCGGGGCCGGGTTCTCCTGGACGGGGAAGACCTCTGGAGCCTCCGGCCCAAGGAGGCGGCCCGCCGGGTGGCCCTCCTCCCCCAGTCGCCCCAGGCCCCCGAGGCCATGACCGTCGCCGATCTGGTCCGCTTCGGCCGGCACCCCCACCAGGGCCTCTTCCAGCAGTGGTCCCAGGAGGACGCCCGGGCGGTGCAGGCGGCCTTGGAGCTCACCGGGACCACCGAGCTGGCCCACCGGCGGTTGGATCAGCTCTCCGGCGGCCAGCGCCAGCGGGGCTGGCTGGCCATGGTCTTGGCCCAGGAGACGCCCGTCATCCTCCTGGATGAGCCCATCAGCATGCTGGACTTGGGCCACCAGGTGGAGGTCCTCTGCCTCATCCGGGAGCTGGCCGCCAAGAGCGGCCGGATGATCCTGATGGTCCTCCACGACCTCACCGCCGCGGCCCGGTTCGCCGACGTTTTGGTCGCCATGCGGGACGGCCGCCTGGTGGCCGCCGGACCACCCCGGGAGATTGTGAGCCCCGAGCTGGTCCGGGAGCTCTACGACGTGGAGGCCGACGTCCTCCCCGCCCCCGGCTGCGGGGCCCCTGTGGTGGTGGCCCACCAGCGCCGTCTCGCCGCGCTCCTCGCTTCCCGAGCCCCAGGCTGACCCAGGAACCTCACCCCCCTCCCTCCCGGACCCGCCCGCCTGGGCGGGTCCGGTCTTTTCGGGCCTTTCCCTGAGGGGCCACCCGGACCGCCGGCGGGCTCCCCGGCCCTGCGCCCGCGCCTCATGAGCCCCTTCCTCCGGGGGAACCCACGGCCCCAGGCTCCCCTTTTGTACGAATACTGCCCATTGTTCCCCCGTTTGGTTCTGCATTACGCACCCAATCGCGCTCCTCGCGACGGCCTTCATCAAGAAATCTGCCTCACCGGGAAGGAATTCGCTCCACCACGTCGTATACCGACGACCAATATGCTGGAGCAAACGGTGTTTGGTAGAATCTAACGCTCTCTGCTCCATCTCCCCAGGCAGGTGCTTCGGGTGCCCAACCAACGGGAAGGTCGTTCGTACATCATCCAGAGCGTGGAGAAGGCATGCCGGCTCCTCCAGGCCCTGGCCGCTGACGACGTGGAGGAGCTGGGGCTGACGGAGCTGGCGGTCCGGCTCGGCTTCAACAAGAATCAGGTCTTCCGCCTGGTAAAGACCCTGGAAGTGTGGGGGTTGGTGGAGCAAAACCCCCAGACCGAGCGGTACCGCCTGGGCACGGCCCTGCTCTACCTGGCGGGACACGTCCAGCGGGGCATGGGGCTGGTCCGGGCCGCCACGCCCGTCCTCGACCGCCTCGCCCTGGAAACGGGCGAGACCATCCACCTGGTGGCCCTGCACGGGCTGGAGGCGGTGCTGGTGGACGCCCGGGAGAGCCCCCAGCCCGTCCGGCTGACGGCCCGGCTGGGCGGGCGGTACCCCCTGCACGCGGGGGCCTGCCCTCTGGCCATCCTGGCCGCCCTGCCGGCCGACTGGCAGGCCCGGGTGCTGGAGCAAGCGCCCCAGCTTCCCCGGTACACGGACCGGACCGTCGTCGACCCGGCGGAGCTGCGGAGGCTCCTGGCCCAGGTCCGGGCCGACGGCTTTGCCATCAGCGACAACGACGTGGACCCGGGCGCCCGCGCGGTGGGGGCCGCCATTCTGGATTCGAGCGGTTGGCCCGTGGGCGCGGTGAGCGTGGCCGGTCCCGCCGCCCGCCTCTCCCTGGAGCACCTGCGCCGCCTGGGCGAGGTGGTCCGGGTGGCCGCGGCCGAGATCGGCGCCCGGCTGGGGATGACGGCTCGGCAGGGAGCGGGGCTGGCGCCACGCCAGCCGCGGCTTGCGAGGGGGCAGAAGGCATGAGCCAGTACATCGTCCGCCGGTTGGTCATCATGATCCCGGTGGTGCTGGGGATCACCCTGATCAACTACGCCATCATCAACCTGGCCCCCGGCGACCCCGTCGACCTCTTGATCGATCCCAACCTGACCGAGGCCGACCGGGCCACCCGGCGGGAGGCGTTGGGGCTGAACGACCCCTTCTTGGTCCGTTACGCCCGCTGGCTGGGTGAGCTCGTCCAGGGGAATCTGGGCTACTCCTACACCACCTACGAGCCCGTTCTCGAGCGGATCGGGGAGCGGGTCGGGCCTACCTTGCTCCTCATGGGGACCGCCCTCCTCCTCGCGTACCTCCTGGCCATCCCCTTGGGGATCGCCTCGGCCGTCCGGCCCTACTCGGGGCTCGATTACGCCACGGGCGTTGTGGGTCTTCTGGGAGTCTCCCTCCCCACCTTCTTCACGGGGCTGGTCTTCATCTACGTCTTCAGCCTGAAGCTGGGCTGGCTCCCCTCGGGCGGCATGACCAGCCTGGGCGGCGCCGCCCACTGGACCGACCGCCTCCGCCACCTGATCCTGCCCGCGGCGGTCCTTGCCCTGGCCAACCTGGGCCTCATGCTCCGGCTGGTCCGCTCCAGCACCCTGGAGGTGCTCCGGCAGGACTTCGTCCGCACGGCCAGGGCCAAGGGCCTGGGATCCTGGCAGGTCCTGGTCCGCCACGTGCTCCGGAACACCCTGCTGCCGGTGATCACCATGGCGGGCCTCCAGCTTCCGGCCCTGATCGCGGGTTCGATCATTACCGAGCAGGTTTTCCAGTGGCCCGGCATGGGGTGGCTGACCATCCAGGCCATCCTGGGACGGGACTACCCCACCCTCATGGGCCTCAACCTGCTCGCGGCCGTCATGGTGCTGGCCGGCAACCTCCTGGCTGACATCCTCTACGGGGTGGCGGACCCGCGGATCCGCTACGAGTGACGTCTTTCCGAGGAACGGTGTGGCTTTGAGGAACGACGAGGAGAAGGTGAATCGGGTGGCTTCATCCATTGCCCAGAAGAATCGCAGCCTGGTCCGGTGGGGGGTCCGTCCCGCAGGGGACAGCTACTGGGCCCTGGTGGTCCGCCGGTTCCTCCGTCACCGGCTGGCGGTGACGGGGCTGGTCGTCCTGATCCTGATGAGCCTGGCCGCCCTGGCCGCGCCCCTCCTCGCGCCCCATGACCCCAACGCCATGGATCTCTTCGCCTTCTCCGCCCCGCCCTCGGTGGAACACCCCTTGGGCACCGACTCCCTGGGGCGGGATGTGCTGAGCCGGCTCCTCTTCGCCAGCCGGATCTCCCTCTCGGTGGGGCTGGGCGCGACCCTGATCAACGTGGTGGTGGGGGTCCTCTTGGGCGGGCTGGCCGGGTACCTGGGCGGGAAGGTGGACAGCGCCATCATGCGCTTCACCGACATGATCCTCTCCTTCCCACCGCTGATGATCATCCTGGTGCTGGTCAGTGTTCTGGGGCCCAGCCTGATGAACGTCATTCTGGTCTTGGGGCTCTTGGGGTGGCCCCAGATCTGCCGCCTGGTCCGGGCGGAGATCCTCAAGCTAAAGGAGCAGGACTTCATCCAGGCCGCCCGGGCTCTGGGCGTGCCCGACGGGCGGATCCTCCTCCGCCACCTGATCCCCAACGCCTTTCCCCCGGTGCTGGTCGCGGCCACCTTCGGGGCGGCCCAGGCCATCATCCAGGAGGCCTCCCTGAGCTTCTTGGGCATGGGGGTGCAGCCGCCCACGGCCAGTTGGGGGAACCTGCTCACCGACGCCCAGTCCATGGGGGTCCTCGGCTCCATGCCGTGGCTCTGGCTCCCGCCTGGGCTGATGATCGTCGTCGCCGTCCTCTCCATCAACTTCGTCGGCGACGGGCTTCGCGACGCCCTCGACCCACGGCTCAAGTAAGGCTCTGAAAAGGGCTCAAACACGGCTCCCACAAGGGCCACACGACAAGGAGGTTGTCCCATGCGTCAGACCATCCGCGCGATGGCCGTAGCCTTCCTTATCCTTCTGGTCGCCCTGGCCGGCGCGCCCGCCGGCGCCGCGAGCGAGAAGGTGATCCGGGTCGGCATGTGGAGCGCGCCCGGAAACTTGAGCGCCATCAACGCCGACTCGAGCTACGGCTACTTCATCGTCCGCTTCATCTACGACACCCTGGTCGACCTGCAGCCGGACTTCACCTTCACCCCCCGGCTGGCCCAGTCTTGGGAGGTCTCGCCGGACGGAAAGACCTTCACCTTCCACCTGCATCCGGAGGCCACCTGGCACGATGGCCAGCCCCTGACGGCCCACGACGTCCTCTTCACCATCGAGACGGTGGCCACGCCCGGGGTGCAGACCAACCGGGGTAGCGCCCTCCGGGCCATCGAGGGGCTGGACGCCAACGGGAAGATGACGGGTCCCGAGATCTCCGGCGTGCGGGTGATCGACGACCACACCATCGCCATCACCACCAAGAGCGCGGTGGACCCGGCCCGCTTCCTGGAGCAGTTCGGCACGGGGCTCTACATCATCCCGCGGCACCTGCTGGCCGGCCTCTCCCCTGAGGAACTGGCCCGGGCCGAGGCGCTCCTCAACCCCACGGTGGCCAGCGGCCCCTTCCGCTTCGTCCGCTACGTGACCGACCAGTACATCGAGCTGGAGCGGAACGACGCCTACTTCCGGGGGCCGGCCAAGGTGGACCGGATCTTCGTCCGGATCGTCCCCGCCCCCTCCATGGCCACCCAGCTCATCCGGGGCGAGATCGACCTGGTGGCCGGGCCCGGCATCGGCGAGGTGCCCTTGGAAGACTGGGAGCTGGTGAAGAACACGCCCCACCTGCGGCCGGTCACCCAGCCCTCCCTGGGGTACCAGTTCGTCGCCATCAACACGGCCAAGCCCTACCTGGCTGACGCCCGGGTCCGCCAGGCCCTCCACCTGGCCATCAACCGGCAGCTGATGGTGGACCAGCTCTACCGGGGCGAGGCGGTGCTGGCCGTGGGGCCCTTCTCGCCGGTGACGCCCTACGTCAACGAGGAGCTGGAGCCCCTGCCCTACGATCCTGAGCGGGCCAAGGCGCTGCTCGCGGAGGCGGGCTGGAAGCCGGGCCAGGCCCTGGAGCTTCTGGTCCCCACCGGGAACGTCCAGCGGGAGCGGACGGGCACCATCATCCAGGCCAACCTGCAGGCCATCGGCATCCCCGTGCGGATCCAGCGCCTCGACTTCCCCTCGGTGCTGGCCCGGGTCTTCGCCGATGACTTCGACATGGCCCTCCTGGGCTGGACCGACACCTTCGACCCGGACCACGTCAGCTCCACCTTCGGCACCGGCGGCCAGTACAACCTGGCCAACTTCTCCGACCCCGAGGTGGACGAGCTGATCGAGACCGCCGGCGCGGAGCGGGATCCCGCCAAGCGGAAGGTCCTCTACGACCAGCTCCAGGTGGTCCTGCAGGAGAAGGTGCCCGTCATCTTCCTCTACTACCCCAACATGCTCGCGGCGGTGAACGAGCGGGTGATCAACGCCGACCCTGACATCTTCTACTTCGAAAGCCGTGCCCATCTGTGGGATATCCGGGAGGCGAACCGATGATGCAGCAAGCGAACGTCCCTGAACCCCTCCAGCCCGTGATCCAGCGGATCCGGGAGGGCTTCAACGAGGATCTGGAGAAGGTGCGGGAATTCCTCCGGACGCCCAGCATCAGCTACACCGGCGAGGGCATCCAGGAGACCGCGGAGAACGTGGCCCGCTTCATCCGGGAGCTGGGCGGGGAGGCCCGGGTGGTCCCCACCCCCGGGCACCCCATCGTCTCCGGCCGCCTCGATCAGGGCGCGCCCAAGACGGTCCTGGTCTACGGCATGTACGATGTGATGCCGGCGGACGAGCCCGACTGGTCCGTGGACCCCTGGGCCGCCGAGATCCGGGAGCTGCCCAAGCTGGGCAAGGCGGTCATCGCCCGGGGCGCGGTCAACACCAAGGGCCCCCTCGCCGCCTTCTTCCGGGCGGTGGCCCGCTACCAGGAGGCGGCGGGCAAGCTCCCCGTCAACCTGCTCTTCGCCATCGAGGGCGAGGAGGAGATGGGGAGCCGCCACTTCGTCCCCTTCGTGGAGGAGCACCTGGACGAGCTGAAGCAGGCCGACGCCGTCCTCTTCCCCTTCTTCTCCGAGGATGAGGAGGGCGTCCCCTCCATGACCCTGGGCACCAAGGGGATCCTCTACTTCGAGCTGGAGTGCCGGGGCGGCGACTGGGGCGGCCCCACCGAGCGGGGCATCCACGGCTCCTACAACGCCTGGGTGGCCAACCCCGCCTGGCGGCTGGTGAAGGCCCTCAGCACCCTGGTGGACGCGGAGGAGAACATCCTGGTGGAGGGCTTCTTCGATGGAGTGAAGCCCCTTCCCGAGCGGGAGGAGGCGATCCTCCGCCGCCAGGTGGAGAGCGGCCTCTTGGATGAGCGGCCCTTCATGGAGTTCGACCACGTCCGCCGGCTGAAGGGGGGCCTGCGGGGCTTTGAGGCCTGGAAGCGCCTCTTCAGCCAGCCCCAACTGAACATCGACGGCATCGTGGGCGGCTACATCGGCGAGGGGACCAAGACCCTCCTGCCCCACCGGGCCCTGGCCAAGGTGGACGTGCGGACCGTGCCCGAGATGGACCCCGAGAAGGTCGCCCAGGCCATCCGGCGCCACCTGGACAAGCACGGCTTCCCCGAGGTCGAGATGCGGGTCCTCAACATCTACCCCTGGTCCAAGGTGAGCCTGGAGGAGCACGCGGTCCAGGCGATGCTGGGCACCTACCAGGCCATGGGCCGCACGCCCCAGATCTGGCCCCTCAACCCCGGCTCCGCCCCCTACTACGTCTTTGAGCGGATCCTGGGGGTCCCCTACGTGACGGGCGGGCTGGGCCACGGCAGCCGGCAGCACTCCACCGACGAGTACTTCACCGTGGCCGGCATGCTGGACTTCGAAATCTCCATGGCCCGCTGGCTCTACAGCTACGCGGCCTTGGCCGAGGGCCGGGCGAGCGTCGAGGAGCTGGGGTGGCAGGAAGGATGAAGCTCGCCTACCTGGTCCCCGCCCCCATCTCCCTCAGCATGGGCCCCGACGAGGTGGCCCGCCGCCGGGCGGTCCTGCAGGAGCTGGCCTCGCCCGGCACCAGCCTGGACTTGGTGGAGGCGGCCGAAGGGCCCGCCTCCATCGAGTCGGCCCTGGAGGAGTACCTGAGCGTGCCGGGCGCCGCCCGGGAGGTGGAGCGCCTGGAGGCGGAAGGGTACGACGGCGTCCTCCTGGGCTGCGCCGGCGACCCGGGCCTGGACGCCCTCCGGGAGGTGGCCCAGGGGATGGTGGTGGTGGGCCCGGGGGAGGCCAGCTTCCACATGGCGGCCACCCTGGGCCGGCGCTTCGCCGTCCTCACCCCGGCGGTGAGCACCATCGGCCCCACCTATGATCAGGTGGCCCGAACGGGCTTGCGGGACCGCCTGGCCGGCGTGCGGGCGGTGGAGCTGCCCGTCCTGGCCATGCGGGAGAGCCGGGAGCGGACCGTCGCCCAGGTGACCGCGGCGGCCCGGCAGGCCCTGGAGCTGGACGGGGCCGATGTGCTCATCCTGGGCTGCATGAGCCTCGCCTTCTTGCGGGTGGAGCGGGAGCTGGCCGAGGCGACGGGCGTGCCCGTGGTCAACCCCCTCTTGGCAGGGGTAAAGTTCCTGGAGGCCCTGGTGGCGGCTGGGCTGCACCACTCCAAGCGGGCCTACCCCCGCCCGCCCAAGCTGACCGCGGGCCGGAACGTGGCCTCCCTCCGCCTGATGAAGGGTGCAGGGCCCGAGTCCCTCTGATGACAGATGGGTCGATGAAGCCTGGTGCGTAGAAAGGAGTCCCGCGTGTGACCACAGCCAACCACGAGAACCAGTCCCACCTTTCAGCCACCGAAGCAGAAGGCCAGTTTCTTGCCTCCCTCACCGGGGAGACGGCCTGGCAGCTGGTGGAGCGGTTCGCCAATTTGAACCGGGAGTCGGGATCGGCCGATGAGCGGGAGGCCGCCCGGTACATCGAGGAGCGCCTCCGGGAGGCGGGCGTGCCCGTGGAGGTGTACACCCCCACCCTCTACCTCAGCCTGCCCCGGGGCGCCCAGGTGACGGTGGAGGGCGACGCCCCCCTCACCCTGCAGGCCAAGACGCCCTCCTTCTCCGTCTCCACCGGCGATGGGGGCCGGACGGGGCGCCTGGTCTACCTGCCCTCGGGCTTCGCCACGGGGAGCAGCGACCTCTTCGACTCCAACCTGGCGGGCGCGTCGGGCGACCTGGAGGGCGCCATCGTCCTCACCGAGGGGCTCCCCCTCCCCCAGAAGGTGCTGGACATCCAGCAAACAGGGGCGGCGGCCGCCATCTTCATCAACCCCGGCGAGCGGATCCATGAGGCGATCTGCACCCCCATCTGGGGCGGCCCCGACCTGGAGAACCACCACCGCCGGCCCACCATGGCCGTGGTGGGCATCAGCCGCCCCGACGGTGATCAGCTCCTGGAGCGGGTGAAGGCGGCGGAGGCCGAAGGCCGGGAGCTCACCGTCACGGTGAAGACCTGGCTCGAGGAGGGCCTCTATCCATGTCCTGTCCCGGTGGCCACCATCCCGGGCTGTGAGGAGCCGGAGAAGTTCGTCCTCCTCCATGGCCACCTGGATTCGTGGCACTACGGCATCGGCGACAACGCGGTGGGCGACGGCGCCCTCCTGGAGCTGGCCATCGGTCTCTGGCAGCACCGGGCAGCCCTCCGCCGCTCCGTGCGCATTGCCTGGTGGCCCGGCCACTCCCAAGGCCGGTACGCCGGCTCCACTTGGTATGCGGACCACTTCGGTGTGGACCTGGCGGAGAACGCGGTGGCCCACGTCAACTGCGACTCGCCCGGGTGCCGGTGGGCGACGGTCTTTAAGGAGGTCTCGTGGACCCCGGAGCTAGAGGCCTTCACCCAGCAGGCCATCCGGGACGTGACGGGCCTCGAGAGCTCCGGCGAGCGGCCGCCCCGGGCGGGCGACTGGTCCTTCAACAACCTGGGTGTGAGCGGCACCCTCATGCTCTCCTCCACCATGCCCGACGACCTCCGGGCGGAGAAGGGCTACTACGGCGTGGGCGGCTGCGGCGGCAACATCGAGTGGCACACCGAGGCGGACACCCTGGAGGTCGCCGACCGGGAGATCCTCACCCGGGACATCAAGGTGTACGGCGCGGTGGTCTGGCGCCTGGCCACCTGGGAGCGGCTGCCCCACCGGTTCCGGGCGACGGTGGCCGACATGAAGGCCAGCCTCCAGGCGTACGCGACCGCCGTCCAGGACCGCTTCGACCTCTCGCCGGTGACGGAGGAACTGGGCCGCCTCGATGACGCGCTGGCCCGGCTGGAGGCGGCGGAGGGCGTGCCCGCCCGGGTGTACAACGAGGCCATCCTCCGCTTGAGCCGCATCCTGGTCCGCCTCCACTTCGCCAAGGAGGAGCCCTTCCGGCAGGATCCGGCCCTCCAGGTGCCCCCCCTCCCCTCCCTGGCCGCGGCCCACCGCCTGGCGGAGCTGGAGCCGGGCACCCCTGAGGCCCAGTTCGCCCTCAACTCCCTTACCCGGGGGCGGAACCGGGTGGTCTTTGGCTTGCGGGAGGCCCAGCGGATCGTTGCGTGGGCCCTCGGCCACGCGTCAGCTTGGGGTCCCTAGGGCCCTGAGTCACCCCTCAAGCAGGGAGTCACCCCCCCAACGGGGGAGTCACACCTCAACCGAAAGGAGACGGGGGGCGCCAGGCCCCCCGTCTTCCCATATAAGCCTTCTCTTGAAGCGCTTCCCCTTCACCCAACCACCAGCGCCTTCTCCCGGGTCAGGAGGAAGGGCCGGTAGTAGCCCAAGAGGTCCGACATGGGGAGCACATCCTCCCCCAGTTCGATGCCCAGGACGTTCCGCAGGTACTCCCGGCGCCGGGTGAAGCGGGCCCAAAGGTCCGGGTACTCCCGCTCCAGCTGGCGGCGCAGTGCCTCGTCGGCCAGGACGATCCCATCCTCCAGGTCCGCGCCGAAGTAGGGCGGCTTGGGGATGATGATCAGGTCCAGCTGGATGTAGTTCCCACTCTGGAGTTGCACATCGGACCCTTCGGTGAAGGGCGTGGAGATCCACTCGTCCACCCCGATCAGGTGACCCGGGTTGAGCACCCAGCCCCACTCGGCCCGGGGCAGGAGGGATTCGGCCAGGTTCCAGATGTGGCCGCCGCTCACGCCGATCCCCACCTCGCCCAGCCACCGGGCGGCGAAGGTGTAGAAGGGCATGGCGATCCGCTCCAGCCAATCCCGGATCTCGGGCGCCAAATCCTGGGGACCTGCGGCCAGGAAGGCGGCCCGGCAGGTGAGGGCCCCCTCAATCCCGTAGGCGGTCGTGAGGAAGTCCCCCCGGGCGGCCACCCGGTCCGTGGGGCTGGTGAGGCCGAAGCGGGCCTTCTCCCCTACGGAGAGCATGGGGTGGACCGAAAGGGGGAGCCCCATGTTCTGCATGGGGGCCGCCAGCTCCATCTCCGTCTTGCCGGGCGCCGCCTCATCCATCACCCGCAGGATGGAGCGGGCCACCAGGCAGGCCGCGTACTCGTAGGCGACGATCTCCTCCGCGTCCAGGACCGTCCGGAGCCCATCCCGGGGCGACATGAACAGCTGGGTCCCATTGCGAACCTCCGCCCCCACCGCCTGAAGCGCTTCCACAATGAAGTGAGGGATCTCGATGGAGCCGGGCGGACAACCGTCCGCCTCGGTGTAGTACTTCCACCCCACCGTCCCCACCCGCATCCCCCGCTCCAGGCCCGCCTCCCGCAGGATCTGCTCCAGGGCGGGGACGTTCACCCGGGGCTGGCCCATGAGGCCGAAGGTGGGGTAGAAGACGCCCTTCAACTCCACGGGGGTGAAGTGGACCATGTCCACGTTCTCCGCCCCCAAGACCGCCGTCGGCGTCCCCTCGGGGAGCACGATCAGGAGGGCCTCCTCAAAGCGGGGCCCGAAGCCCGTCAGGTACGAGAAGTTGGCCGCGTGCTCCCGGTCGGCGTAGACCACCACCGCGTCCAGGCCCTCTTGCTTCATCCGGGCCCGCAGCCGCGCCAGCCGCCGATCGTAGACCTCTTTGGTCAGATGGGGATACTTTGGCGGCACCTCGCAGACCGGTGCGGGCACCTCCGTCCAGGTTACCTGAGTTGCCATCTCTGCCACCCCTCCCCGTACGTGACCCCGGCGCACCGTTCCATGGGCCCTCACGCCCGCTTGGCCCGCCGGGACCGGACGTCGATCAAGACGGCCACCATCAAGATGAAGCCTTTGATGATCTGCTGCCAGAAGGACTCGACGTTGAGCATGCTGAGGCCGTTGTCCACGCTGGCCATGATGAGCGCGCCCAAGAGCGCCCCCGGGATGCTCCCGTACCCGCCGGCGAGGCTGGTACCGCCCATGACGCAGGCGGCGATGGCGTCGAGCTCGAAGCCGTTCCCCGCGTTGGCCGTGGCCGCATTGAGGCGGGCCGTGAGGATGACGCCGGCCAGACCCGCCAGGAGGCCCATGAGGGCAAAGATCTGCACCGTCACCCGCCGCACGTTCACCCCCGACAGCTTGGCCGCCTCCAGGTTGCCGCCGATGGCCCAGGTGTACCGCCCCAGCTGGGTCCGCCGGTAGATGAAGGTGAAGATCATGGCGGCGATGATCAGGATGATGACTGGCACGGGAATCCCCCGGTACCGGTTCATCACGACGACAAAAAGGATGGCCAGGGCCGAGTAGAGGGCGGCCGCCGCCCCGTCCATCCACGCTGCGTGGACGGGCAGCCCGTGGCGGATCCGCTCTCGCCGGGCCCGGAAGGTCATGAGGAAGATGGCGGCCACCGTCACCGCCGCCAGGGCCACGCCCGCGCCGGTGCTCAGGTAGGACTGGCCCAGGCTCCGGAAGAGCGGCTCCATGGGGCCGATGTTCACCCCGCGGGTGATGCCCAGGATGCTCCCCCGGAAGATCAAGAGGCCCCCCAGGGTGGCGATGAAGGCGGGCACCCCACCGTAGGCCGTCCAGACCCCGTGCCACAAGCCCACCAGCAGGCCGACGAGGAGCGCGGCGAGGATGGCGATCACCGAGATCACCCAGCTCTCCTGGAGCCAGGCCACGCCCCAGGCCTGGGCCAGGGCCGGGAGCCAGCGCACCTGCATCATGGCGGCAATCGCCCCGGCCAGGCCCGTGAGGGACCCCACGGACAGGTCGATGTGGCCGGCGGTGATGACGAAGGTCATGCCGATGGCCAGGAGCCCGATGATGGTCGTCTGCCGGAAGAGGTTGGACATGTTCCGCGGGGCGAGGAAGACCCCGTCGGTGGCCACGGCCATGCCGATCCACAAGGCCAAGAGGGCCAGGACCAGGGTGTAGGCCCGGATGTTCTCCCGCAGCCTGCGAACCAAGGCGGACTCTTCGGTGACGGGTGAGATCAACTCTGGCTTGCCCACTGGACTCCAGCTCCCCTACAGATTCTTCGCGGCGGCTGTCGACCGCGCCCCCATGGTGGCCAGGGCCATCACCGCTTCGGCATCGGCCTCGTCGGCATCCAGGATACCGGCCACCGTCCCCTCGTGCATCACCAGGATCCGGTCACTCATCCCCAGGATTTCAGGCAGCTCGGAGGAGACCATGACGATGGCCATCCCGTCCGCGGCCAGCCGGTCCATGATCTCGTAGATCTGGTACTTGGTCCCCACATCGATGCCCCGGGTCGGCTCGTCCAGCATCAGGATCCGGGGCCTCGTCATCAGCCACTTGGCGATGGAGACCTTCTGCTGGTTCCCCCCGCTCAAAGTCTCGACGGCCGCCTCCAGCCCCGGCACCTTGATGCTCAGCTCCTCCACCAACTGGGCGGCCGAGGCCAGCTCCAGACCCCGGTTGATCACGGGCCCCCGGCTCACCTTGGGCAGGGAGGGCAAGGTGACGTTGCTGGCCACCGAGTGCATGGTGATCAGCCCGCCGTTCCGCCGGTCTTCCACCACCAACCCCACACCCATGGCAATGGCGTCCCGGGACGACCGGAAGCGGCAGGGCTGGCCGTCGATCTCGATCTCCCCCGAGACCTCCACGCCGTACTCCCCGAAGAGGCTCTGCACCAGCTCGGTCCGGCCCGAGCCCATCAAGCCCGCGATGCCGAGGATCTCGCCGCTCCGCACCTCAAAGGAGACATCCCGCACCACGTACCGCTCGGGGTTCTCGGGATGCTTCACCGACCAGTTCCGGACCCGCATCCGGACCGGGCCCGGGCGCCGGGTCTTGGGCGGGTACCGCCCGCTCTGGGGCCGGCCCACCATCATGGCGATGATCCGATCCTCGTCCAGGTCCGCGGTCCGCGCGGTGCCCACCACCTGGCCGTCGCGCAGCACCGTGATCCGGTCGGTGATCTCAAAGAGCTCATCCAGCTTGTGAGAGATGTAGATACAGGAGACGCCCCGGCGGCGGAGCTCCCGCAAGGTCTCCATCAGCCGCTCCACCTCCGTCTCGTTCAGGGCGGAGGTGGGCTCATCGAGGATCAGGAGGCTCACGTCCCGCCGCAGAGCCTTGGCGATCTCCACCATCTGCCGCTGGCCCACGCCCAGGCTCCCCACCAGGACCGTGGGCGGCACGTCCAAACCGACTCGCTCCAGGAGCCTCCGGGCCGCGGCGTTCATCGCCTCCTGCCGGATGACGCCCCAGGCAGCCGGCTCGCCGCCCAGAAAGATGTTCTCGGCGACAGTCAGCTGGGGGACCAGGGCCAGTTCCTGGTGGATGATGCTGATGCCTTTGGCTTCCGAATCCCGGGTGCCCGTCAGGCGCAGGGGCTCCCCGCGGAAGAAGAGCTCCCCCTCGTAGGTGCCATACGGGTAGACGCCGCTGATGATCTTGACCAGCGTCGACTTCCCCGCCCCGTTCTCACCGCAGAGGCCCAGGATCTCGCCGGGCCGCACATCGAGGGAGACGTTGTCCAAGGCCCGCGTGCCAGGAAACGCTTTGGTCACATGGCGGATCTCAAGGAGCGTCTTGCCCGATTCCGGCACGACCACGACTCCTCTCCCAGCTCAATCCCGTGCGAAGCCCTGCGCCCGGCCCCCAAAAGGAGCCGGGCGCAGGATGGATCCAGCCTCAGTCCGTCGGCCACTGATCCCGGGGGACGTTCCGGTAGACGTCCTCCAGGCGGTGGAAGCCGCTCTTGACGATGACCTCGTAGAGGTTTTCCTGGGTGACGGGGATGACGTCGACGTAGATCGCGTCCTGCTCAATCCCCTTGGCCTCGTTGACGTACTTGCCGTTGATGCCCGACGGACGCTGGCCCCGGGCCAGCTCCACGGCCGCCTGCATGCCCGCCTCCACCAGGAGCCGGACGTCCTTGAAGATGGTGACGGTCTGGGTGCCCTCCGCGATCCGCTGGCAGGCCACCAGGTCCGCATCCTGCCCCGAGACGGCCACCAGGCCCGCCAGCCCCTGCTCGGCCAGAGCCTGGATGGCGCCGCCGGCGGTACCGTCGTTGGAGGCGATGATGGCGTCAATCCGGTTGCCGTGGGCGGTCAGGGCGTTCTCGGTGTGCTTGAGGGCCTGCTCCGGGCTCCAGGCGTCGCACCACTGCTCGCCGACCAACTCGATGGCGCCGCTGTCAATCAAGGGCTGGAGCACCTGGAAG
>PIUA01000035.1 GCA_017577405.1 Bacillota bacterium
TTCCCGACGGGAGCGCGCGGACCTTCCGGGTGGGGAGCCGGCTGACCAACCCCCTGCACCAGTGGCCGGACCCGGTGGTCTACGTGCACGCCGCGTCGGGCCAGCAGCTCTCCGGCTCCGACACCCGTAACCTCAACCGGAGCTACCCCGGACGGCCCGACGGGACGCTGACCGAGCGGGTGGCCTATGCCATCCGGTGCCGGAGGCTGAGTCGGCCAGCACGACCCACCTCTCCACGGCCGATCAGGACGGGAACGTGGTCGCGCTGACCCAGACCATCTCCAGCTTCTTCGGGGCCAGGGTGGCCGTGCCGGGCACCGGCATCATCCTCAACAACGAGATGGCCAACTTCAGCACCCGGCCGGGGCTTCCCAACAGCCTGGCCCCTGGGAAGCGGATGCGGACCACCATCGCGCCCACGCTGCTCTTGAAGGATGGCGAGCCCGTCCTCTCCATCGGGACGCCCGGCGCGGGGCGGATCGTCTCGACCATGGTCCAGCTCTTGGTCAACCTGGTGGATTACGGGATGAGCCTGCAGGAGGCCATCGAGGCCCCCCGCTTCTACGCCCGGGACACCGAGGCCAACCTCCACGTGGAGAGCCGGATGCCGGCTCCCGTCCTGGCCGAGCTGGAAGCCATGGGGTACACCCTGGAGGTCCGGGGCGCGTATGACCTCTTCTTCGGCGGGGCTCAAGGCATCCTCTTCGACCGGGAGACGGGCGAGATGGTGGGTGGGGCCGATCCCCGCCGGAGCGGTGGCGTGGTGGGGTACTGATCCGGCGGGCCGCCCGGCGTGACGGGCATGCCCGGAACGAATTGGGAGGGAACGAGCATGCAAGGGAGTCTACGGACCCGGTTATGGATCACCGTGGTGGCGACCGCCACCCTCTGCCTGGCGGCCCTGGCCGGTGGGGGCCCGTCGGCGGCCGCCGCTCCGGCGGCCAAGCCCGGCATCATCACCTCGGCCGGGCAGAGCTCTGACGCGGTGATGGTCAACGTGCTGGCCAACACCCAGCTGAAGCTGGGCCTGGACTTCGATCCCCTGGTGCAGGCTGAAAGCTTGGCGGGCTACCGGACGCTGGTGGTGGTGGTCGGCGCGAGCGCCAAGGGGTTGGGCGCGGCCGGCATCAACGAGGAGCAGGAGATGGCGCGGGTGACGGCCCTGTTGGAGCAGGCCAAGGCCCAGGACGCCTTCGTCCTCCTCATGCACGTGGGCGGCACGGCCCGGCGCGGCCCTTCCTCCAATCCCTTGATCGAGGCGGTGGCCGCCTATGCGGACGCCATGATCGTGGTCCGGTCGGGGAATGAGGACGGCTTCTTCACGCAGTTGGCCCAGGAGTACGGCATCCCGCTCACGGAGGTGGAGCGGATCGTCGATGCCCGGGAACCGCTGAGCCGTCTCTTCGGCGCGTGAGGTAAGGAGGAACGCGGGTGGTCTCGCCAGCAGTCGTGGTCGTCCTCATGGTCACGGTCTTCGTCGTCGCTGCCATGGCGGCCCGCGTTCCTTTGGGGCTCGCCCTGGCCCTGGCCGCCACGGTGGGCGGGCTGGTCGGGGGCCTGGCGTCCGAGCTGCCCCGCCACCTCTTGGAGGGGAGCCTGGGCTACCTGGACACCATGCTCATCATCGCCAGTGCCATGATCTTCGTCCAGGCGACCACCCTTTCGGGTGGGCTGCCGGCCCTGGCTTCCGCTTTGGTGGTCCGTTTCGGGCGCCGGCCCCTGCTCCTCCTGCCCCTCCTGGCCGTGGTCGTCATGCTCCCGGGGATGATCACCGGGTCCTCCACCGCCGCTGTCCTCACCACGGGCGCGCTGGTCGCCCCGGTCCTCATCCGCTTGGGTCTGGACCGGGACCGGGCCGGGGCCTTTGTGGCCATGGCGGCCATTTATGGCATGCTGGCGCCCCCGGTCAACATCCCAGCCATGCTCATCGGAGGTGGGGTGGATCTGCCCTACGTCGGCCTCGAACCGCCCCTCCTGCTGGCGACGGTCCCCCTGGCCTTGGTGACCGCCTGGTATCTGGGGCTGCCCGCCCTGGGCCGGAGCCACCAAGGGTCCGCTGGGCTCTCGCCCGAGCCACCGGCGGCGGCTGCCGGGGAGTCCGGTCCCCTGGGGCGCCATCTCGTGCCCTGGCTCACGGTGGCGCTCCTGATGACCGCCGAACGGTGGTGGCCCCATAGCTTCCTCAACCTGGGGTTGCCCTTGATCTTCTTCATCGGGGCGGTGGTCGCGTGGGTGCTGGACGGCCGGCGCTTCGCCTGGCACCGGTGTGCCCGAGAGGCGGTGGGTCAGGCCATTCCCGTTCTGGCCATCTTGGCCGGGGTGGGGATGTTCATCCAAGTCTTCACCGCGACGGGCGGGCGGGGCTGGCTGGTGGTGGAGCTCTTGAGCATGCCGGCGCTGGCCC
The DNA here is from genome assembly GCA_017577405.1 of Bacillota bacterium. GTDB lineage: Bacteria > Bacillota > Limnochordia > Limnochordales > Limnochordaceae > Limnochorda. The sequence goes on from PIUA01000035.1 coordinate 2,405, forward strand.
AGTACGGGGCGATGGCGGTGGGCCTCCCGCTCTTCGGGGCGGTCTCCGCCTTCGGCGCCGCCTCGGTCCTAGGGGTCCCCTTCCTTCTGGCCTTCCTGGGCCGGAATGATCTGGTCACCACGGCAGGGCTCTCCATCGTGGCCGGGGTGGGCGATCTGGTGCCCCCCACGGCCTTGGCTGGGATCTTCGCCGCTCAGGTGGTAAACGAGCCTTCGTACTGGAAGGTGCTCCGGCGTGCTCTGGTGCCGGCCCTGCTGACCCTCCTGACGGGCGTGGCGCTGGTGGTCTGGGCTGAGCCCATCGGACGGTTCCTCTTCTGAGAGGAGGGGGATGGATGGCGTGGCCTTCCTGGGTCCTGCTGATCTACGTCAGCGGCCTGGTCGCCTGGAATCTGCTGCGGGGACGCGGGCTGGGTGAGCAGCTGACGGCCGCCTTGGTCTTGCTCCCCTTCCTCCTCCGCATGCTCCTCATTCGCTGATCCCTCATCAAATCGAGGCTGGCTTGCCCCGCCCGGGTCGTCGGACCCGGAGTCGACGATGGAGAGGGGATGAGTGCGATGGTCCACGTCTCTCGGAAGCGTTGGGGCGCTCGCACGGGGGCATGGGTGCTCCTTTTGGCTTTGGTGGCGCCCCTGGCCGCCGCGGCCGGATCGGGGCCCTATGTCGGCCACGATATCCGGCCGGGGGTGGGCGTTACCCGGATGGTCTGGCTGAGCGAGTACCATCCACCCCTGCGGGGGACCCCCGGCGACACGCCGGTCTACATCTTGGAAGGGAGCCAACCCGGCTCCACCGTCTTCGTGGCCGGCGGCACCCACGGGAACGAGATTGCCGGGGTGATGGCCGCGACGGTCCTGGTGGAGAAGGCGGTGGTGACCCAAGGGCGTCTCATCGTCATCCCGCGGGCCAACAACAGCGCCTCCACCTACGCGGAGGTGGAGTACGGCGATCCGGAGTGGATCTGGCTGGTGACCCCCAGTGGTCCCCGGGCTTTCCGCTACGGCGCCCGGCGAACCCATCCCGACCACCACGGGACCCCTGATCCGGCCGTCTACGTTCATCCCAAGGGCTCCACCTTCGAAGGGTACGAGATCCGGAACCTGGACCGGGTGCACCCGGGCCGCCCTGATGGGACCCTGACCGAACAGGTGAGCTACGCCATGGTGGAGCTCATCCGGCGGGAGAACGTCCACGTCGCCTTCGACCTTCACGAGGCGGGTCCCACCTCCCGTCTGGCCAACATGCTCATCAGCCACCCCAAGGGGCTGGAGATCGGGGCCCTGGCCCTGCTCAACCTGGAGCTGGAAGGGATCTCCATGAAGCTGGAGCACTCTTCCGAGGACTTCCGGGGTCTGAGCCACCGGGAGTGGGGCGATGAGACGGACGCGTACGCGTATTTGATCGAAACGCCCAACCCCGGCCAGGCGCCCGATCGGATGAACCCCGATGTGGTCGGGGATCCCGAGGCGCCTCTGTGGAAGCGGGTCGGCACCCAGCTGGCCACCATTCGGAGTGTCTTGGAGGCCTTCACCATGGCCGATCCCAGCTTCGCCTTCGAGTACACCGCGCCCGATTACGCCGATCTGGAGGCGCGCGGGCTCGGAGCCCATCTCAACTAAGCCGCGATCCGGGACCACCCCCGCTTCCTGGAGAAAGCGGGGGTTTCCCTTCTTCATTCGACCGGAATTCCACCGGCGGGGGAGGAAGGGGCTGGGGATGGGTCCGAAGTGATAGCGGGGATGGGGGAGGCGCCATGTGGGACGTGGTGGTCCTCGGGTCCGTCCTGGCGGGGTTGGGCTGGGCTGAAGAGCTCCGCTTGCGGCGGGCCCGGAGCGCGGTGCCGGTCCGGATTCACGTCAACGGCACCCGGGGCAAATCGACGGTGACCCGCTTGCTGATGGGCGTGCTCCTCACCGCTGGACGGCGGGCTCTGGGCAAGGTGACGGGGACGGAGGCTCGTTGGCTCCTGCCCGATGGGACCGAAGCGCCGGTCCAGCGCCGAAGCGGCCGGGCGACCATCCGGGAGCAGGCCCGGGCCCTGGAGCGGGCCGCGCGCTTGGGGTGCGAGGCCTTGGTGCTGGAGTGCATGGCCCTGCATCCCGAGGCCCTCTGGACCAGCGAACACCGGATGATCCAGAGCACCGTGGGGGTCATCACCAACGTTCGGGAGGACCATGGCGACGTGATGGGTCGGGATCGGGCCGAGATCGCCCGCACCCTGGCCAACACCATCCCCGTGGAGGGTCACTTGGTCGTGGGGGACGAGCAGGCCTTTCCCCTCCTGGCCAGGGAGGCCCGCCGGCGGGGAACCCAACCTCTTCTGGCCCCACCCGTTCCTCCCTCCCGGGCTCCGCAGGAGCTGAGGCCGTACCTGGCCTGGCACGCGCCCGAGAACCTGGGTGTGGTCTTCCAAGTCGCCCAATTGCTGGGGATCGAGGAACGGGTGACCTGGAGGGGGATGGCCGCCGCCCTCCCCGAGCCGGGCACCGCCCGCTGGACCCGAGTCGAGGGGCCGGGCCCCTTGGGGGCCCTCCTCATCGACGGGCTCGCGGCCAACGATCCCGACTCCCTGGCTCGGGTGCTGCGCGGAGCGCTGGCGGCGTGCCCGCCCGCCGAGCCCTTCGAGGTGCGGGTGATCTACCACCACCGGCACGACCGGGCGGAACGGGCGCTCCGGTTCGGCCAGCGCCTGCCCGAACTCCTCCGGGTTGGGGCGGGAGTGGGGTCCGTCACGGTGTGGGCCACGGGCGACCCAGGCGGGGCCCGCCTCTTGGGCGGGGGCGCCCGCCAAGGGCCCACGGAACCGGGAGCTTTGCTGCGCCGTTGGCGTCTTCGACCAGCCGGCGATCCTGCATGCGAGGAGCCTCCGGGCGTGGTGGTCCTCGCCGGCGGGAACACCCGTGGCGCCCGGGGGTGGCAGGGGGCCTACGAGCCCTGGCAACCGGTCCCCCTGGGGGCCGAAGGCCGCCTGGTCCCGCCAGGGGAGGGGGGCGCTGACCATGGTTGAACGGGCGGTGGGGATCGGGGTGCTCCTCAACCTGCTCGTGTACGAAGGGATCGGCTTGACCGCGGGGGGCATGGTGGCTCCGGGCTACCTGGCCCTCTTTCTGGACCAGCCCCTCCGGGTGGGCGCGACCCTCCTGGTGGCCACCGCCACCTGGCTCGCGGTCGCCCACGGCTTGGGGCGGGTGGTGATCCTCTTCGGGCGGCGCCGGTACGGCGCCATGCTGGTGGTGGGCATGGTGGGAAGCTGGGCGCTGGCTCGTCTCGCGCCCCACCTGGCGGCGGCTGGCGCCGACATCCGAGCCATCGGGTACATCGTGCCGGGCCTCCTCGCGAACGAGATGGAGCGGCAAGGGGCCCTGCCCACCCTGGCCGTTACCCTGGGCCTGGCGGTTCTGACCCGGCTGGCGCTCCACCTGCTGGCCGGATGGGGGTTGTGAGGGGGAACGGGAGCTCATGAGGGGGAAGGAGGGGCGAGCCAGAAGGGCCCCAGTCTACCGGCCCCGCCTGGGGCGCTTTCCTCAGCCGCCAGGCCGCTTGCTGGTGGCGACCGTGGTCTTGGTGGCGGGCTACTGGGCCTGCCTGGCCGCCGGCTGGCTGCCGCCCTTGGGCGGGACCAGCCCCGAGGCCGGGCTCCCTGACGGGATCCGGGCCGAGGCGGTCCGGCGGATGGCCCAGGCCCTGCCCCTTCTGGCCGAAGCCCGGGAAGCGCGGGGGCTTCCTTGGGACCGGGTGCATGACCCCAACCGGACGGGCCTGATCGGCGCGGCCTTTACCGAGATCACCACCACCTTGGGGGATCCGGTCGCCAAGCGGACGGCCACCAATCCTCAGTGGGCCGGGGTGGTGGCCGAGGCCCTCTGGCAGGCAGGGGCGCGCCCAGGGGACGTGGTGGCGGCCACCCTTTCCGGCTCCTTCCCCGGGCTCAACCTGGCCGTCTTCATTGCGGCCGACGTGTTGGACCTTCAGCTCGCCGCCGTCGCGTCCCTCGGCAGCTCCATGTGGGGGGCCAACCTGCCCCAGTGGACCTGGGCCGACATGGAGCAGGTGTTGGCCGAGGAGGGCTTGATCGGCCAGCGGTCACTGGCCTATACCCTGGGCGGTGAAGGCGACCGGGGTGGGGGCCTCATGCCCGAGGGGGTGGCGGCCCTCCGCGCCGCTGCGGCCCGGGCCGACGGCCCGCGGCTTTTGGAGCTGGCGGGCCTGGCCGAGGCGGTCCAGATCCGCCTCGCCCTCTTCGACCACGCCGCCCGGGAGGCCGGCCGGCCCGTGGCTGTCTATGTGAACGTGGGCGGTGGGCAGGCGGCCCTGGGGTCGTGCGGCGCGGTCGCCGGGCTGCCGCCGGGGCTCCTCTGGCCCGAGCAAGTTCCGGCCTGTCCCCCGGAGCGGCAAGGGGTCCTTTCGGTCATGGCGGGCCGGCAGGTGCCCGTGCTCCACCTGCTCAACGTGCGGGAGCTGGCTCTGCGGAAGGGCCTTCCCCTGGACCCCGTTCCCCTCCCGGGGGTGTCCTCATGGTGAGGCGGCTCGGACGGCCGGGGCGTCTGGGACTTTTCTTGATCGGGCTGGGGGCTGCCTTGCCTGGCTGGTTCACCCACCAGACCCTGGACATCCTTCCCCAGATCCGCCGGGCCATCGAGGTGTACGACAGCGGCCAGCTCCTCCTGGCCGCGGGAGCGCTGGTCATCTTGAACACCGTCCGGGCCGTGCCCATCTATGTGGGGGCGTTCCTGACGGCCGAGGCCCTCCGGCTGGGCCAAGAGGGAAAGAACGGGCGGTGGATCGGCTGGCTGACGCCCCTGCTCGTGATTCCAGGGGTCTACGGTCTGATCCAGCTGGTCCATGGGGTGCGGTACGACTTGGGCGGGCCGGCGGTGGCCGGCGTGCTGGCCGCCGCGGGCGTGCACCAGATGGCCGAAGCGACCCACGGCCGCTTCATGCGGGCGGCCATCCTTACGGTCTTCCTCTTCGGCCTCCAATGGCTGGATGTGGTGCCCGCCCTGACCCCGTACGGATTCGGCCACGGGGACCTTTCCGTGGAGGTGAAACTGGCGGCGGCCTTCTTGGGTGCCGAGGATCTGCTCAACCTGTGGGGGCTGGTCAGCTTTGGGGTCTTCACGGCCGTCGCGGTGGTGATGGCCAAGTTCATGGTCGATTTCCACCAGCACCTGGAGGTGCTCCTCGCCCGGCAAGCCGAAGAGTTCCACGCGGCCCGGGCCGAGGCCCAGGCCCGGGCGGCGACCGCCCGCAACCGGTCCTTGATGGAGGTGCAAGCCCTCGTCCACGATCTGAAGACACCCTTGACGACCGTCTCGGGCCTGGTGAGCCTCTTGGGCCTTGCGCCCCAGATCGCGTCGGACCGGTCCCTGCGAAGCCACATCGTCCAGATCGAAGGGGCCGTCGCCACCATGAACCAGATGATCGCGGAGATCCGCTCGCCTCGCGCCGCCCGGCGGGTGAGCGGCCACGAGCTGCTCCGCTACCTCCGGGCCCAGTGGTCCGCGGTGGAAGGGTCGGGGATGGAGGGGCAGCCTGTGGGCGAGCCGACCCTCTTCCAGGTCGCGTCCCGGCTGCCCTGGGTTCGGGTGAACCTCCTCCGCTTGAGCCGGGCCCTCCTCAACGTCTTGGCCAACGCCCGGCGAGCCGCGGGGTCCCACGGGCGAGTGCGGGTCCAGGTGGGGGGCACCTCCCGGGAACTCCGGATCCGGGTGCGGGACTGGGGATCAGGGATGGAGCCGGCGGTGGCCCAGCGCGTCTTCGAGCCCGGGTTCAGCCTGGAGGGCAGTTCGGGGTTGGGCCTCACCTTTGCCCGGCAGGTGGTGGAAGGGGAGCTCGGTGGCCGGCTGACCCTGACCAGCGTGGCGGGCCGCGGCACCCTGGTGGTGATCCGCATTCCCGCCGACGGGAAGGAGGTTCAGGCTGGGGGTGGAGACGATGCTGCCGCCTCTCCTCATGGCCGTCGATGACGATCCCGGGATCCGGTACACCCTGCGGGGCATCGCCCGGCACGTCGGCTGGACCATGGTCACCTTTCCCGACGGGCGGACGGCCCTCCACTGGCTGGCCCGCCGGACGCCGGATGCAGCCATCGTTGATTATCACCTTCCGGGGGAGAACGGCTTGGTGCTCACCCGGATCCTCCGGGAACAGTACCCCGACCTGCCCATCGTGATCCTCACGGTCGATGAGCGGCAGGAGCTGGCCGACGCCTTCATGGCCGCGGGGGCAAGTGACTTTGCCCTCAAGCCCATCCGGGCCCCAGACCTTCTCGCCCGGCTCCGGGTCCACCTCCGGACCCGGCCAGGGAATGCCGGCCAAACCCGCCGAGCTGCCCCTGGATTGAGCCTGGGTCCAGATTCTGCCGGGGGGAGGAGTCTGCCCAAGGGGATCCAGGGGCCTACCTTGGAGCGTGTCCAAGCCATCCTGGCTGGTGCCCCGGAAGGGGTGACCGCGCCCCAGGTGGCGAGCCAAGGGGGGTTCGGCCCCGCCACCGCATACCGGTACCTGCGGTACTTGGAAGAGACGGGCCAGGTGGAGGTCTCGCTGGACTACCAGCGAGTGGGCCGTCCCAAGAAGGTCTACCGGCTCGTGCCGGGCCCTGGTAAAGGTCCGACCCCGCCCATGCCGAAAGTATGAACATGTGAACGGCGGCCGGGCACCGTAAGGGTACGCCGGTGCCTCGGGGCACCGGCTCAGGCGGTGGCCTTTTCATCCTGATCTTTCTCTTGGCAGCCGCCTGAAGAGCCCGGCAACCTGCTTCTCCGAGGAGGCGTGAGGGTGGCCCGCCAAGAGATGCCGGCCAAAGAGCCCCACATTCAGTGCGGACCCGGCGATGTGGCGCCGGTGGTCCTCCTGCCCGGCGATCCCGGCCGGATCGACTGGATCGCCCGGGAGCTGGAGGAGGTGGAGGAGGTGGCCTCCAACCGGGAGTTCCGCACCATCACCGGGCGCTTCCAGGGTGTGCCCGTCTCCGCCACCTCTACGGGGATCGGCGGGGCGTCGGCGGCCATCGCGGTGGAAGAGCTGATCCGGATCGGCGCCCGGATCCTGGTCCGGGTGGGGAGCGCCGGAGCCCTCCAGCCTGGCATGCCCATCGGGAGCCTGGTGGTGGCGGAGGGGGCCGTCCGGGAGGACGGGGCCAGCGGGATGTACGTCCCCGCGGGATACCCGGCGGTCGCCGATCCCGAGCTGGCCGTCGCCCTGGCCCAGGCCGCCCGGGAGCTGGGTGTGCCCGTCCGGAGCGGGCTGGTGCGGAGCCACGACAGCTTCTACACCGACCGGGAGGAGGAGCTGACCCGCTCCTGGGCCGCCCGGGGGGTGCTGGCCTCGGACATGGAGACGGCCGCCCTCTTCACCGTGGCCCGGCTCCGGGGCGTCCGGGCCGGCAGCATCCTGAACGTGGTGGTGACGGCCGAGGGCGAGCTGGAGGAGGGCATCAACCGCCTGGTCGCCAGCGAAGAGGCGGCGGCTGCGGGGCAGCGGGCCTCCATCCAGGCCGCGCTGCGGGGGGCGTGCCGGCTCTGGCTGGAGGAGAAGCAGAGGTAGATCTCAGGAGGTGCACGTCGGATGGCCGCTGAACCGCAAGGCAACCCGTGGGCGCTGCGGTTTACGACGCTCACCATCGTCCTCATCCCTGTTGCTGTTGGTATCAACTACGTGGGCAAGCTGATCGCGGCGGGCCTGAAGCTCCCCCTCTGGCTGGACTCCATCGGCACGGTGCTGGCTGGCATGCTAGCCGGGCCCTGGGTGGGGGCGCTCTCGGGCGCGGTGAACAACATCATCTTCGGCCTGACGGCCGACCCCATCTCCTTCTGGTACCTGATCACCAGCATCGCCATCGGTCTGGTGGTGGGGTATCTGGCCTTCACCGGCTGGATCTCCAGCTTCGGCCGGGTGGTGGTCCTGGGCCTGATCGTGGCGGGGGTGGCGGCCGTCGTCTCCACGCCCATCAACGTCATCCTCTGGGAGGGTCAGACGGGGAACGTCTGGGGCGACGCCCTCTACACGGCCTTGGTGGGGCGGGGCTGGCCCATTTGGCTCGCCTCCTTCCTGGATGAGGCCGTGGTCGACCTCCCCGACAAGCTGGCCACCGTCATCGTCTCCTACCTGATCTTCAAGGCGCTGCCCGAGCGGCTGGTGGGGCTTTTCAGCGGCTCGCGCAGCGAGGTGGAGTCCCTGTAGGGTCGCGGGAAGGGATGGGGGCTCCGGGCAGCCTGGCTGTCCGGAGCCCCTTCTGAGGTGATGAGGGGTGCGGCTCAGCCTCTACGTGCCGGGTGACACCTGGGTGCACCGGCTCGATCCGATGACCAAGCTGCTCATGACCGTGGTGGGGATCGGGCTTACCTTCCTCCTTCCCAGCCTCCAAGGGGGGACCCTGCTCCTCGTCCTCCTCCTGGCGGTGCTGGGCTCGGCCGGGGTGCTCCACCGGGCGGCCGCGGTCTACGTGGGGGTGGCCATCGTCGCCGGCACCTTCCTGGTGGTGCAGGGGCTGGTCTACCCGGGGAATGCGGTGCCCGCCCTCACCCTGGGGCCCATCGTCTTCTACCGGGAGGGCCTCCTGGTGGGCCTGCGCCTGGCCCTGCGCCTCTACAACATCCTCTCCGCCACCCTCATTCTGGTGCTGGTCACCCACCCGTCGGACTTGGTGGAGGCTGTGGTCCGGCGGGGGGCGTCGCCCCGGCTGGGCTACGTCATCATGGCCGTCCTCCAGGTAATCCCCACCATGATGGCCACCGCCTCCACCATCATGGACGCGCAGCGCTCCCGGGGCCTGGAGACCGAAGGGAGCCTCTGGGTCCGTCTGAAGGCCTTCGTCCCCGTGATGGGGCCCTTGGTGACCGGCTCCCTCATCGCCACCGAGGAGCGGGCCCTGGCCCTGGAGGTGCGGGGTTTCTCGGGCGAGGGCCGGCCCACCTTCCTCAAGGAAGAGGTGATCCCGCCCTACGCCACCGCCGCCCGGCTGGTCACGGTGGCGGCGCTGGCGGCCGGGATCGCGGGGCGGTGGCTCTTGGGATGGTGAGGGAGGGGGTGGCCTGGGATGGCGGTCATTGAGGTGGAGAACCTGCGGTACCGGTACCCCCGGCAGGAGCGGCTGGCCTTGGACGGCATCACCTTCACCGTGGAGCCGGGCGAATTCATCGGGGTCATCGGGCCCAACCTGGCGGGCAAGTCCACCCTCTGCCAGGCTCTGGTGGGGCTGGTGCCCCATTTCTACAAGGGGGCCATCGGCGGGCAGGTGCGGGTGGCGGGGCTGGATGTGCACCGGAGCACTGTGGCGGAGGTGAGCCGCCGGGCGGGCCTGGTCTTCCAGAATCCTTTCACCCAGATCTCCGGCGCCAAGCTGACCGTTTACGAAGAGGTGGCCTTCGGCCTGGAGCATGCGGGGGTGCCCCGGGAGGAGATGCGCCGGCGAATCGATGAGGCCCTGCGCCTGTTGGGTTTGGAGGCGGTGAAGGATCAGAGCCCCTTCGCCCTCTCGGGCGGCCAGATGCAGCGCCTGGCCATCGCCTCGGTGCTGGCCATGGAGCCGGAGGTGCTCATCTTGGACGAGCCCACCTCCCAGCTGGACCCCGCGGGCACCGAGGAAGTCTTCGAGGCGGTGACCGCCCTGTGTCGCCGGGGCATGGCGGTGGTGATGGCGGAGCACAAGGTGGACCGGCTGGCGGAGCACGCGGACCGGATCCTGGTCCTCCACCAGGGCCGCCAGATCGCCTACGGCCCGCCCCGGCAGGTCTTCGCCCGGGAGAATGTGGCCGCCCTGGGGGTGGCGGTGCCGGCCGTCACCCAGGCGGCCAAGGCCCTGGGCTGGGTCCTGGAGGACGGCACCTACCCCGTCACCTTGGCGGAGGCGGTGGCGGTGGGCCAGGCGAGGAGGGGCGGGCGGTGATGAGCGAGCGGCAGCCCATCATTCAAGCCCGGGACGTCCACTTTCACTACACCCCGGGCCGGCCCGTGCTGAAGGGGATCACCCTCGATCTGGGCCCGGGGGCTACGGCCATCGTGGGCCAGAACGGGGCGGGCAAGTCCACCTTCGTGCGGCTGCTCAACGGGCTGTTGAAGCCGGTGGAGGGCCAGGTGCTGGTGGCCGGGGTGGACACCCGGCAGATGACGGTGGCGCAGCTGGCCCGGACGGTGGGGCTGGTCTTCCAGAACCCGTCGGACCAGCTCTTCAAGAGCCGGGTGCTCGATGAGGTGATGTTCGGCCCCCTCAATCTTGGCTTCTCCGCGCAGGAGGCCCGGGAGCGGGCCGAAGCGGCCCTGGCGGAGCTGGGGCTGGAGGGGTTGGAAGCGCGCAACCCCTACGACCTGGGCCTGGCCGAGCGGAAGCTGGTGACGGTGGCCAGCGTCCTCGCCATGGGGACGCCGGTGATCATTCTGGATGAGCCCACCATCGCCCAGGACCAGGTGGGGGTCCGCCAGCTGGGGGCCATCGTCGACCGGCTCGCCCGGGCCGGCCGGACGGTGATCACCATCACCCACGACATGGAGTTTGTCGCCCGCCACTTCCAGCGGGTGCTGGTCTTCCAGGACGGCCGGGTCCTGGCCGACGATACAGCCGAGGCCATCTTCGCCCAGCCGGAGCTTCTGGCCGCGGCCGGGCTCCAGGCGCCCCCCATCACCCGCCTGGGCCAGGCCCTGGGCCTGCCCGCCACCGTCTTGACCGTCGAAGCCTTCGTGGAGGCGGTCCGGGCCGGGGAGGGCTGAGCCCTCCCTTGGCTTTTCGTGCCCGGCTGCGGTGGGCCGGGCCCAGCGGGGCCCCTCCATGGAGGAGGGCGCCAGGGGCGCGCCCGATCCTTCGTCCCTTTCTGGCTCCCCGCCCGCCCTTGACGGGCCCAGGGACGGGAGCTATATCACAAGGGCACTGCGTACTGGCACTCGGAGCAACATCTGACGAGGAGGGGACGCTGATGTACGACGTGGCAGTGGTTGGTGGAGGACCGACCGGGGGCAGTGCAGCCGTCTTCTTGGCTAAGGCCGGCCTGAAGACCCTGGTGCTGGACAACGGCCGGGGCCAGACCCGGCGGGCTTGGATCGAAAACCACTACGGCTTCGACCAAGGCATCTCCGGCCCCGATCTGGTGGACGGCGGCCAGCGCCAGGCGGAGAAGTTGGGCGCCCAGTGGGTGACCGCCGAGGTGACCGCCATTGCCCGGGAGGGGGAGGGCTTCACCCTGACCACCGAGGATGGTCGGACCTTCCAGGCCCAGCAGGTGCTGCTGGCCACCGGCTCGGTGGTGACGCTGGCCGAGGCCCTGGGCCTTGAGTTCACCGATGGCCGGGAGCGGCTGGCCCGGGTGGTGAAGGTGGATCAGGACGGGCGGACCAGCATGCCCGGCATCTGGGCTGCCGGGGTCCTGGCGGGGGCCAACCCCCACACCATCATCACCGCCGGCCACGGGGCCCATGTGGCCGTGGGGATCATCAGCGAGCGCGAGGGGAAGCGCCACATCCAGCACGACGTCCTCAAGAGCTGACGCCCGCCGGCGGAGGGTCCGGGCCACGGGCCCGGGCCCCGAACCGGCCCCTCCACCGTGACCCCACGACCAGGCCCCGCATAGGAAGGGGGCGGAAGGGGTCGTGGGATGGAGCAGGCAACGACGCAGGAACAGCGACTGGCCCCCGGCCGGCGATCGGGGGGCGGGAACGCTCTGCCCGTCTTGGAGGATGGGGCCTGGCGGGCCGAGCAGCGGAGCCGGAGCCTGGAACGGCTCCTCACTCTCCTGGGGCCCTTGGTGGTCCTGGGACTCTGGGAGCTTCTGGCCCAACTGCAGCTCATCGACACCCGCTTCTTTCCGCCGCCCAGCCACATCCTCAGCACCCTTGTGGCCATGGTGGCGTCGGGGGATCTCTGGTACCACGTTCGGGCCTCGTTGAGCCGGATCGCCATCGGCTTCCTTTTAGGGGCGGTGCCCGGGATCGTGCTGGGTCTGGCCATGGGCTTGTACCGGCCCGTGCGGGCCCTGGTGGCCCCCCTGATCGGGGCGCTCATGCCCATCCCCACCATGGCCTTGGTGCCGCTCCTCATCATCCTCTTCGGCCTAGGCGAGCTCTCCAAGTGGATGACCATCGCCACCAGCGTCTTCTTTCCCGTGGTGATCAACACCGCCGCGGGGGTGGCGGGCATCGAGCCCATCTACATCGACGTGGCCCGGAACTACGGCGCCTCCCGCTGGAGCTTCTTCACCCGCATCGCTCTGCCCGGAGCGCTCCCGGTGATGTTCGAGGGGCTCCAGATGGGCCAGGCCATCGCCCTGCTCACCATCGTCGCCGCGGAGATGGTGGCGGCGAGCCAGGGCATCGGCTACGTCATCTGGACCGCCTACAAGACGTTCCAGATCGCCCGCATGTTCGTCGGGCTCATGACCATCGCCTGTCTGGGGTACCTCTTCTCCCTCGCCCTGCGGGCGCTGGCCCAGAAGCTGACCCCCTGGAGGTGACCCCATGACCCAAGGCTCCCTGGGCTGGGCCGGCGGGGATGGACGTTCCCCCGACCCAGCCCCGCCCAAGATCGTGGTCCGGCACCTGTACAAGGTCTTCCGCCGGGGGGACCGGCAGGTGACGGCCCTGGAGGATGTCTCCCTGGCCATCCCCGAAGGAGAGTTCTGCGTGCTCCTCGGGCCCAGCGGCTGCGGCAAGTCCACCCTCCTGCGGATCTTAGCCGGCTTGGAGGCGCCCAGCGCGGGCACGGTGGAGATCCGCCGGAGGGCGCCCCAGGCGCCGTTGAACGCCATGGTCTTTCAGGAGCAGGGGGTCCTCCCCTGGATGACGGTGGAGGAGAACGTGGCCTTCGGCCTCCAGATGCGGGGGCTGCCCCGCCGGGAGATCCGGGAACGGACCGAGCGCTTCCTGGAGAAGGTCCAACTCCTCCCCTTCCGCCACGCGTACCCCAAGGAGCTTTCGGGGGGCATGAAGCAGCGGGTCAGCCTGGCCCGAGCCTTCGTCACCGAGCCCGAAATCTTGCTCATGGATGAACCCTTCTCGGCCCTGGATGAGCAGACCACCTTCCTCCTCCAGGAAGAGCTCCTCCGGATCTGGAGCGAGCACCGGCGGACGGTGGTCTACGTCACCCACAGCATCGATGAGGCCATCCTCCTGGGGGACCGGCTGCTCCTCATGAGCGCCCGCCCCGGGCGGATCGTGGAGGCGATCCCCGTGCCCCTCGCCCGGCCCCGCCAGATCGAGACCCTCCGGAGCGATCCCCGGGTGGGCGAGCTCTTCGTCCGGATCTGGCACCACCTCCGCCGGGAGGTGGTGGGCCACCGGGAATCGGGGGCCTGATCCCCCGGTCGGGACAGACCCCACGCCGCCTCCGGCTGCATACCGTGGGAAGCCGGAGGAGGGATGTGGATGGTGCCAAGGATGATGGGAACGGTGCTGGCCGTCGTCCTGGTGGTTGCCTGGGGCGCGGCCGGCTGGGGCGCGGCGGCTCAAACGGGGGATCTGGACCCTCTGCCCCGGCCGGTGAAGGTCCGCATCGCCGAGGACGGGGCGGCCAGCGGCGCGGGCTTCTACCTGGCCGAGGCCCTGGGGTACTTCAAGGCGTACAACATCGAGGTGGAGTGGGTCACCTTCATCAACTCGGACGACATGCTGCCGGCCATCGCCGCCGGGCAGCTGGACGTCGCCGGGGGGATCAGCTCCGCGTCGCTCTTCAATGCGGTGGCCCAAGGGTTCGATGTGCGGATCATCAGCGACAAGGGCCATGCGGTGGAGACGGGCTCCTACTTCACCCTGGTGATCCGGAAAGATCTCGCCGACCAGGTGCGCGACTACAGCGACCTGAAAGGGCTCACCGTGGCCTACTCGGCCCAGGATGCGGTGGACCACTACATGACCGTCAAGGCCCTGGAGGCGGGCGGCTTGGGTCCAGAGGACGTGGAGCTGGTGGTGATCCAGGACTTCGCCCAGATGCTGGCCGGCCTGGCCACCGGGGCGATTGATGTGGCCATGGAGATCGAGCCCCTGATCACCTCGGGCGTGGAGCAGGGGATCATTGAGCGCTTTCTGGACACCAGCGTCTACCTGCCCGACGCCCAGGTGGCGGTGGTCCTCGCCTCGCCCCAGTTTGTCGCCGACCGGGAGGTGGCCCTCCGCTTCATGCTCGCCTACCTCAAGGGCCTGCGGGACTTCAACGACGTCTTCTTCCACGGCCGGGGCGACCGGGAACGGGTGGTCCAGGTGATGACCGAGTATACCCTGCTCAAGGATCCGGAGCTCTGGTCCCGGGTCCAGCCGCCGGGACTGGATCCCGACGGCGGCGTCAACGTGGAGAGCCTGGTGGACCAGTACGAGTTCTACAAGGCCAACGGGGCGCTGGTGGGGGAGGTCGACCCCCGGCAGGTGATCGACCTCTCCTTGGCCCAGGAGGCGGTGGCCATCCTGGGGCCCTACCAGGCCGGGGATCCAGGGGACTGAGCCCGGCCGCAGCGGCCGAGGGCGATGGGCCGCTGGCACTCCTGGGCCGGCGAGGCTGAGCCGCCGGTGGTGAGGCGCCGTCGGCGTCGTAGGAGCGACGGGGCCTGCAAGGGCGACCTTGCAGGCCCTTGCTCTGTTCGTCTTCCGGGACGGGGGTTGCAGGCCGGCGGGAAGGGCCCCAGGGGTTGCCGCACCGCGCTCCGGGAGGGCTCTCTTCGTGTGGGAGGGCTGGGGTGGGGAGGGCTCAAGAATGGAGGGGGAGGAAGCCTACCCAGCAGAGGAGGGTGTCGCATGGCGCGCGGGCTCCGGTTTCTTCTGGCGTTGATGGTGGTGGCCCTGGCGGGGCTGGGGGTGGCCTGGCTCATGGGGGCCCTCTCCAGGGGCGGGGCAGGGGAGGGCCAGGCGCCGGAGGTGGTCCAAGAGCTCTTCGCCGTCCCGGTGAGGTCCTCCCGACAGTTGGAGACCGACGCCTTCAACCGTCTGCTGGAGGCAGCCCGGGACGCGGGGGAGCCCTGGGTGGAGAACCCCCTGTGGATCAGCCTGGCCTTCCTGGAAGATCTAGAAGGGCAGACGGTGGGGATTGTGCGGGCCGACGGGGCCGCGGAGGCGCCGGCCTCGTCGACGGTGACGGTGATCCGGGATCAGCTGGCGGACGATTCGGTCCGGGCCATCTGGAACGAGTTCCACCTGACCCGGGATGAGGCGGGGGCATGGACCTTGGCCGAGGCCCGGGAGGCGTACCGGTGCCGCCGGGGCGGGCAGACGGACCACTTTGCCGCTGATCGCTGCCCCTGACCAGGCCAGGGCGGGCCGTGGCCCCAGGGTCCGGGGCGTGGTACAATGCACCAGGATCGTCGCGCTCGGGGGCCCGGCCTGGAACGAGGGTTCTCCGGGCCTCATGGGCTGCGCCCGACCGGGCCGCGGCGCCGGGTGATCCTCCGGGCGACGTCGGCTCAGAGAAACGGAGTGCGAGGCATCGGTATGGCCTGGGTCATCCTCTTCATCGCTGGCCTCTTCGAGATGGCGTGGGCTCTCCTGTTGAAGGAGTCCCACGGCCTGACCCGTCTGCTTCCGACCGTTGGCTTCGTGGTCTTCATGATCTTGAGCATGGTCTTCCTGGCCCAAGCCCTCAAGAGCCTGCCTCTGGGCACGGCCTATGCGGTCTGGACGGGGATCGGCGCGGCCGGGACGGCCATCGTCGGGATGATCTGGCTCGGCGAGTCGCGCGAGCCCCTCCGCATCCTCTCCCTGGCCATGCTCATCGCGGGCATCATCGGCCTCCAGCTGACGGGCAACCACTGATCCCTTGGAGCGAGAAGGGGCTCTCCGGACCGGCCACAGTAGGGCGCGGGCGGGGATTGTGGTATACTGCAAGTTGTATCTATCGCTTGCCCACCGAAGGGAACAAAAGGAGCCCGTTCATCATCCATGAGTCGGAATGGATCTGAGGTCGAGACCGCGGCGCGCCGGATGCGGGACTTGACCACCGGCAGCGTCTGGCGGCATCTCATTGAGTTTTCCTGGCCACTCTTTGTTGGCAATCTCTTCCAGGTCCTCTACAATACCGTCGACAGTTTCTGGGTGGGGCGGTACTTGGGGGCCGACGCCCTGGGGGCGGTTTCGGTCAGCTTCCCCATCACCATGATCCTGGTGGCGACCGTCGCGGGGTTGACCATGGCCACCACCACCCTGGTCGCGCAGTTCCGGGGTGCCGGCGACGAGACCCAGGTCCGGCGGACGGTGGCCAACTCGGTGATCTTGCTCGTCCTGCTGGGCCTGGCCTCGACGGTGGTCGGCGTCGTCTGGCGGGTGCCGCTCCTCCAGCTGATCCGCACGCCCGAGGAGATTTTGGAGGATGCGGCCGTCTACCTGGGGATCTTCCTCCTGGCGCTCATCCCCTTCTTCCTGTTCAACATCTTCAGCGCGGTGCTGCGGGGGCTGGGCGACTCGAGGACGCCCCTGGTCTTCCTGATCGTGGCCACCGTGACCAACATCGTCCTCGACCCCATCTTCATCATCGGCCTGGGGCCCGTCCCGGCCTTGGGCGTGGCCGGCGCGGGGTGGGCCACCCTGATCGCCCAGGTGGTGGCCGCGGTGCTCGCCGTCCGGTACATCCGCCGTCAGACCAACCTCCTGCCCCGGGAGCGGTCGGAGTGGCGCCTGGACGGGAAGCTGGTCGGGACCCTGTTTCGGGTCGGCATTCCGGGAGCGGTCCAGTCGGGGCTGGTCTCGTCGGCCATGCTGGTGGTCGCGACCTTGGCCAACACCTTCGGGCCGACGGTGGTGGCCGCCTTCGGCGCCGGCGGCCGGGTGGACTCCCTCGCCTTCTTGCCCGCCCAGTCCATCAGCTTCGCGGTGACCGCGCTGGTGGGGCAGAATCTGGGCGCGGGTCGGGAAGATCGGGCGAAGGAGGCAGTCCGGGCCGCGGCCGTTCTGAGCGTGTCCATCGCCCTCGTCATGACCTTGGTGGTCTGGCTGGAGGGTGAGGCCCTGATGCGGATCTTCACCGACGATGCGGCCGTCGTCGCGGAAGGCGCCCGGTACCTGCGGATCATCGGGGTGGGTTTCGTTCCCTTGGCCCTCATGTTCCTGGCCACCGGGGCCCTGCAGGGGGCGGCCGACACCCTGCCGCCCATGATCGTCAGCCTCGTCACCCTGTGGGGGGTCCGGGTGCCTTTAGCGTGGTACCTGGCCTACCCGGCGGGCCTGGGCAGCGCCGGGATCTGGTGGGGCATGACGACCAGCTTCGTCCTCGGCATGATCCTCAACTGGACCTACTTCAGCACCGGGCGCTGGCGCGAGAAGGTGGTGGCCCGGCGGGCCGCCCCCCAGACCTAGCTTGGAGGGAGAGGTGCCATGAGCCGGTGGGGGAGCGGTGACGGGCCGGGGGCTTCCGTCCCCTGGGTCCACCTGGTGAACGCCGTCCTCCTGGTGGGGCTCTGGGCGTGGTCGTGGGCGGTCTTCCCCGCCCCGCCCGCCCACCTTCCTGAACCCATCGGCCCCGGCGGCCCGCTGGAGGCCGCGCCCAGCCTGGGGAAGTGGCTGGCCCTCCCCATCACCGCCGCGGCCTTGAGCCTGGGGAGCTATGGGTTGGTCCCCCTGATCCGGCGGACCCGGCACTTCAACCTGCCCACCGCCACGCCCATCACCGAGTTTCGGCCCGAGGACCAGGCCCGCATCCGCCACCTCACCGCCCGCTACCTCCTGTGGATGAACGCCATCCTCATCGGCGGGTTGTGGCTCCTCCAGATCCACCAGCGGGCCGCCGTCCTGGACCCCAGTCCTGGCCCGGAGCGGGTGCCTGCGCTGGCCATCCTGTACCTGGTGGTGGCGCCCGCCATCGCCTCCCTCTTCTTTCTCTCCACCATCACCCACCTGGCCCGGGAGGCGGAGCAGCGGGCCAGGCGGCCGTGAGGTCCCCCCTCGCCTTTTCTCGACAACAGGAACGGTCATTGTTAGAATTGGCAATAGGAGCCGGTGGCGCCTCGCGTCGCTAGGCTTCCCTGTCGCTCGTCTCTCCTCGCCGTCTGTCGGTTTGGAATGTCCGCCCACGTCGGAGCACGCACGAAACCTTGGGGGGAGAGGAAGCTCATGCAGGTCCAGAACAAGACCATCGTCGTGACCGGTGGCGGCAACGGGATCGGCCGGGAGCTGGTCTTGGTCTTGCTGGCCAAGGACGCTCGGGTGGCCGCCGTAGACATCGATGAAGCCGGCCTGGACCAGGTCCGGGAGCTGGCCGGGGAACACACCGGGAGGCTCTCCACCCACCGGCTGGACATCACCGACCGGGAGGCGGTGGCCGCCCTGCCGGAGGAGGTCATCCAGATCCATGGGGCGGTGGACGGCCTCATCAACGGGGCGGGGATCATCCAGCCCTTCGTCCGGGTGGGGGAGCTGGATTACGGCGCCATCGAGCGGGTGATGAACGTCAACTTCTACGGCACCCTCTACATGACCAAGGCGTTCCTCCCCCACCTGCTCGAGCGGCCCGAGGCCCACATCGTCAACATCTCGAGTATGGGCGGTTTCCTGCCGGTGCCGGGGCAGACCATCTACGGGGCTTCCAAGGCGGCGGTCAAGCTCTTCACCGAGGGCCTTCGGTCCGAACTGCTGAACACCACTGTGCGGGTGACGGGCGTCTACCCCGGCGCCATCGGCACCAACATTGCTGCCAACTCGGGCGTGGGTCTGAACGCGAACCTGGCCCAGGCCAACGGACGGAGCCCGATCAAGCCCATGGATCCTCGCAAAGCGGCGGAGATCATCGTGAAAGGGATGGAGGAGGACCGGGATCGGGTGCTGGTGGGCTCCGATGCCCGGCTGATGGATCTCATCTACCGGTTGAGCCCCCGGCGGGCGGCCGAGTTCATCTTCAGCCAGATGAAGAGCCTGTTGCCGAACTGAGCGAGCGGCAGCCCTTTCCCGGGAATTGGGTAACGCGATGAACATCGAGTTCGTCCGGCTGCCGGACGTGGACAAATGCGACATCATCGAGCTCATGAACCATCCCCTGACTGCCCGCCACATGCCTTTGCTCAAGCTCCCTTTCACGGAAGAGGACTATCACGCTTTCATCGCCCGCAAGGAGCAGCTGTGGGCCGAGCACGGCTGCGGGCCCTGGGGGTTTCTGATCGATGGTCAATTTGCCGGGTGGGGTGGCTTGCAGCCTGAGGATGGCAACGTTGATGTCGCCATGGTCCTTCACCCGAACTACTGGGGATATGGCAAGGCACTTCTGGAACGGATCCTCGAGTACGGTTTCGAAAACCTGGGGCTTGAGTCTGTGACCATCATGCTGCCGCTCTCCCGGCAGAGTGACCGGACCATGGCCCGTCTCGGCTTTCAGTTTGAAGAGCAGGTGGAGCTTGACAGCAAGCTCTTCCGCAGGTACCGCCTCGATGCCCGGCGGTGGAGAAGGTGACCCCGCCTTCGCGCGCCCACGAGTTCGTGGCGTACTCTGCGTGACGAAGAACAGGCATTGAGCCGGATCTTCAAGGAAGAATACGAGACATATAGGCGGTCTGTCCGTCGCTGGATTTAGCCCACGCTTCTTGACGAACGTAGTCCAAAGACAGCGGGCCGTGGCCCGAGCGCAGCCGACCAGCCGCCACTCTAACAGCACCCTTGCCCACGAAGGAGCCTGGTCCATGCAGAGGATCGACCTGCGGAAAGAGCTGAAACACCTGTACAGCGCGTCCGTCAAAGAGGTTGTGGAGGTGGATGTGCCCACCTTTCGCTTCCTGATGATTGATGGCCAGGGCGACCCGAACACCTCGAGCGAGTACGCGCAGGCGGTGGAGGCTCTCTTCTCCGTCTCGTACGCGACCAAGTTCAAGGTGAAAAACGAGCTCAAGCTCTGCGACTACGCAGTTATGCCCCTTGAAGGGTTGTGGTGGGCTGATGACATGTCGGCGTTCGTCACCGGAGATCGGGCGAGCTGGAAGTGGACGATGATGATCATGCAGCCCGACTTCGTCGCTCCCGAGGTCATCGAGGAAGCCATGACGGAGACCAAGCGGAAGAAGAAGCTCGCCGCCATCGACCGGCTCCGGCTGGAAGAGTTCACGGAGGGCCGTGCCGCCCAAGTTCTCCATGTGGGCCCCTTCTCGGAAGAGGGGCCAACCATCGAGCGCCTCCACGCTTACATCCGTGTGTAAATGCTACCCTGAAAGTGTCCCAGTCTGAGGGTCTGTGATGGAGGAAAAGTGGACCACCCCGATCAACCCAGGCTCCCGAAGTCCTTGGCGACGGAGGGAGCCAGAAAGGGTGCTCAGGATG
>PIUA01000037.1 GCA_017577405.1 Bacillota bacterium
GGTTGCGGGAGCCCACCGTCACGTTCATGCGCATGGAAAAGTGGCTCTCCACCATATCGATGTAGACGATTTCCGTGCCCACCAGCATGCCCAGGTTGACGGTTTCGCCCAGCTGCGACGCCAGGCGCTCCAGCACCGGCCGGGCCCGCCGGCACAAGCATGCGGCAAAGTACTCGCCGTTGGCCAAGGTGACCGCCGCGGCGCCCAGGGCGTAGCCCTGTTCGTTGGGCAAGTGCTCCACGTAGCCCCGGGATTCCAGGGTGACGAGGATGCGAAACACCGACGAGCGGGGCAGGCCCAGGCGCTGGCTCAGCTCCGACAGGGACAGCCGGCCGGCGTCCCGCAGGGCTTCCAGCACGTCCAAGGCCCTCAACAGCACCGCGATATGGTACTGCCCGGTCATGTCGTCACCCCTCGTCAGGCGCCGCTACCCTTGGGACAAGGGCAGGGCCACCGGCTGGCCGGGGCCCGGCACCAGCTGGTGCATCAGGTGGAAGCCGAGCTCCACGCCCGCCTCGCCCAGTTCCTCCAGGCCCCCGAGGTGGAGACGGCCGTCCGGAAGGTGGTGGCCGGGACGGCCCTGCCCGGTGCGGAGGCCCGGCGGCTGGTGGAGCAGTTCCTGACCCAATCCGCGCCGGACAACGGGAGGTGAGGAACCGTGCAACCCGATCGTGAACCGCGGCCCGGCACCGCGGCAGCCCGACCGGCCGACCCCGGGGCAGAGGTGGAGGCGGCCCGCCGGGCGTACGAAGAGGCTCTGGCCCGCTACCGCGAGGCCTTGGCCCAGAGTCCCGAGCGGGAGGGGCTCTTCACCACCCTCTCCGGCCTCCCGGTGGAGCCCCTCTACACTCCCTCCCAGCCCGACCCCGACTACCTGGCCAAGCTGGGCTTTCCCGGGGAATACCCCTTTACCCGCGGAATCCACGCCACCATGTACCGGGGGCGGCTCTGGACCATCCGCCAGTTTGCTGGCTTCGGCACCGCCTCCGAGACCAACGCCCGCTTCAAGTACCTGCTGGAGCAGGGCCAGACGGGGCTCTCCGTCGCCTTCGACATGCCCACCCTCTTGGGGTACGATTCGGACCATCCCCGGTCCCTGGGAGAGGTGGGCCGGGAAGGGGTGGCCATCGACTCCCTGGAGGACATGGAGACCCTCTTCGAGGGCATCCCCTTGGACCAGGTCTCCACCTCCATGACCATCAATGGGCCGGCAGCCATCCTCTGGGCCATGTACCTGGTCACCGCGGAGAAGCAGGGGGTGTCCCTGGCTCGGTTACGGGGGACCATCCAGAACGACATCCTGAAGGAGTACATGGCCCAGAAAGAATGGATCTTCCCGCCCGAGCCCAGCGTCAAACTGGTGGTGGACACCATCGAGTTCGGCAGCCAGCACGTGCCCCAGTGGAACCCCATCTCCATCAGCGGCTACCACATCCGGGAAGCGGGCTCCACCGCGGTCCAGGAGCTGGCCTTCACCCTGGCCAACGGGTTCCATTACGTGGAGGCCTGCCTCCAGCGGGGGCTGGCCATCGACCAGTTCGCCCCCCGGCTCTCCTTCTTCTTCAACAGCCACCTGGACTTCTTCGAGGAGATCGCCAAGTTCCGGGCGGCCCGCCGAATCTGGGCCCGGGCCATGCGGGAGCGTTATGGGGCCCAAGACCCCCGCTCCTGGCGGCTCCGTTTCCACACCCAGACGGCCGGCTGCTCCCTCACCGCCCAGCAGCCGGAGGTCAACCTGATCCGGACGGCCTACCAGGCCCTGGCCGCGGTCCTCGGGGGGACCCAGTCCCTCCACACCAACGCGCTGGATGAGGTCTACTGCCTCCCGACGGAGCACGCCGCCACGCTGGCCGTGCGGACCCAGCAGGTCCTGGCCTACGAGATCGGGGTGGTCAACTCGGCCGATCCCTTGGGGGGGTCCTACCTGGTGGAGGCCCTCACCGACCAGCTGGAGGCCGAGGCGGAGAAGTACTTCCGGCAGATCGAGGCCCTGGGCGGGGTGATCGCCGGGATCGAAAGCGGCTTCTTCCAGAAGGAGATCGCCGAGGCGGCCTACCGGTACCAGCGGGAGGTGGAGGCGGGCCGGCGGATCGTGGTGGGGGTGAACGCCTTCCGGCAGGAGGAGGACCGGCCGCCGGAGATCTTCCGCATCCGGCCGGAGGTGGAGGCGGACCAGATCGCCCGCCTCCGCCGGCTCCGGGCCCGGCGGGACCAGGGGGCGGTAACCGGAGCCTTGGCCCAGCTCCGCCAGGCGGCCCGAGGGGGCGCCAACTTGATGCCGTACCTGATGGAGGCCGCCCGGTGCTACGCCACCGTCGGCGAGATCGCCGACACCCTGCGGGAGGTGTACGGCGAGTACCAGGAGCGGGCGGTCATCTAGGAGTGGAGGCCATGACGCGCAGGATCCGAGTCCTCATCGCCAAGGTAGGCATGGACGGCCACGACCGGGGCGCTAAGGTGATCGCCCGAGCCCTGCGGGATGCGGGGATGGAGGTGATCTACTCCGGGCTCTTTCAGAGCCCCGAGTCCACGGCCCGGATGGCGGTCCAGGAGGATGTGGACCTGGTGGGGGTGAGCATCCTCTCCGGCGCCCACATGACTTTACTGCCCCCCATCCGCCAGGAGCTGGACCGGCTGGGAGGCGGCGAGATCCTCCTCGTTGCAGGCGGCACCATCCCCCCGGACGACGCCGCCGCCCTGAAAGCGCAGGGAGTGGCCGAGGTCTTCACCCCCGGCCACTCCCTGGAGGCCATCGTCCGCTGGATCGAGGCGCAGGTAGCGGCCGCCCGGGGGCAGGCCGCCTGGTGATCCCCGTCCCCGGGAGAACGTGCAAGGGGGGAGTCGGGTGGACTTCGAGCTGACCCCAGACCAGCGCGCCGTCCGCGACCTGGTGCGGGCCTTCGCCCGGGAAGAGGTGGCCCCCCACGCCACCGAAGCCGACCGGACGGGCCAGTTCCCCCAAGGGCTCCTGGCCCGCCTGGCTGAGCTGGACCTTTTCGCCCTCCCCTTTCCTCCCGAGTATGGCGGCCTGGGCGGGGATACCATCAGCTACGCCCTGGCCATCGAGGAGCTGGCCTGGGCCGATGCCTCCCTGGCCCTCACCTACGCGGCCCACTGCTCGTTGGGGGCGGGTTACCTCCACCTCTTCGGTAGCCCCGAGCAGAAGGCCCGCTGGCTGACGCCCGCGGCCCGGGGCGAGGCCCTGATCGCCTTCGCCCTCACCGAGCCCGGCGGCGGCTCCGACGCGGCCCACCCCCAGACCCGGGCGGAACGCCGGGACGAGGGGTGGCTCCTCAACGGATCCAAAGTCTTCATCACCAACGGGGCCCACGCCGCGGCCACGGTGATCATGGCGGCCACCCGGCCTGGGGGCGGCAAGGGGGGCGTCTCCGCCTTTCTGGTGCCGGCGGGCACGCCTGGTTTCACCGTCGGGCCCCAGTATGAGAAGCTGGGGCTGCGGAGCTCGGACACGGCGCCCCTGGCCTTGGAGGACGTGCTGGTGGGTCCCGAGGCGCTGGTGGGGGAAGAGGGCCGGGGGTACGAGCAAGCCCTGGCGGTGCTGGACGGGGGGCGGATCGGCATCGCCGCGCTGGCAGTGGGGATCGGGCAGGCGGCTTTGGACCGGGCCCTCGCCTACGCCCGGGAGAGGACCGCCTTCGGCCAGCCCTTGAGCCGCTTCCAGGCCATCCGGTTCAAGCTGGCCGACATGACCACCGAGCTGGAGCTGGCCCGGCTCGCCTACCTGAAAGCCGCCTGGCTCAAGGACCAGGGGCGCCCCTTCCGCAAGGAGGCGGCCATGGCCAAGCTCTTCGCCTCCGAGGCGGCCACCCGGGCCGCCAACGCGGCCATCCAGATCCACGGTGGGCTGGGCTACACCCGGGACGGCGTGGTGGAGCGGTACTGGCGGGATGCCCGGTTGATGGAGATCGGCGAGGGCACCTCTGAGATCCTCCGGCTGGTTATTGCCCGAGAGGTGGGCGCGGCAGGGGCGACTCCCCCACCGGACCCCGGGGCGGGGCTGCGGGCCGGGCCAGGGCCTTGACCACCGGCGGACCCACCAGCACCGCCCCCACCATGCGGAAAATCTGCATGGCCAGCACCAGGGCTGGCTGGCGGGCCACATCCAGCGCGACGGCGGTCATGGTCTCGATGGCGCCGGGGGTGGTGCCCAGGAGGGCCGTTTCCGGGCTCATCCCCGTCTCCGCGACCAGACCCAGCCCCAGAAGGAGCCCCACCCCGATCAAGCCCAAGGTGAGGCCCGCCGCCCAGAGGGCGGTCACCCCCGCCTGCCGCAGGGAGGCCCGGTCGAACTGGAGGCCCACCCAAAGCCCCAGGAAGACCAGGGCCCCGTCAGCGAGCCAGGTGGGCAGGGGCGCCTGGGGCAGTCCCGCCAACTTGGCGCCGGCCACGAGGACCATGGGAAACAGGAGCCGGCCCGCGGGCAGGGGGATCCGCGCCCCCAGGGCCAGGCCTCCCAGGAGGGCGCCGTAGGTGACCCCGTAGGGGAGGAGGCTCCTCCAACCGGTCAGGCCCGCCGGGCCCGCGGCCAGCTCCAGGGTGCCCGGGGCGGGCCAGGGGCCTCCCGACCCCAGGGCCTGGGCCAGGGCCACGAGGAACGAGGCACTGGACCCCACCAAGACCAGGCGGACGTACTGGACGGTGGCCACCACCCGGGGGTCGGCCCCCACTTCGGGGCTCATGGCCACCATGGCCGACGCCCCGCCGGGCACGAAGGCGAGCACCCCCGTGACCCGGCTCAGGCGGGCCACCCGGGCCAGGATCAAGCCGGCCAAGGTGCTCGCACCCAGGAGGGCCCCGGTGAAGAGGAAGAGGGCCGGCAGCATGCCCTGAAGCACGGGCAGCATCCCCGGCTCCACCGTCGCCCCCAGGCCCAGCCCCACGATGGCCTGGGCGCCCAGCTGAAAACCCCGGGGCACCTCCGGGGCCTTTCCCCAGACCAAGCCTACGATGAGGCCTGCCGCCAGGGCGCCCAGCATCCACCCCGCCGGCACGTCCAACCGGTCGAGAAGCCAGCCTCCCAGGACACCCGCTCCCAGAAGGAGCGCCCGAAGGAGCATTTGGGTGGCCACCGCCATCGCCATTCCTCCCGCCGGGTGAGAGTACGCCACCCCGGGGCTGGGGCCCTGCCAGCCCTCCGGGGCGCCGCCACCCCAAAAGCGGGCCGCCCGCGGTCTCCCGGTGGGGCCCGGGTCGGCAGGGGCCAGCGCGGCACCCGCGCGTGCTCCGGCGAAAAAAATTCGTTACCTGACGCGCGCGTTCTTCACGTTCTGTTTATCTTCGGTCAACAGGGACGAGTCGCATTACCGACGAATCTTTGAGTAGTCTGCGGGAGAAGCGGCGAGCAGAGAGACCGGAAGGGAGCGCGATCGAGTCATGTGGAGACCCCGTTCCTTCCTCCTGGCAGGGCTGATCCTGATCCTGGCCTCGCTCCAGCCGGCGTGGGGGCAGGCCCCGGTCCCGGTGATCTTCTGGCACGGCATGGGCGGCCACCTGGGCACCGTGGTCCAGGCGCTGGTCACCCAGTTCAACGAGAGCCAGTCCGCCTACCGGGTGGAGGCCATCTACAAAGGCTCCTACGACGAGGTGGTGACCGCCGCCATCGCCGCCTACCGGGCCCAGGATCCCCCCCATCTGGTCCAGGTCTACGAGGTTGGCACCCAAACCATGCTCATGTCCGGCGCCATCTACCCCGTCTACCAACTCATGAGCGACCACGGCTACCAGGTGGACTGGGAAAGCTTCGTCGCGCCGGTCCTGAGCTACTACTCCAAGGACGGAAACCTGTACTCCATGCCCTTCAACTCCTCCACCCCCATCCTCTACTACAACAAGGACGCCTTCGCTCAGGCGGGCCTGGATCCGGAGCAGCCGCCGGCCACCTGGGATGAGGTGGAGGCCTTCAGCCGGCAGATCATGGAGCGGGACGCCGCCTCCTGCGGCTTCACCATCCAGTGGCCCTCCTGGACCATGATCGAGAACATGCGGGCCTGGCACGGGCTGCCCATCGCCACCCAGGAGAACGGCTTTGCCGGCCTCGATGTGGAGCTTCTGATCAACGACGAGTTCGGCCGGATGCACGTGGGGAAGCTGGCCGAGTGGGCCAAGAGTGGCATCTTCCAGTACGGCGGCCGGGGCGGCAGCTCCGATCCCCTTTTCCTCAACGGCCAGTGCGCCATCTTCATCGCCTCGTCGGCCGCCATGGGGACCATCCGCCAGGCGGCCTCCTTCAACTGGGCGACGGCCATGCTCCCCCACTGGGGCGAGCCCTATGAAAAGGTGAACTCCATCATCGGCGGCGCGAGCCTCTGGGTCCTCAAGGGTGCGCGGAACCCGGACGCGTACGCGGGCGTGGCCGCCTTCCTCCACTTCCTCACCCAGCCGGAGCAGCAGGCCTTCTGGCACAAGGAGACGGGCTACATCGCCATCAGCAACCCGGCCAACGAGCTCTTGGAACGGGAGGGCCATTTCGAGGCCAACCCCGACCAGCGGACGGCCTGGGCCCAGCTGACCTACTCGCCCCCCACCCCCCACACCCGGGGGCTCCGCTTGGGCAACTTCATCCAGATTCGGGACGTCATCGAGGAGGAGCTGGAGAACATCTTCGCCGGCACCAAGACCGCGGAGCAGGGTCTGGACGACGCGGTCGCCCGGGCCAACCGGCTCCTCCGGGACTTCGCCGACCTCTACCGCTAGGGCTTGGACCATCCCACCAGGGCCGGTCACGGCCGGGGCGGCCTGAACCATCCAGGCCGCCCCACCGGCCCCGGAAGCGAGGAGGGCCTCCATGGTTCACCGACCCGTCTTCCGGAACCGCCTCCTGCCCTACCTCTTGGTGCTGCCCCAGGTGGCCATCTCCGTCATCTTCTTCTTCTGGCCGGCGGCGGCCTCGCTCCGCTACGCGGTGATGCGGGCCTCCCCCTTCGGCGACCGCCTCTTCTACGTGGGCCTGGCCAACTTCGAGCGGCTTTTCACCTCGGCCCAGTACCACCGGAGC
Organism: Bacillota bacterium; assembly: GCA_017577405.1. Lineage (GTDB taxonomy): Bacteria > Bacillota > Limnochordia > Limnochordales > Limnochordaceae > Limnochorda. The sequence continues at coordinate 7,016 of PIUA01000037.1, forward strand.
CTGGTCACCACCCTCGTCTTCTCGTTGGGGGTGACGGTGCTGGGGATGCTCATCGCTCTCGGCCTGGCCGTCCTGGCCAACCAGAAGATCCGTGGCCTCCCCGCATACCGGACGGCGCTCCTGTGGCCTTACGGCATTGCGCCGGTGGTGGCCGGCATCATCTGGCTCTTTTTGGCCCACCCCGCCTACGGCGTGCTCACCTATTACCTGCGGGCGGCCACCGGCCTCTCCTTCAACTGGCTGGTGGACGGCCGGATCGCGCTGGGCCTGGTCATCGTCGCCTCCGTCTGGGCCCGGCTGGGGTACAACATCGCCTTCTTTCTGGCGGGCCTCCAGCAGATCCCCCAGACCCTCCTGGAGGCGGCCACCGTCGACGGCGCGTCGGCCCTGCAACGCTTCTGGCACGTCACCCGGCCGCTCCTTTCGCCCATCACCCTCTTTCTGCTGGTGACCAACACCACGTTCTCCCTCTTCGAAACCTTCGGCGTCATCGACGCCATCACCCGGGGAGGGCCCGGCGGGGCGACGGAGACCCTGGTCTACAAGGCGTACAAGGACGGCTTCATCGCCCTGGACGTGGGCTCCTCGGGCGCCCAATCGGTGGTCCTCATGGTGCTGGCCATCATCCTCACCGCGCTCCAGTTCCGCTTCGGCGAGAGGAGGGTCACCTACTGATGAGCGTCTTCCCCCGAGCTGCCACCCGGCCCATGATCCAACCCCGGGCGGCCCGGGCCCGGCTGAAGCAGAGGCTGGGGCGTCTGGCCGCCCACCTCCTCCTCCTGGTCTCTATTGGGATCATCGCCTTCCCGGTCTACTACGTCTTCGTCCTCTCCACCCAGAGCATGGAGGAGGTGGTGGTCCGGCCCACCATCCTCCGCCCCTCCACCCACCTGGTGGCCAACTACATCACCGCGTGGAGCCAGGCGGGCATGGGCCGGAAGCTCTTGAACAGCCTGGTCGTGGCCATCACCGTGGCGGTGGGCAAGATCGTCATCTCGCTGCTGTCGGCCTTCGCCATCGTCTACTTCCGGTTCGCCTTGCGGAAGGTGGTCTTCTGGCTGATCTTCATCACCCTCATGCTCCCCGTGGAGGTCCGGATCGTTGCCACCTACCAGGTGGTGAGCGACCTGGGCTGGCTCAACTCCTACGTGGGCCTCACCGTGCCCCTAATGGCCTCGGCCACCGCCACCTTCCTCTTCCGGCAGTTCCTCCAGACGGTGCCGGGCGAGCTCGCCGAAGCGGCCCAGCTGGACGGGGCGGGCCCCATGCGGTTCCTCTGGTCCATCCTCTTGCCCCTGTCCTGGACCAACATCGCCGCGCTCTTTGTCGTCCTCTTCGTCTACGGCTGGAACCAGTACCTGTGGCCCTTGATGATCACCCACACCGAGGAGATGCAGGTGGCCGTCATCGGCATCAAGCAGCTGGTCAACCCGGAGCTGCCCCAGTGGAACATCACCATGGCCGCGGCCATGATGACCCTCCTGCCCCCGGTCCTGGTCATCCTGGTGATGCAGCGGTGGTTTGTGAAGGGGTTGATCGAAAGCGAGAAGTAGCTGGCTGGGAGGAGCCCCGGTCCCGGAAGGCCGGAGGTGGGACGGGGCGGGGAAAGCCTGTCGCTTTCCGACCGGCAGGCCCGAAGCCGCTCCCGGGCCCGCCGGACGGAGGAGCTCAACGGCGGACGGACGCCGGACAAGCGCCCGACAGCCTGAAGCACGCCTAGAAGGGCTTGATGTCCTTCTTGACCTCCTGCACCTCTTGGACCGCCTCGTCGATCTCCTTGCGGACACCCTCGGTCTGCTTGCGGAAGCCGGCAATGGCCTCGCCGGCAGCCTTGGCCAGCTCCGGCAGCTTCCCCGGCCCGAAGATGATCAGGACCAGGACCAAGATGATGACCAGTTCCATGGGCCCGACCCGCATCTCTGCCACCTCCCCCTAGGGCACCATCACCCTTTCCATGCTATCACGCCCGGCCCTTTTGCGCCATGTCGGTGAACCTTGGCCCGGGTGAGGGCTCACCCCTTCCCTTCCAGGGGTTCCGCCCGCCTCACGGCGGCCTTCGGCGGACCGTTGAACGATGCCCACCAATGAACGGCTCGCCAGGAGAAAGGTGGCTCCCCCGCGCCCCGCCTCAGGCGGCATGGCCTTCTCCGCGCCCGGACATCATGGAGGCGGAAGGAGGCGACGCGCATGCCCTTGCGAGTCGGCATCATCGGCACGGGCATGGCCTTTGAGCGGCTGCACCTGCCCGCCTACCAGGAGCTGCAGGACCGCTACCAGATCTATGCCTTGTGCGACACCGACCGGGAGCGGGTTCACATGTGGGCCCAGCGCCTGCAGATCCCGCCGGATCGGGTCTACACTGACTTTCGCGCCATGGTCCGGCGGGGGGATCTGGACGTGGTGGACATCATGGTCCCCATCCCCGACAACCTGCCCGTGACCCAGGCGGTGGCGGCCAGCGCCCCGCCCTCCCTCAAGGGGATCATCTGCGAGAAGCCCCTGGCGGCCAACCGGGAGCAGGCGGAGATCGCCCGGGAGCTCCCCCGCCGCTACCAGATCCCCATCCTGATCGCGGAGCAGTACCGCTACAACGAGGAGATCGACTGGATCCGGGATTGGATCTGGCAGGGCCGGATCGGCCGGGTCTGGTACTTCATGCAGCACCGGGTGGTCAACTTCCCCGCGGAGATGCGGGAGAACACCTTTGCCGCCCGGGAGTGGCGCCAGCACCCCAACTTCCCCGGCGGCATCATCACCGACATCGCCGTCCACGACCTGGCCGCGCTCCGCCACATCTTCGGCGCCATCGAGCGGGTCCAGGCCTTGGGCAACCCCATCGAGGCCGACTTTGCGCCCTACGGCGTCCTCCAAGCCAACATCCTCTTCAAGAGCGGCTTTATCGGCCACTACACCTTCTCCTGCCTGGGGCTGGAGTACCAGCGGCCGCTGGTGGGCTTGCGGATTTTCGGCGAGCACGGCCAGATCTACCTGGAAGAGCGGGATGCGGGCGTGGTCAACATCTTTTTCCCCGACGGCTCGTCCCAGCAGATCCCGTACCGGCCCCAGCGGGGCTTCTCCCGGGAACTCCTCAACTTCCACCAAGCCTTGAGCGGCGAGGAGGCCATCTCGGTGCCGCCCGAGATGGAGTTCGGCGACCTCATGACCGTGCTGGCTATGATCGAGTCGGCCCAGGCCCGGGGCAAGCCCGTTGCCGTCGACCGGGAGGCCGCCTACGTCCTCGGTTGAAAAGCTCAGACCAACACCCGGCGCCCGAGCTGGTCCCCCCGGCTCGGGCGCGCCGCCAGGAGATCCCCCCACCCGCAGACGGCCGTTGGATCCCGAAGCGCCTCACAAGAGGGCCCGACCAACCGGTGGGCGGCCCCCCATCTTGACCAGGATGATATCATTCCTGTATCATTCCCATAGCAATCCTCTCGCGAACCACACTCTCTGACCACATGAGGGGAGCGAGCACCATGATTCGCGAAACGGAGTTGAAGGCGTTTCCCGGCCTTCCTGCCCTGCTCCTTCTGCTCGCCCTGTCGGCCGGCAGCATCTTCCTGCTGGTCCAGGGCATTGCCGACGAATCGGTCCGCATCATCGTCCTCGCCTCGATTCTGATCGTCCTGGTGGCCATCGGCTGGAATGGCCTCTTCACCGTGAGCCCCAACGAGGCGCGGGTCGTCCAGCTTTTCGGCACTTACAAGGGAACGGTCCGGAAGCCGGGGCTTTGGTATGTCAACCCCCTGACCACCCGGACCAAGGTCTCCACCCGGGTGCGGAACTTCGAAACGGACAAGTTGAAGGTGAACGACAAGGATTCCAACCCGATCGAGATCGCTGCGGTCGTCGTCTGGAGGGTGGTGGACACCGCCGAGGCCCTTTTCGAAGTGGACAAGTACACCGAGTACGTGGAGGTGCAGAGCGAGGCGGCCCTCCGGGCCCTGGCGACCAAGTACCCCTACGACGCGCCCCATGAGCACACCCTCTCCCTGGCCGCCAACGCCGCCCAGATTTCCGAAGAGCTGACCGTCGCGGTCCAGGAGCGGCTGGCCAAGGCCGGGGTGGAAGTGATCGAATCCCGCATCAGCCACCTGGCCTACGCCCCCGAGATCGCCAGCGCCATGCTCCAGCGGCAGCAGGCCAACGCCATCATCGCCGCCCGGCAGAAGATCGTCGAGGGGGCTGTCGGCATGGTGGAGATGGCCCTCGAGGATCTGGCCAAGCGGAACGTGATTGAGCTGGATGATGAGCGGAAGGCCCAGATGGTCAGCAACCTCCTGGTCGTCCTCTGCGCCGACCGGAGTCCCCAGCCCATTGTCAACGCTGGGTCACTCTACTGACCTGAGGAGAGAGCGTTGGCCCAGAAGAAGGCCTTCCTGCTCCGGCTGGATCCCAAGGTGTACGCAGCCCTGCGGAAGTGGGCGGCCGACGAGCTGCGGAGCATGAACGGGCAGATCGAGTTCCTGCTCCGCCGGGCCCTGATCGAGGCGGGGCGACTGGAGCGGGCGGACCAAGCAGAGGACCAATCCGAAGACCCCGAGGCCGGCTAGCATGAGAGCCTGGCCTCGAGGCCGGGGAGACTCGGGGAGAGGCACCCCTGGGTGCCTCTCCTTTCTCTGGGAGGGGCTGGTGCAGCCGCGGCGAAGACCACCTCGCCGGCCCGGCCAGCCCTCCCGCTTCTCGGCGGGGAGAGACGACGGCCGCGGGCCACAAGGAGGAGCTATGGACGGAAGCGACCGGACCACCACCGAGGCCAACCCCTTCACGGCGACCATCCTGGCCCAGCTGAGCCAGGAGCTGAACCTCGCCCCGGGTCACGTGGAGCGGGTGGTCGCCCTTCTCGATGAGGGGAACACCATCCCCTTCCTCGCCCGCTACCGGAAGGAGCAGACGGGCGGGCTGGACGAGGAGGCCCTGCGGACCCTCCAGGACCGGCTCGGCTACCTCCGGAACCTGGCCGAGCGGAAGGCGGAGGTCCTGCGGCTCATCGACGAGCAAGGCGCCCTCACCCCTGAGCTCCGGCAGGCCGTGGAAGAGGCCACCACCCTCCAGCGGGTGGAGGATCTCTACCGGCCGTTCCGGCCCAAGCGGCGCACCCGGGCCTCGGTGGCCCGGGAGCGGGGCCTCCAGCCCCTGGCCGACTGGCTCCTCAGCCGGCCGGCCACCGGCGCGCCCGAGGAAGAAGCAGCCCGGTTTGTCGACGCGGCGCGGGGCGTCGAGGGGGTGGAGGACGCCCTGGCTGGCGCCCGGGACATCATCGCCGAGCAGATGGCCGACGATCCCGAGGTGCGCCAGTGGGTCCGCCAGTGGACCCTGGAGCGGGGCACCCTGGTGAGCGAGGCGACGGATCCCCAGGCCCGCACCCCCTACGAGCAGTACTACGACTTCCGGGAGGCGGTGGCCCAGATCCGGCCCCACCGGGTGCTGGCCATCAACCGGGGCGAGCGGGAGAAGGCCCTGCGGGTCCGGATCGAGCTGCCCACCGAGCCGGTGCTCGCCTACCTGGAGGGCTGGCTCCGGCGGCAGGGGGCCCGGCGGAGCCCGGCCGATCCCCACCTGGCCTTGGCCGCCCAGGACGGCTACCAGCGGCTGCTGGCGCCGGCGGTGGAGCGGGATGTGCGGGCCCATCTGACCGAGAAGGCCCAAGCCCAGGCGATCCGGGTTTTCGCCGCCAACCTGAAGGCGTTGCTCCTCACCCCGCCCATCCGGGGCCGGCGGGTGATGGGCATCGACCCCGCCTACCGGACGGGCTGCAAGATCGCGGTGGTGGACGAGACGGGGAAGCTCTTGGAGGTGGCCGTCGTCTACCCCACCCCGCCCCAGAACCGGGTGGCGGAGGCGGAGCGACAGCTTCTGGCCATGATCGACCGCCACCAGGTGGACCTCATCGCCATCGGCAACGGCACCGCCTCCCGGGAGACGGAGCGCTTCGTCGCCGGACTCATCCCCAAGGCGAGCCGGCCCCTCGCCTACGTGGTGGTCAACGAGGCGGGCGCGTCGGTCTACTCGGCCTCCAAGCTGGCCCGGGAAGAGTTCCCCCACCTGGACGTTTCCGAGCGGAGCGCCGTTTCCATCGCCCGGCGGCTCCAAGACCCCCTCGCGGAGCTGGTGAAGATCGAGCCCAAAGCCCTGGGCGTGGGCCAGTACCAGCACGACGTGCCGGAGAAGGAGTTGGCCCAGGCCCTCCACGGCGTGGTGGAGTCGGCGGTGAACACGGTGGGGGTCGATCTGAACACCGCCTCCGTCCCGCTCCTCTCGTACGTGGCGGGCATCACCGCCACCGTCGCGGCCAACATCGTCCGCCACCGGGAGGCCAACGGACCTTTCCCCAACCGGCAAGCCCTTCTGGACGTGCCCCGGTTGGGCCCCAAGACCTTTGAGCAGTGCGCCGGTTTTCTCCGGGTGCCCGAAAGCGCCAACCCGCTGGACAACACGCCCATCCACCCCGAGTCCTACGGGGTGGCCGAACGCCTCCTCCAGGACCTGGGCTTCGGGCTGGAAGATGTGGCCGGGCCCCGGCGGCAGGAGCTCCAGGCCGCGCTGCGGGCTTTGGATGTGGCCGCCTGGGCCCAGCGCCTCGGTGTGGGCGAGCCCACCCTGGCCGACATCGTCGAGGCCCTCCAGCGCCCCGGCCGGGATCCCCGGGAGGACCTGCCACCGCCCATCCTCAGAACCGATGTCCTCACCCTGGAGGACCTGAAGCCCGGCATGGTCCTCTCGGGCACGGTGCGGAATGTGGTCGACTTTGGCGCCTTCGTGGACATCGGCGTCCAGCAGGACGGGCTGGTCCACATCTCGGAGCTCTCCGACCAGTACATCCGCCACCCCTTGGACGCGGTGAGCGTGGGGGACATCGTCCAGGTCCGGGTTCTGGCCGTCGATCCCGAGCGGGGCCGGATCAGCCTCTCCATGAGGCAGGCCCAGAGCTAACCAGCCCGAGGGAGGCACCGCCGGCCCAAGAGGTCCTCGACGGCTAGAACGAGCAGGAGAGCCCGCACCCGAGGATGAGCCCGCTCAGGTCGACGGCGTCCGTCCGGTACCCTTGGGGCCAGTCGTCTGGGTGACCGGGGACGGCCATCGGCCCACGGAGCCCCCGGGCCGCGGGCGTTTGAGGGGCCCTCCAGGGCGATCTTCGTCCTGCCTTTCGGGACACGGGCCGGCCAAATCCTGCCTCGTCTGCCGGAAAAACCCACCAATACCGAGCTCCCTCGCTCCAGACCGGCCAGAGGCCCTTATACGATTTTCGTCGGAAACCTGGGATGTTGATTCTTCTTCAACAGGAGGGAAGTGCCCTTAGCCGGCGAATCGTATGCCCTAAATCGTAACAGGGCTGGGTCTTATCACCGCGCTCTTCGGACCTTTTCGCGGCTCCCCTGCCCTCGGGGCGCACCGGAACCCCCACCGGTCACCAATCATGGCAAGGAGGCGACAGCTTGATGCGGCGATCCGTTTGGATCGGGGCCCTCGCGGCGCTGGTCATGGTCCTCGCTTTCGGCCCCGCTTCCGCGTCGGCCCAAACCCTGATCTACGCCCAAAGCGGCCTGCCGGTCACTCTGGACTCGGCCGCCGCGCAGGACGGCAACTCCCTGCGGCCCGCCTACCAGATCACCGAGACTTTGGTGGGCTTTGAGCCGGGTACCACCAACCTGGCGCCCGCTCTGGCGGTCCGCTGGGAAGCCAACGACACCTCGACCGTCTGGACCTTCTACCTGCGGGAGGGGGTCCGCTTCCACGACGGCACGCCCTTCAACGCGGAGGCGGTCAAGTTCAACTTTGACCGCTGGAACGATCCCGACCACCCCTACCGGGGTGAGGGCAAGCACTTCGCCGGCTTTGAGTACGTCTTCGGCGGCTTCAAGGGGAACAACGTCCTGAAGGAGATTGAGGTGGTCGACGAGTACACCGTTCGGTTCCACCTGACCGACTCCGTCGGCTTCTTCCCCGCCATGGTGGCCGCCATCTACCTGCAGATCCAGAGCCCCACGGCCGTCATGGCCGACCCCGACCGGTACGGCACCCCGGAGGTGGGCTCCGTCGGCACCGGCCCCTTCAAGTTCGAGGAGTGGGTGATCGGCGACCGGGTGGTCCTCCGCCGGAATGACGACTACTGGGGCGAGAAGGCCAAGGTGGAGCAGGTCGTCTTCCGGGGGATCCCCGAGCCCACTTCCCGGCTGGCGGAGCTGCGGGCGGGCGCGGCCCACATCGCCGTCGAGCTCTCGCCCGAGGATTACCCGGTCATCCAGCGGGATCCCAACCTGACCCCGGTCCTCCAGGACGGCCTCAACATCGGCTACGTGGCCATCCACCAGGGGCACAAGCCGCTCGATGACCCGCGGGTGCGCCGGGCCATCGCCATGGCCATCGACAAGGAGGCCATCGTTGAGGCCTTCTACGCGGGTCTGGGCTCGCCGGCGGACCAGCACGTGCCGCCCGCCATGTGGGGCCGGTCGGAGAAGATCACCGACATCCCCTACGATCCCGAGGGCGCCCGGCGGCTCCTGGCCGAGGCTGGTTACCCCAACGGCTTCGAGACGGAGTTCTGGTACATGCCCGTCTCCCGGCCCTACTTCCCAGCGCCCCAGCCCATTGCCGAGGCCATTGCCAGCTACCTGGCCGATGTGGGCATCCGGGTCCGTCTCCAGACCGAGGATTGGGGCACCTACCTCTCCGACTACCTGGAGGGCAAGTTCCCCATGTACATGCTGGGCTGGAGCCCGGACTATCCTGACCCGGACAACTACCTCTTCACCTTCTTCGGGCCCCGGGCTCCCGACGCCCTCGGCTGGAACGATCCGGTGACCCAGGATCTCCTCATTCGGGCGCGGACGGCCCCCGACGTGGCCGAGCGGGCCGCCCTGTACGCCCAGGTCCAGGAGCGGGTCCACGAGACGGTGGCCCAGATCCCCTTCGCCCACAACAACCCGTTGCACGCCACCCGCAGGGGCGTGGAAGGCTGGCTGCCCAGCCCGCTGGGCGCCTCGGAGCCTCTCCAGCTGGTCTCGGTCCCCTGAGGGCTGGCCCGGTGAACCTGGAGGGGGCGCCAGGGACGGCGCCCCCTCCCCTTCGATCTCCACGGTGGGAGCGAGAGCGTCGTGTCCGCATTCATCCTGCGTCGTCTCATCGGCCTCATCCCCGTCCTGCTGGGCATGAGCCTCCTCGTCTTCACCCTGGTCCGCCTCATCCCCGGGGACCCGGCCATCCTCATGCTGGGCGAGCGGGCCACTCCGGCGGCCATCGAGCGGCTCCAGGCTCAGCTCAACCTGGACAAACCCCTCTTCCTCAACCTGGCCGCCTTCCAGCACTCCGGGCGCGTGGGCGATCTGGTGGACAGCCAGTTCTTTGCCTTTCTAGGCAGCATCCTGCGGGGCGATCTGGGCCAGTCCATCTTCACCCGGGTGGATGTGGCCACCGAGCTGGCCGCCCGCTTCCCCGCCACCTTCGAGCTGGCCGTGGGGGGCATCCTGGTGGCGCTTCTCATCGGGGTGCCCGCCGGTGTGGTGGCCGCCATGCGGAAGAACTCCCTGGCCGACGTCGTGGTCACCAGCGCCTCCCTCTTCGGGGTCGCCATGCCCATCTTCTGGCTGGGGATGCTCCTGATCTACATTTTTGCCGTCCACCTGGGCTGGCTCCCCCCGTCGGGCCGGTTGAGCCCTGGGGTGTCGGTTCCCCGGATCACGGGTTTCTTGATCCTTGACAGCCTCCTGCAGGGCCAGTGGGCGGCCGCCTGGGATGCCATCCGGCACCTGATCCTCCCCGCCCTCGCCTTGGGGACCATCCCCACGGCCACCGTGGCCCGCATGACCCGGGGGGCCATGTTGGAGGTGCTGGGCCAGGACTACGTCCGCACCGCCCGGGCCAAAGGGCTTTCGACCCTGCGGGTCACCTGGCGTCACGCCCTGAAGAACGCCATGCTGCCCATCATCACCGTGGTGGGACTCTCCTTTGGGAGCCTTCTCACCGGCGCCATCCTCACCGAGACCATCTTCAACTGGCCCGGGATGGGCAAGTGGATCTACGACGCCATCGGGGCCCGGGACTACCCCATCGTCCAGGGCGGCACCCTCTTCATCGCCGCCATCTACGTTGTGATCAACACGCTGGTGGATGTCTCCTACGCCTTCTTTGATCCCCGGATCCGGTACGGTTGAGGACGTTCGAACGGTTCCGGGTGTGAGGAGTGGAGGGGAAGGGTATGGCTGTCAACGATCACGCGCTCGAAGGCGTTCAACCCCAGCCGGTCGCCGGGCACCTCCCCAAGAGCCGGAGCCCCTGGGCCCAGGCCTGGCGCCGCTTCCGCCGGTCCCGGTCGGGCATGGTGGGCTTGGCCATGGTTGGCTTCCTGGTGGTGATGAGCCTCCTCGCGCCCATCATCGCCCCCTACGATCCGTCCACCGACCGGAACCTGCGGGCCCGCCTCAACCCGCCCTCCTGGGAGCACCCCATGGGGACCGACGAGCTGGGCCGGGACATCCTCAACCGGGTCTGGCACGGCACGGGAATCAGCCTGCGGGTGGGCCTCCTGGCCGTCTCCATCGGGCTGGTGATAGGCTCCTTCTTGGGCCTTCTGGCAGGCTACCTGGGCCGCTGGGTGGACACGATGATCGGGTGGCTGACCGACATCCTCCTCGCTTTCCCTTCGGTGCTGCTCGCCATCTTCATCGTGGCCGCGATGGGGCCCGGCATCTTCAACACCATCATCGCCGTCGGTGTGGTCCAGATCCCCATCTACACCCGCCTCACCCGGAGCATGGTCCTCAGCCTGCGGGAGCAGGAGTGGGTGCTGGCCACCCAAGCCCTGGGAGCGGGCCACCTCCGGACCCTCTTCCGCCACATCCTGCCCAACGGGCTCACCCCGGTCATCGTCCAGGCGACCCTCTCCCTCGGCACGGCCATCCTCGATGCGGCCGCGCTGGGCTTCCTCGGCCTGGGCGCCCAGCCTCCCGCGCCCGAGTGGGGCTTGATGATCGCCCGGGGGTTCGCCTACTTCGCCGTCGCGCCCTGGATCAGCCTCTTCCCCGGGCTGGCCATCATCTTTGCGGTGGTCGCCTTCAACCTGCTTGGGGACGGCCTGCGGGACGCCCTGGATCCCCGGGCCAACCGCTAGCGGGCGCCGCGCCCGCCGGGGCGCCGCGGCCGGCGCCGGCTCACCGGGTGGGCGGCCTAAGCCACGCCTCCCGGACGGTGACGGTGGCCAGGTACTCCCGGTCCACCTCCACCCCAAGCCCCGGCCCCTTGGGGACGGGAATGGTCCCATCGGCTTGCAGCCGCGCCGGCGGGCGGACCAGGTCCCGGGCGAAGTAGCGGTCGCTGGCCGACGTATCGCCCGGGAGGGTCACCCCCGGCAGGGCGGCCAGGATGAGGTTCAGGGCGCGCCCCACCCCCGACTCGAGCATGCCGCCGATCCACAGGTCCAGCCCCGCCTCCCGGCAGAGCGCCTCGATCTCCAGCGCGGCCGCCGGCCCGCCCACCCCCCCCGGCTTCAGGTTGACCCCCCGGCAGGGCCCCAGGGCGCCCGCCCGCCGCACCGCCCGGGGGTGGGGCCGGGGCGCGTCGAGGCGGGTGGGGGTGCGCACGGGAGCCCGGGGCCGGGCCTGTCGCGTCTACCCATC
>PIUA01000038.1 GCA_017577405.1 Bacillota bacterium
CCATTGGATTCCACCATGCTCTGTGGGATCCAGTTGTTGGCACTGGTGATCTGGATGCCAATGCCGTATTGCCCAGTCCTCTCACGAATGAGCTTCGCCGCCTCGCGAACCTCCTGCCAGGTAGAGGGCGGGTTGTCAGGGTCAAGGCCGGCCTGGCGGAAGAGGTCAGCATTGTAGTACAGCAGCGGCACGCTTACAGCCAGGGGGATGGCCCTTTGAACACCATTCTCATCCTGGCCCAGGCCAAGGATGCCTTCTACGAAGCTATCCAGGTACGCGTTATACTCGGGATCAATGCTCTCGAAGGAAGCGATCGGTGTATGAGGGATTTGGTCAAAGGCGAAGAGCCGGTAGTTGTAACCGATCTGGGCGACGGCAGGGGGATTGCCGGCTGCAAGAGCAGCTTGGAGGTTGTTCAGCAGGCCCCCGTAGTCTCCCTGCTGGAACCGGTCCGTGACTTTGATATCGGGGTGCTTCTGCTGAAAGACGGCGATGGCTTCCTTGACGGCGTCACCACCGAACGTGGCCGAATTGATGTGCCAGTACTCGATCTGGACGGGCTGGGCGAAGGCCACGCCCATGCTCCACGCCGAGAGGAATGCGACAGCGAACAGGCTTACCAGCAGGCGCAAAGGCCTCGAAAGCATGGCGGGAAATGCCTCCCTTCGCAGTCTTACCGGGTGTTGGTGGGAACTGCTCAGCACAGAATGCCACAAGGCCTTGATCCCGAAGACAGACTTAGGTTGTTTCGGCCCCTCTCACCCCTCTCGGTGGCAAACCCGAAGTAAGCCACTGGCGCACGATGCGCAGGGCCTCCTGAGGATCTTTCGCTTGCGAAAATGGGATCGACGGATCTTCCAACCAGCCTTCCACGGGCCACGTATCCACGCCGACAACGGGTATGTCGTGCTTGAGGGCAAGGCTGAGCTCGGACAGCGTGCCCAGTTCCCCGCCAACAGCCACGACCACGTCAGCGGCCAGCACCACCAGAACGTTTCGGGCCTGGCCCATGCCAGTAGGAAGGACAATGTCAATGAAAGGGTTGGCGGCTTCCTTATGAATCCCCGGAAGCAACCCGATGGTGCGTGCCCCCCCGCGCTTGGCACCACGGGCAGCTGCTTCCATGACACCTCCTAGGCCGCCACAGACCAGGTCCGCAGGCAGGGTGGCGATCCCCTCGCCCACCTCTTCGGCCCACTGGGCGAGTCTGGGGGAACACTGACTGGCTCCGATCACAGCCACGCAAGGGCGTCTCGTTCGCCTGGGAGAGGTTTGGTGGATCTCGCTCGACACTTGCTATCCCTCTTCGAACGTCATGATCCGCGCGCTGGTTACGGGTCCTCGCGATAGTACTCCTCACAAAAGTCGAGAGGTGTTCCGTCTTCGACATACACCACGCCCAGGAGTTGAAGGATGGGGTCCCCTGAGCGGACACGAAGGACATCAGCTAGATCTGAAGGACACGGGATGGAGGCCAGGTCCCTCGAGGCACGAACAATGCGCAGGCCGTAGCGCCGTTCAATGAGTTCATAGAGAGAGCCTTCGGCGAGGTTCTCTTCGAGAATACCTGGACAAAGATCAGCCCGGAGGTGGCTGGTGTTATAGCCGACGGGCTCGCCGTCCGCGTAGCGAATGCGGCGTACGCGTATCACCGGATCCCCTGGCGAAAGATGCAGTCTCGCAGCGATTTCATCGCTGGCTGGGATCTCCCGGGCCTCCAGAAGTTTGGATGATGGGCGAAAACCTCGATTTCGCAGCTCCTCCGTGAAACTGATCATGGAGACAAAGCGTTTCGAGACCCGTGGCGGAGCCACGAAGGTACCTTTGCCGGCCTGGCGATAGATGAGGCCTTCCTTGACCAGATCGTTCAATGCCAGGCGGACGGTCATCCGGCTGACCCCGTACTGGGCCTGGAGCTCCCCTTCACTAGGAAGCCGTGTATGGGGCGGCAGCTTCTCCTCGACGATGTAGTTCCGGAGAAGATTGCGTAGCTGGTGGTAGAGTGGAACTGAGTCCTCGCGGTGGAGCTCCATGAGCGTAGCCCCCGGGTGGAACCTGTTATAACGTTATACCCTTTCGGTGTGTGAGCGAGTGTTCCTGCTGGGTCGCGTCCGGGTACGACCGAGAAGGAACCTAACGGCCACTTGAGCCACGCCTTCGGCGGAGAGCACGCCCCCGATCTCTATTGGGAAGCGGGTGAACGAACGTGGGTTGGGGACTCGTAGGTGACACGCGGGCCGACATGGCCTCCAAGTGCCGCGGAGCTGGTCCTTGGTCTGGTAGCTCCTCCAATGGGGCCGCTACTTCCAGCGGGTTGGTCGGAGGCGGTCCCGCGCGGGCCACCAGCCCTTTGTGACTAAGATCCGCGTCGGCGACATCAAGTAGGCGGTTGTGCGTGAGGAGGGACCGGTCTCCAGTGCGAGCGCGATAGGCCTGGATCAACGCTCAGGGAGCGGACAATTTGGAGATCGACAGGTGCAGGGCCGATCCGGAGATGGAAAGAACATGCTCGGCGATGCGACGAGTGATAGAATGGCTGCAATGGTGAACGGAGCTTGATGGTGTCGCCTATGGGGGCGATCTTTACGGCAACCTTGTTCCTAGCCCTGATCTACGCCACCTTCATCAGCCTCGGCCTCCCTGATTCGCTGCTAGGCGCCGCCTGGCCGGTCATGCAGCCGGACCTGGGTGTGCCCTACAGCTTTGCCGGCGTCATCTCCATGCTCATCGCCGGGAGCACCATTATCGCCAGCTTCTCCAGCGGCTCCCTGCTGCCGCGCTTCGGTTCGGGGGCGGTCACCCGGGTGAGTGTGGCCCTTACGGCCGTGGCCCTCTTTGGCTTCTCCCAGGCGCCGTCCTATGGGTGGCTTCTGGCCCTGGCCGTTCCTCTGGGGCTGGGCGGGGGCGCGGTGGACGCCGCTCTCAACCACTTTGTGGCCACCCACTACGCGGCCCACCACATGAACTGGCTCCACTGCTTCTGGGGCGTGGGCGCGATGACGGGTCCTTTGATCCTCTCTCGTTTCATCGCCCAGGGCGGTGACTGGCGGGGAGGGTACCTCATCATCAGCCTCATCCAGATCGGGCTAGCGGCCATCCTGTTCGCGTCGATCCCTCTTTGGCGGCGGATGGAGGGGGAGCGACCCGCTGCAGGTGCTCCCGTTCGGGAGGCGGCTCGTCAACCAGGCGGGGATGAGGGCCAGACGGCGGAGAGCGCTCTCCAGGCCCGCTCCTTCACCCTGGGCCGCCTCCTCCGGCTGCCGGGCGTGGCTCCAGGTTTGCTCGCCTTCTTCCTGTACTGCGGCCTGGAGGCCACCATGGGCCTGTGGGGGAGCAGCTTTCTGGTCAGGGCCCGGGGCTTCGACCCCGTCGCGGCGGCCTTCGGCGTCTCCCTGTTCTACGGCAGCCTCACCTTCGGGCGGTTCGTCTCTGGCTTTGCCTCCATGCGGATGAGCAACCCGGGGCTGATCCGGGCAGGGCTGTGGACCATCCTGGCCGGCATGGCCGTGATGTTCATTCCGGTGGGCGGGGTGGTTCCTCTGGTGGGCTTTGCCCTCGTCGGGCTGGGGTGCGCCCCCATCTACCCCGCCATGCTCCACGAGACGCCCCGGCGCTTTGGTGAGGCCGCGGTGAGCCTGATCGGCATCCAGATGGGGGTCGCCTACACAGGCACCACCTTCCTGCCGCCTGCCTTCGGGTGGATCACCGCGGGGCGGCACCTGGGCTGGCTGCCGGTGGTCGTCCTCCTGTACGCTTCCCTGATGCTCCTGGCCACCGAGGTGGTGGAACGGCGAACGGCCTGGGCAGCGGCGGAGGGGCCGGGCTCCCCTTGAGCCTCTTCCTGGGAAGGAATGCCAAACGCACCTGCCTAACCTCACCCGCGAACGGTCCAACACGGCAGTGCATGGAGGGAGCGGCGTGGTGAAGCTCTTGCGTAGGTTCTCGACGACGCTTCTCGCCTTGGTTCTGGCCCTCTCCGCCTGGGCGCCGGCCCTGGCGGCCGATGAGGCGGCCAGTCCCGTGCTGGTCCAGATCCTGGCCATCAACGACTTCCACGGGCAGCTGGATGAGGGGCGCATGGTCTCGGGGCGGCCCGTAGGAAGCGCCCCGGTGCTGGCGGCGTACCTCCAGGAACGGATCGCTGAGAACCCGGCGGGGACCCTCTTGGTCCACGTGGGCGACATGGTCGGGGCGAGCCCGCCCATCTCCGCCCTGCTCCAAGATGAGCCCACCATCGAGTTCCTCAACGTCATGGGCTTCGCCGTGGGCACCGTGGGGAACCACGAGTTCGACGAGGGCCTGGAGGAGATGCTCCGGCTGATCCACGGCGGCCGCCACGAGGCGACGGGCTACTTCCCCGGCGCGGCCTTCCCCTACACGGTGGCCAACGTGGTCGACGCGGCAACAGGGGATCCCATCCTGCCGCCCTACGTGATCAAGGTGGTCAACGGGGTGCGGGTGGGCTTCATCGGCGTGGTCACCACCGAGACGCCCTCCATCGTGGTGCCCAGTGCAGTGGCCGGCCTCCAGTTCCTGGATGAGGCCGAGGCCGTCAACCGGTGGGTGCCCGAGCTGCGGCGGCAAGGGGTGGAGGCCATTGTGGTCCTGGCCCACCTGGGCGGCTTCCAGAGCCAGGACGGCACGATCGAAGGCCCCATCGTGGACCTGGCCCAGCGGGTGGACGACGCGGTGGACGTGATCCTCGCGGGCCACACCCACAGCTTCCTCAACAGCCGGATCAACGGCAAGCTGGTGGTCCAGGCCTACTCCAGCGGCACCGCTTTCTCGGATGTGGACCTGGTCATCGATCCCCAGACGGGCGATGTGGTCTTCTCCGTCGCCTCCGTGGTGACGACTTGGGCCGATCAAATTGAGCCCGACCCGGCCATCCAGCGGCTGGTCGCCCAGTACCAGGAGCGGGTTGCGGACCGGGTGGCCCGGGTGGTGGCCGAGGCCCCCGAGCCCATCACCCGCACCGCCTCGCCGGCTGGGGAGTCGGCCCTGGGGAACCTCATCGCCGATGCCCAGCGCTGGGGCCTGGGGACCGAGATGGCCTTCATGAACCCCGGCGGCATCCGGGCGGACCTGGACGCCGGCCCCGTCACCTGGGGGGAGCTGTACGCCATCCAGCCCTTCAACAACCCCATGGTGAAGCTGGAGCTGACGGGGGAGCAGATCCGGCGGCTCCTCAACCAGCAGTGGCAGTCTGAAAGCGACGGATCCATCCGCACCCGGTTCCTCCAGATCTCGGGCCTCAGCTACACCTGGGATGACCGGCGCCCGGTGGGCGACAAGGTGGTGGAAGTCCGGGACGAGGCGGGCCGGCCCCTCGATCCGGACCGGCGGTACACGGTGGCCGTCAACGGGTTCCTCGCTGAAGGCGGCGACAACTTCACCGTCTTCACCGAGGGGACCAACCGCGAAGCGGGCCCCATCGACCTGGACGTGCTGGTGGCCTACCTTGAGCAGCTGGACGGCCCCGTCACCGCGGCTGTGGAGGGCCGGATCCAGCGGGTCGACGGGTAGAGCCCGACGGATCGTTGCGTCAGGGCTTGGGAGCCATCCCTCCGGCGGGGGATGGCTCTCCTTTTCCGGGGGAAGCTCGCGGGGTTCGGAGAGGAGCTCCCGGGCCATGCTCGACCCCATGGGTTGCGCTTCAAGGTGTCTGAGGGATGAGCCGGCGGGCAAGAATTGGTATGATGCTCCTAAAGCATCTCGCCCGGCGGGGAGGCGGGGCCTGCCGGGAGCCGCGGCCAAAGAACGCCGCCGAGGACGGAGGAATGATGGTGAGCTCGTACCGGACGATCCACAGCGAGCATGTCCACTTTGCGTGGGACAACAGCCTGACCCCGGTGGCAACGGTGGCGCCGGGGGATGAGGTGGAGTTTGAGGCGAGGGATGCTTCCGGCGGCCAGCTCTCCGCCCAGTCGAGCGCGGAGGACGTGGCCCGGATCGACTTCGGTCGGGTCAACCCGGTGACGGGCCCCGTCTTCGTCGAGGGGGCCGAGCCGGGCGACTCCCTGGTGGTGGAGATCCTCGAGCTGGAGGGGAGCGGCTGGGGGTGGTCCGCCATCATCCCGGGCTTCGGCCTCCTGGCGGACGACTTTGCCGAACCCTACCTGCACCTCTCCCGCTACGACAGGCAGTGGGTGGAGTTCACGCCCGAGATCCGCCTGCCCTTCCGGCCCTTCCCGGGCACCATCGGGGTGGCGCCGGCAGAGCCTGGGGCCCACTCCATCGTGCCGCCCCGGGCCGTGGGCGGGAACATGGACATCCGGGACCTGGTGGCGGGCGCCAAGCTCTACCTGCCTGTCCAGGTGCCGGGGGCCCTCTTCTCCGTGGGCGACACCCATGCCGCCCAGGGCGACGGCGAGGTCTGCGGCACCGCCATTGAGACGGCCATGAAGGTCCGCCTCCGCTTCGGGCTGGAGAAGGGGACGAACCAGCGGCTGCCCCGCTTCGAGCTGCCCGGGGCGCCGGGGCCGGCGGTGAGCGAGAAGGGCTACCACGTCACCTGCGGCATCGGACCCGACCTGATGGAGGCGGCCAAGGACTCGGTACGGGAGATGATCGAGCTCATCGGCCGGGAGTACCGGCTCGATCCCCCGCTGGCCTACGTCCTCTGCAGTGTGGCCGCCGACCTGAAGATCTCCGAGGTGGTGGACGCGCCCAACTGGGTGGTCTCCTGCTACCTGCCCCGGGCCATCTTCCGGTAGGCCGGGGCACCAACCGAGCCCACGACGCGCGACCTCACAAAGGGGGCCAGGCACCCGTTGACGCCGAACCATGCGCAGCCTCACCATCCACGCTTCCACAACCGGATCGCGGTGGTCACCGGCGCGGCCCGGGGGATCGGCCGGGCCATCGCCGTGGAACTGGCCCGGGAGGGGGCGGCCGCGGTGGTGGCTCTGGATGTGCTGGAAGAGGACGGGCGGGCGACGGCCCGCCTGGTGGCGGAGGCGGGGCACGGCGCCGGGACCCAGGGCCTCTTCATCAAGGCGGACGTCACCCGGCCCGAGGAGCTGGAGGGGGCGGCGGCCGAGGTGCGGGCCCGCTTCGGGCGGTGCCACGTGCTGGTGAACAACGCGGGCATCAGCGGCCGGCACGTCGGCGACGGCCCGGTCCACGCCTGCAGCCCGGAGGCGTGGGAGCGGGTGCTGGCCGTCAACCTGACGGGGGTCTTCCTCGCCAGCCGGGCCTTCATCCCCTTGATGCTGGAGGAGGGCGGGGCGGTGGTGAACATCGCCTCCGACGACGCCCTCCAGGGGAGCCTGCCCCCCAACGACACCCACGCCTATGCCGCCAGCAAGGGCGGCGTCATCGCGCTCACCCGGGCCATGGCGGTGAGCTACGCCCAGGCGGGGATCCGGGTGAACGCCATCGCCCCCGGCTGGGTGGCCACCCCCATGACCGCCGACATCCGCTCGGACCCCCAGGTGGCCGCCCGTCTGGCCGGCGCCTCGCCCTTGGGCCGGATCGCCTCCCCTGAGGAGATCGCCCGGGCCGTGGTCTTCCTGGCCTCGGAGGATGCGTCCTTCGTCACGGGCGCGATCCTCCCGGTGGAAGGGGGCGCCACCATCTGGTGAAGGGGTGGCGCCCCCGGGCAGGCCGGGCCTGAGCGCGGCTCCATCTTCATCAATCCTTCATCCTCCCCAGCGGACGGCTGATTACAATGAAACCGGAACTCGAATTGAGTTCGATTTCCCACCAGCGATGGGAGGATGCACAGGATGTATCTGCGCATCGACCGGCTCCAGATCGAGCTGCCCCAGCCCAAGGAGGCGGACCCCAACGCGGCGGCAGCCGTTCAGGAGCTCTTGGGTGGCCGCTTCGGTGAGATGTCCACCCTGATGAACTACACCTACCAGTCCTTCAACTTCCGCGGGCGCGACAAGCTTCGGCCGTACTACGACCTCATCGCCAACATCGCCACCGAGGAGCTGGGCCACATCGAGCTGGTGGCCACCACCATCAACCTGCTCCTCTCCGGCAGCACCCAGCCGGCCTCGCCCGAGGACGCCCCGCTGAAGGTGGTCAAGGATGTGCGGAACGTCCACCACTTCATCAACACCGGGCAGGCGGCTCTGGTGGGCAACGCCATGGGCGGGCACTGGAACGGTGATTACGTCTTCTCCAGCGGGAACCTGATCCTGGACCTGCTCCACAACTTCTTCCTCGAGGTCGGCGCCCGCATGGCCAAGCTGCGGGTTTACGAGATGACCGACAACCCGGTGGCCCGGGAGATGGTGGGCTACCTCCTGGTCCGGGGCGGGGTCCATGCGCTGGCCTATGCCAAGGCGCTGGAGACCCTGACGGGGGTTGAGATCCCCAAGCTCTTGCCGGTGCCCAAGATCGACAACAGCAAGTTCCCCGAGGCGCGCAAGTACGAGCAGATGGGCTTCCACCGGAAGCTGTACCGTTACAGCCCGGAGGACTACAAGGAGATCGCCAAGATCTGGAACGGCCCGTCGCCCGACGGCAGCGGCGACCTCGAGGTGGTGGACGGTCCGCCCGAGGGCGGTCCCGTGCCCAACCTGCCCGAGGTGCCCGAGGTCTTCGCGCCCGAGTACGATCCTGCCGAGATTGCGGAGATCGCTGCCCGGCTGATGAAGGGTTGACGGCCAGGCGGCACGGGATCCGGCGGGGTCCCGTGCCGCCGCTCCGTTCCCTACCGGTCGCACCCAGGATCACGTATAATGAAAAGAAAAGTCGATCTGAGTTCGAGAGGAACGGAGCGGAGTCTTCTATGGAAAGCCACGGCCGGCCCATCCGGATGACCCTGCAGCGCCAGGCGGTCCTCGACGTGGTTCGCCGCTCCCACGATCACCCCACCGCCATGGAGATCTTCGAGCGGGTCCGGGCTGAGCACCCCACCATCGCCTACAGCACTGTCTACACCGCGCTCCACGCGCTGGTCGAGGCGGGCCTGGTCACCGAGATCCGGCTGGGCGGGCATGCCACCCGGTACGATGGGCGGACCGAGCACCACCACCACCTGGTCTGCACCGGCTGCGGGCGGGTGGTGGAGGTGGAGGCGGAGCTCTGCCACTGCCGAGTCGAGACCATCGCTGAGCAGACAGGTTTCCAGGTGCTGGACGCCCAAATCGAGCTGAAGGGCCTCTGCCCCGAGTGCCAGTCGCGCGGGGAGCCTGGGCTCCCAGAGGGTCATGACGCCATGGGACGCGGTCGGAAGTCTTCCTGAATCCAGCCTGTCGCCCGGTGAAGCTTCGGTGGCGGGGCTCGTGACCGCAGATTCAGCCCTCGCCGGGGAGCTGGCGCCCCTGTTGGGCCCCGAGGTAGGGCTGGTGGTGCTGGATCCGGCGGCTGTCCTCTCCTGTCCGGCGCCGGTCCACCTGCTGGTGATCGACAGCCATCTCATTCGCCCGGCCCGGGCCCGGTGGTTGAGCCGGGCCTGCCTGCCCCGGCTCCTCCTGGTGCGGCGCCGGGAGCTGGACCGGCTGCCCTGCCTGGGCCAAGCCATAGCCGCCGGCACCGTCGATGACCTGCTGGTTTGGCCCTGCCACCAGGTGGAGCTCCGCTGGCGGGTGGAGCGCCTGCTTCAGCAGGGAAGGGAGCAGCGGCTTCTCTGCGGGGCGGTACTGGTGGATCAGGCCCGCCAGGAGGTCTGGGTGGCGGGGGAGCCCATCCGCCTCACGCCCAGGGAGTTTGGGGTCCTCCGGGAGCTGGCCCGCCGGTGCGACCAGGCCGTCGCCCGCCGGGAGCTTCTGGCCGCGGTGTGGGGTTGGGATGAGGCCCATGCGAGCAACGTGGTGGATGTGACCGTGGCCGGTCTGAGGCGGAAGCTGGCCTCCCGGGCGGGACTGATCCAGACGGTCCGAGGCGTGGGTTACCGCTTGGCCTTTCCGGTGCCGAACGGGTGAGGGCTGGCGGGCGGGAGAACTGGAGGCCCGACGGCCGGACGCTGGAAGGCTGAGGCCGGACAGCTCCCGAGCGCGGCGGGACGGTGGCCGGTGAGCCGTGCCCGGGGGCTAGGCGTTGCCCACCGTGGAGTAGTGGACGCCCACCTCGGGCAGGCCTGAAGTGCTGGCGCCCTGGCGGCGCTTGCCGGAGCCGAGGACGTTCTCGGGGGCCCGGTCCGCCGTCCGCACCTGGGGGATGCGGAAGAACTCCTGGAGGATGAGGATGCCCGCGCCCAAGGCGCACGCTTCCTCGCCCAGGCTGGAGGTGACGATCCGGGCCCGGCTGAAGGGGAAGGGGAGGGCCCGCTGCTCCGCCACCCGCCGCACGGAGTTGAGGACGTGGTGGCCCGTGCTCCCCATGGGGCCGCCGATCACCACCAGCTCGGGGTTGAAGGTGTTGATGGCGTTGGCCACGCCGATGCCCAGGTAGTTGCCCACCTGGGCCAGGCCGGCGATGGCCCAGGCTTCGCCCTGGTCGGCGGCGGCAAAGACCTCGGCCGGGCTCTTGGGCGCGGCCTCGCCCAAGGTCTCCCGCACGTACCGGAGAAGAGCCCGCTCGGAGACGAAGGTCTCGAGGCACCCTCGGTTCCCGCAGGTGCAGAGGGGCCCCGAAGGGTCGATGGTGGTGTGGCCCATCTCCCCGGCGGTGCCGGCGCTGCCCCGGTAAAGCTCCCCGTCGAGGACGATGCCCGTCCCCACGCCCATGCCGATGCTGAAGTAGAAGAGGTCGCTCACATCCTGCGCGGCGCCCGCCCAGAGCTCCGCCAGTGCGCCGGTGTTGGCCTCGTTGTCCACCACGATAGGCACCTGGAACCGCTCCCGCAGACTCTCCCCCACGGGCACGTCGGTCCAGCCCATGTTGGGCGCGATGATGAGCCGCCCGCCCGGGTGCTCCACGGGGCCGTGCACCCCCACCCCGATCCCCAGGAGGCCCAGGGGGGTCTCGGGCACGGCGGCCACCCCTTCCGCGATCAAATCCCCCAGGCGGGCCAGGTCCGTCGCCGCATCGGTGCCCGGTTCCCGATCCACCCGACGCTTCCAGATGGTCTTGGCCTGGAGGTCCAGGACCACCACCAGCAGGTAGTCGACGGCCACATCAGCGCCCACCACCAGCCCCGCCTGGGCGTTGAGGGCGAGCAGCCGGGGCCGGCGGCCGCCGCTGGAGGTACCCATGCCCACCTCCCGGACCAGGTGCCGGCGGATCAGCTCGTCGACCAGGACGGAGACGGTGGTCTTGTTCAGGCCGGTCAGCTTGGCGATGTCGGCTCGGGAGAGCGGGCCCTGCACCCGCAGCAGATGAAGGACAATCCCTTGGTTGAAGGCTTTCACGAGAAACTGGTCTGCCGTGGATGCATAGGGGCCCATGCCGCCACCTCCGAAAGGGTGATTGCGCCAACTTACTCCTTGGGGGTCGGGTTGCCTACCGTTTCAAAGGACCAGGCCAAAGAGACGGGATACGAGGCTATTCTAACGCCTGGTCATCCGTGATGCAAGGAACAGGCTCCGGGAGGGAGGAGACTCTTGAGCCATGTCGTATAAGAGTCAATAGTTGGTTGGGGAAACAAAGGAGGTGTCCCGGTGGCGTTGCGGGATCTCCGAAATCAGGCGACCCTTCGGCGCGGCAGCGATTTGGCAGCGTTCCTGAAGTCGTTCACCCTCGACCCCCGCTTCTCCGTGGGGGTTTGGTATTTCAACCCGGCGGACAACCGGTTCCACGACCCCTACCAACCTGTCCTCTCCATTGAGGAACGCCTGGAGCGGATCGCTTCTCTGGCGCCCCTGGGGGTGGTGGGGGTTGAAGCCCACTATCCCAACGAGATCAACGAGGAGAACCTGGATCTCTGGAAGCGTTTCAGCCAGGAGACCGGGATCCGGATCGTGTCGGTCATCCCGCTCCTCTTCCGGGACGCCGACTTCGAGTTCGGCTCTCTCTCCTCGCCGATCCCGCAGGCGCGCCGCAAGGCGATCGACCGCACCATCCGCAGCCTCCAGCTGAACAAGGAGCTGAACACCGATTTCATGGTGGTCTGGCCGGGCATCGACGGCTTTGAGCAACCCTTCGGCGCCAATTTGGCCGACGCCCGCCGTCGCTTCATCGATGGGCTGGTGGAGGCCATGGAGACGGTGCCGGGGGTGCGGATCGCCTTCGAGCCCAAGCCCTACGAGCCCCGCGGCCGGATCCTCTTCGGGACCACGGCGGAGGGCCTGCTCTTGGCCGAGCGGGTCGAGGCCCAGCTCCAGCACCCCGAGAACCGGAAGCTCCTGGACGAGGGCCACGCGCTGGTCTGCCTCAACCCCGAGGTGGGCCACATGCTCATGGCCTATGAGGACCTGGCCTACAGCTTCAGCCTCATCCTGGAGGCGGGGCGGCTGGCCCACACCCACTGGAACGCCCAGCCCCTGGGCGGCTACGATCTGGACCTGCCGGTGGGCATGGTGGCGCCGGAGCAGCTGGAGGCGGCCCTCTACACCCTGAAGACCCACGGGTACCAGGAGCTCTTCGGGCTCGACCTCAACCCCGAGCGGATGCCGCCCGAGGAGGCGGTGCGGGCCTCCATCGAGGCGATCCGGGCCGCCTGCGACCGGATCAACGAGCTGGATCACGAAAGCTTGGTTTGGGCGGCCGAGCACCCCGACCAGGCTCGGGGCTGGGTGGAGCGGTACCTGGTTCGGGCCAGGGCACCCCATCCCGAGCGATTTGAACCTCTCCCCCGGCTGGGCCGGGAAGGGTAGGCCGGTGGGCGCCCCGTCCCCCTTGGGGCGCCACCGTCTCGGGGCGCCTGGCTGGGAGGGCGGGGCTTTGCTTTTCGGCCTTGCGAAGGGAGGGAGGCTCGGAAGGTTCAGATGAGGGCGAGGGGCAACCAACTGGCTGGTGTCGCTTCGAGGAACCGAAGGATGGGAAGGGAGGTTCTTTCACGGTGAAGGTCCGAAAGATCACGTGGGCTGTGACGACTCTGCTCGTGGTGGGCATCTTGGTGCTGGCGGCCAGCCCTGTGGCGGCCCAGCGGAAGAGCCTGGAGATCTGGCACATCTTCACCAACGAGCACGAAGCGGCTGTGATCGAACGCGCCGTGGAACGCTTCCGGGCTGACTATCCCGATGTGGATGTCACCATCACCGTCACCGACAACGACACCTACAAGACCAAGCTTCAGGTTGCCATGGCTGCCGGCACTCCTCCGGACGTCTTCAACTCCTGGGGCGGCGGCTGGCTGGAGGCGTACGTCGACGCCGGCATGGTCCTGCCCCTGACCGAGGCGCTGGCCAAGGACGGCTGGGGCGACATCTACGTGCCCGCCTCCTTGGAGCTGGCCAAGTTCGGCGACGACTACTACGCGGTGCCTCTGACCCTGGCGGTGGTCGTCTTCTTCTACAACCAGCAGCTCTTCGATCAGTACGGCTGGGAGCCGCCTGAGACCTGGTCCGAGCTGCTCGACCTGGTGGCCGACATGCGCTCCAAGGGGATTATCCCCATCTCCCTGGCCAACCGGACCAAGTGGCCGGGCGCCTTCTACTTCATCTACCTGGCCCACCGGGTGGGCGGGCATGAGGTCTTCCTCAACGCGTACAACCGGGTGCCGGGCTACGGCTTCGACCACGAGGCCTTCGTCCGGGCGGGCGAGCTGATCCAGGAGCTGGTGCGCGCGGGTGCCTTCCCGCCGGGCTTCAACGGGCTGGACCACGACGTCGGCCAGGCCAGCGCCCTCATGTACTCGGGGCGGGCGGCCATGCACCTGATGGGCTCCTGGTTCCCCGGCCAGGCGCGGGCGGAGGACCCCGAGTTCGGCCAGCACGTCGGCTGGTTCCCCTTCCCGCGGATCGAGGGCAGCTCTGCTGACCCGACGGAAGTGGTGGCCGGCGGCGACCTCTTCTCGGTGGCCTCCACCACCAAGCACCCCGAAGAGGCCCTGGCGCTCCTGCGCTACATCACCGACGAGCAGACCGCGGCCGACTGGACTCGGGCCACCGGCCGGCTGCCGGCGGTGATCGGCACGCCCATCGACGATCCTATGACGGCCGACCTGATGGCCTACCTGGAGAACGCGGGCTACATGCAGCTCTACTACGACCAGTTCCTGCCGCCGGAGCTGGGCGAGCTCCACAAGGATACGACCCAGGCCATCTTCGGCGGGACCATGACCCCCCTCGAGGCGGCCCGGGCCATGGAGGCCAAGGCCAAGGAACTCCTGGACTAAGGGCCCTGTCTCGAAGGCTGTAAGCTCTGCCGGGAGGGGCGGCCTCGCCGCCTCTCCCGGCCTCCGGTGCGTTGTGACGGCGAAGGGAGCGGTTGATGATGCGCAGCGCGGTGGCCCGGCGCCGCAGCGCCCAGTGGATGGCGTACGCTTTCCTCCTGCCGGCCCTGGCGGTCTACCTCACCTTCGTGGTGGGGCCCATCCTCGTCTCCATGTACTACAGCCTCTTCGACTGGTCAGGTGTCAGCCCCCGGGCCACCTACGTGGGGTTGCAGAACTTTGCCCGGCTGATGGGGGATCGGGTCTTCTGGAAGGCGGTGGGGAACAACCTGGAGCTGATGCTCCTCTCCATCCTCACCCAGATGCCTTTCGCTCTGGCGCTGGCCCTCCTGATCACCAAGGGCCTCCGGGGGATGCGCTTCTTCCGCACGGCCTACTTCGTGCCCCACATGGTGCCGACGGTCGCCATCGGTATTCTGTGGATCTACATCTACGACCCCACCATGGGGTTGCTCAACAACCTGCTGGGTGAACTGGGGCTTTGGCGGTGGCAGCGGGGCTGGCTGGGCGAGGAGGCCACGGCCCTCTATGCGGTGGTGGGGACCATGGCCTGGCAGTTCATCCCCTTCTACATGATCCTCTTCCAGGCGGCGCTGGTCGGGATTCCCCAGGAACTCTACGAGGCGGCCTCCATCGACGGGGCGACGGGGACCAAGGCGTTCCGCTACATCACCCTGCCCCTGCTCAAAGGGACCATCCGGACCGCGGTGGTCCTCTCGCTGGTGGGCTCCCTCAAGTACTTTGACCTGATCTACATCATGACCATGGGCGGGCCCAACCACGCGAGCGAGCTGATGGCCACGTACATGTTCAAGACGGCCTTCAATCAATTCCGCATGGGCTACGGCAGCGCGGTGGCGGTCATGTCCTTCCTGATCGCCTTCGTGGTCAGCTCGACGTTGCTCTACTTCACCCAGTTTCGGCGGGAGGATTGAGGATGTCCACGCGAGGAATGGCCACAGCAACGGTGCAGGTGGGGCCCACGCCCCGGGTGAGCCGCTGGCCCATCTGGCGGCAGCGCCTCTCGACGTTGATGAGCTATGTGCTCGCCCTGGTCTGGTTCGTGGTGGCCTTCACACCCATCTTCTTCATGGTCTTGACCGCCTTCAAGACCATCCGGGAGTTCCTCATCAGCCCCTGGGCGCTCCCCTCCCAGTGGAGGCTGACCAACTTTGCGTCCGTTTGGGCGAGCCGGTTCCCCACCTACCTGACCAACAGCCTGATCGTGACAGGGGTCTCGGTGCTGCTCATCGTCGCCTTGAGCAGCCTGGCGGCCTACGCCTTCGCCCGGATGGCCTTCCCCGGCAAGCGCCCCTTCTTCCTCCTCATCCTGGCGGGCATGATGATCCCCATCCACATCACCTTGATCCCCGTCTACATCCTCACCCAGTGGATGGGCGTCTACGACTCCATCCTGGCGCTCATCGGGCCGTATGTGGGCTTCGCCCTGCCCATCTCCGTCTTCATCCTGACCGAGTTCTTCGCCCAGATCCCCAAGGAGCTGGAGGATGCAGCCCGCATCGACGGCTGCACCCCCTTCCAGACCTTCTACCGGATCACCCTGCCCTTGGCGACGCCGGCGCTGGCCACGGTGGCCATCTACAACCTGATCGGCGCCTGGAACGAGTTCATCTTCGCCTCCGTCCTCCTCCAGTCGCCTGACGCCTTCACCCTGCCATTGGGCCTGCGCCAGCTCTTCGGCCAGTACGGCATCGACACGCCGGCGGTGATGGCGGCGGTCACCCTGGGGAGCCTGCCCACCATCCTGCTCTTCATCCTCTTCCAGGAGAAGGTGGTGAGCGGCCTCACCGCCGGAGCCCTCCGCTCCTAGCCGCAGCTCCTCTCCGTTTCGCCCAACGCCAACGCCGAACCTAGCCCGCGGGAGACCTCCGGTTGGAGGTCTCCCCGCGTTTGGCCTCCGTTGGAAGGCTCGCACCTTGGACCCTTGCAGTCACCAATACATCAAGATATATTGATATCACCGTTCTGCATTGGGCCCGTTCCCGGGCTCCGGATCGTCTGAGCGCAGGAGGGATCGCTATGGACCAAGAGGCCGTGACGGTGGAGCGTGTGTTCGAACTTCCGCCTGAGGGGAAAGCGCTTCTTGAGGGCTGGGCCCTTCCGCTGCCGGCTGGGAACGTCCCGAGGGAGTTCGGCGTGCTGCGGAGCGAAAGGCAGGTGATGGGTGTGGTGGGTCTTGAGTGGTACCATCCTCACGCCCTTCTCAGGTCCCTGGCTGTTCGGAGCGGGTGGGAACGCCGCGGGCTCGGGACCATCCTGGCCCATTGGGCCTTGGAGCGGTTCCGGGAGGAGGGAGGGACCGATCTCTACCTTTTGACCACGACCGCGGCCGGGTTCTTCCTCCGCCTGGGCTTTCTTCCCATCACGAGAGACGAGGTCCCAGCGCGCCTTCTGGAGAGCGAGGAGTTCGCCGTCCAATGCCCTGCCACAGCGACGGTGATGCGCCTTGATCGGCAGCGCCTCGAAACCATCCGGCACTATGATCAGGCGGCCCGTTGCTCGGCCCAACCCGGGAGGGATGCCTCTGGGAAGGCTCGAGCCGGCTTGGACACCTTGCCCATGGCCGGTGGCGGTTGCTGCTGCTCAGGGACCGGCTGCGGGTGTGGGGAGGAGTCCGGAAAGGGATCTGATGGCGAGGCGCATCCTCACGCGAAGAGAATGGATTCCGACGTGGAGGCCATTCCCTCGTGGGGCTGCACCCTCAACCCGCTTTTCGGCGAGCCGTCTCCCGGGGAGGTGGTCTTGGATCTCGGATGCGGCGCGGGGCGGAACGCGCTCAAGGCCGCAGAACGCGTGGGGCCGGATGGCCATGTCTACGGGTTGGATCTCAGCCCGGCGATGCTCGCCGAGGCCGAGCGGCACCGGCAACGGCTGGGCCTTGCCAATGTTTCCTTCCTTCAAGCCCCGATGGAGGCCGTAACGCTTCCCGACGGCTGTGTCGATCTCGTGATGAGCGACTGTGTCCTCAACCTATCTACAGACAAGGCCCGGGCGCTCAAGGAGGCCTACCGGGTGCTCAAGCCCGGTGGACGACTCGCCATCGCTGACGTGGTGCGGGTGGGGCCCAAACCGGACCGGATCACCATGGAGGGCTGGTGCGCCTGCACCGACGGGGCGCTCGCTCCTGACGAATACATCCAGCTCTTGCTGGCGGCCGGGTTCGAGAACCCCCGAGTGGAGCTCCTCCCTGGAAGCTTCGCCGGTGGCCCCGCCGGCGTGACCGCAGCCCATATCCAGGCCCGGCGGCCCGAATGACCTTACCGGCGAAACAGGCTTGGCTCACGAGGTTCTAGGGTGCGGCCGGGGAGGCTTCTGATCTTCCCGCCGCCTTCAGGTAACGAAGGAGGACCCGCGTCGCCAGAGAATGACGTCCCCGTCGCGTCCGAGAAGGAGGAAGGCCTGTGACGCCGCGGGAGATCTTTGCCCTGTACGCCGAGGAGCGCCGGAGCGAGCCGGTGGAGGGCCTCCGCCTGGAGCTCCTGCCGTACTTCAGCCGGTACACCCCCGAAACGCCCGGCAACCGGGGGTTCATTGTCTTCAACCGGATCCCGCAGGACGAAGTGGCAGGGCAGATCGAGGAGCAGATTCGGTATTTTTCCGAGCAGGGGTGCTCCTTCGAGTGGAAGGTTTACGACTTCGACGAGCCTCCGAACCTGAGAGAACTGCTCGAACAGCGAGGCTTCCGGGCGGAACACCCCGAGGCGTTCATGGTCTTCCCCCTGCAGGGGTACCGCCCGCCGGAAGGCCTGGCGTTGCCTGGGATCCGTGTGGTGAAAGCCGACTCGCCCGAGGTGGTGCGGGATGCGGCCACCGTCCAGGGAAGCGTGTGGAAAGAGGAGGTCGCCTGGCTCGCACCGGCCCTGACCCGCCGGCTTCGGGAACGGTCAGGCGAGTTTTCCC